>JASGGT010000100.1:0-9600 GCA_047602655.1 Desulfovibrio sp. | reverse complement strand
GCCTTCGCCCGCGCGGAACTGGCGCACGCTCTCCACCAGCAGATCGGGATTCATGAGCGGATCGCCCTCGCAGCCCTGCCCAAAGGAATAAATGGGCGTACGCGTTTCGCGCCCGGAATGGACGCGCATGACTTCGGCCAGCTCTTCCGGACTGGGCGTAAAGGCAAGGCGGCACTGCGGCGTTGACTGAATGGGCGAGTCCTTCTCCTGCGCGGAAATACAGCCAATGCAACTGGCATTGCAGGCGCGGGACGAAGGCAACGGAGCTTCGTATCGGCCCAGCGCAAAGTTGCGGGCCGCAGGGCAGTCGTAGCGCGCCACGCAGTTATCCATGATATGACGGATGAGCCTGTTTTTGGGGTAATCGCGCAGCAGGGTGCGGGCACCCTGTTCAATACGGCCACGCGGAATATTGCTGAAAATCTGCCGGGGTTCGGTATCCACCCGGCGGGCGCAGATATAGAAGCGGCCTCTGGCGAACCCCACGGCTCCGTAGGCAAACAGGGGCAACATGGGCGCGTTTTCGCCGCTTTCATAGGCAGGATGCGCCGAAAGCGTATAGCCGGGTGCGGCAAAGGCGGCCACGGCAAGCTGGGCCTCGCCCTCGGGGGGCGCGATGCGCCCGGTTTCGGGATCAAGGCCTACGGCCTGCCTGCCAGGCAGCAGAAAAAACTCGCTTTCTTCAGGCAGGGGAATCAGCTCGTCCGGGCGCGGCAGCCCCCATTGCGCGCCACGCCGACAGACCATGAGCAGATCGGGATCGTCATAGATATTGCCGCGCTCGTCTGCCATTACAAGATGCGGTTCAATGTGTTGCGCGGCCATAAAAGCTCCTTGCCCAAGAGGTGTTGAACGTATATAAAAACTGCTGGCCGGGCCTTCCCGGCCCGTATTTTTGGAGGCCTGCCATGTTTTCCATCATGCTTTTCATTTTTTTATGCTTCTTCGGAATACTGGCTGTGCTGTACCACATGCTGCGCAGCCAGGAAAAACTTTGCAAATCGCTGCACGAAGAACACGCACAGATGCGGGTGCTGCTACGCTCGCTGGAAGCACGCCTTGACGCGCTGGACATGACGGAACCCGCTGATGCCGAGTTCTCCCACAAGGGAGCCGCCCGGCTTGCACCCCGCCCTGCCCCGCAGCCCGCGCAAGACCCCCTGCTGCATCTGAGTTTTGATGAACCCGCCCAGTGCGTCAGCATTGCATCCGATGTTGACCCGCGCTCATCTGCATTTTGATCCGGCTGTGGGCATTCCCGCTTCTTCAGGAAGAAACAGCAGGCACTGATGCTCTCAACGTTGAGAATACCCGTTCTCAACGTTTTTTTAATGCTCATTCCCGCCCTTTCAGTCCAAATTCCCCCCTGGCAGCCGCCAGATAGGCCTCGCTCAACCCGGTTCTGCGCAACTCCTCTGCCCAATGCAGATAGGGCAACCGTAGATAATTCTTGCGGATGGCTACGGCATTGCCCCTGCGGCGCGCAACGCACTGCGGGTCGCTGGTCAGGAGGGCGCGCACCCTGTCGCTGAATGCTCTTGCGCGGTGAACCGACCGATGCCCTCCGTCTATGCAGGCCAGCGCTGCCTGGCGCATGCGCGCGGCAACATCCGGGTGCTCCAGCAGATAGCGCACTTGCGCCACGGCCTCGCCAGCAGCGGTTGCGGCATCTGCAATGCTGCCATTCTCCGCCGTATCCGCCCCGTAGCAGAGCATATGCTCGCCCTCGGCAAAGATATCCGTCAGCCCGTGCCCGATGCGCGGCGTCACAAGGCAACTGCCGCAGCCCAGGGCTTCAAAAACCCGAAAATTCAGGTCGCCATGCTCGCAGTGGTTCAGCACCACCCGCGCCCTTGCGTATAAATGGCGGTAGGAACCGGTTACAATCTGCAATTCCGGCAGCCCGCTGCGGCACTTTTCCAGAAAGGCCGTGCGGCGCGGCAGATCGGCATTGACCGTCCCCACAAACACGCAGTCCATATCCTTGGCGGTCTGCGGTTCGGGCGCGTCATGCGCCCAGGCAAAGGCCGGGGACCACCATACTCGGTCTGCGGGCAGATATGATCCGGCAAAAC
This sequence comes from Desulfovibrio sp., assembly GCA_047602655.1. Lineage (GTDB taxonomy): Bacteria > Desulfobacterota > Desulfovibrionia > Desulfovibrionales > Desulfovibrionaceae > Desulfovibrio. The sequence goes on along the minus strand of JASGGT010000100.1, from coordinate 7,525 downwards.
GCGGCAAATGATCGCGCAAAGACGCAATGCAGACATCAAAAGCCTGAGCGTAATACGGTTGCCACGAATGGATGTGAGAATCCACGCTGTAGAACACAGTGAGGCACGGAAAATCCTCTACGCCAAGCACATAGGGAGCACGGCTTTTGTCGGCCACTACCAGCACGTCTGGCTCAAAGCCCGCGATACGCACCAGATCATGCCAGCCAAACACGGCGGCATGCTCAAAATTGTGCCGGGCCACAGTATCCCAGCCGCAGGAAGAAAGGGCATCGCTGAAAAAAGGACTGCCTATCCACAAAAGCCGCTTCATGCGCCCCCGGCAACAGTAATGTGGTTCTGCGCTAACTGCGCACAGTGCTTGGCATCTCATGCCCGGCAGTTGCCAACAGGCCCGATTTGCAATAGGTTCAAAACCTAGCCTCGACGCCCCAAGGCGTCAAGACGCGAGAATGCACATGCTGCTCAACCCTGGCCGACTTCGCCTTATCACGCGCATTTTTCTGGCGCTTCTGTTAACCGTGTCGGCTATGTCGGCGGCGGTCTTTTGGCTTTTGCAACGCAATCCCGAGGCGCTGGCTCAACATTATATTGAAGAGATTGCCGCCAGCACCGGCCTGAATATTACTGTTGAATCGGTCAATGTAGCCCTTTTGCCGCTACCTTCCCTGGCTGTCAGCAATGCCAGCGTGGAGGGCAAAAACTTTAGTTTTACCGTTGCCTACGCCACACTCCGGCCCGACTTTCTCGCACTGCTGCGAGGCGAACTGCTGCCCCGCAATATCACCCTGCTGCGCCCCCGCCTCAAAGGCGAACTACCCGTGGCGCTCAGCCTGCCCTTTCTGTTCCCTGACAATGCCGAAGCCGCACAGCCTGTTGCAGCGCAGGCCGCGCCTGTAAACGGCGGAACATCACTCAAAGCCGCCACCAAATCCGCCCCTCAGCCTGCCGCATCCCCGGCGGCAAAGGCCAGCGCTTCTCAGGCGCAGAGCGGAACAGCAACAGCCGCAACCGATACAGCGCCCCCCCTGCAAGACGCAGCCGCGCCAGAGCAGCCCCCTGCCCAGGATTCCGTGCAATCGTGGCTGACACGGCTTGCCGGGGACACCACCGGAGGCGCGGCGCTGTTGCCGGGCATTTTGCCGGGTCGGTTCAGGCTGGCAGTTTCGCAGGGCGAAGTGAACATCATCGGCGCGGACAAAACGCTGCTGACGGCCAACGGGCTTCAGTGCGACCTGGAAACGGCCTCGGGCACGCGCCTGGAGGGCAACTTTTTTTGCGCCACAGCGATTCTTCAGCCAGAAGGTCAAACGCCAGCCAAGGTTGAGCACCTCAATCTGGAAGGCAAGACAGACCTCGCGGCTCCCCTGGCGCAAACGCCGCAGCTGGCGGTCAAGGGCACCATGCAGTTGCCCAACTGGCTGGCCCGCCTCAACTTTGCGCTCGGCCTCAAGGCAGATGCCAACGGCTGGAGCCTGAGCAGCGACCTTGAAGGCGAATTGCGCAAGGATGAAGTGCTGCTGCCAGCCCACGTGACCGGCACAGTGGCCCAGCGAGACAAGGCAGATCAGGGCATCAACCTTGAAAACCTGCGCCTGCGGCTTGGGCAGGACGATGTGACCGTCAACGGCATGCTGCGCCTGGGCGGGCCGGACACAATCAGTATTGAAGGGCGCCTGCAACTGCAGCGCGCAAGCCTGACAGAATGGCTGGGCTTTGCCCGCAATCTGGCGCCCGGCCTTCAGGTCGCGCTGGACGAAGTAACCCTGGGCACCCTTGATTTTTCTGTGGACGGCAAAGGGCTGCGCGTTCCTCATATTGATGTAACCGCCGCAGGCAGCCGCTTTTTGGGTTCCGGCGGCGTCGCGAGCTGGGCCAGGCCGGAACTGCTGCTGGATCTCAAGGCCGAGACAGTGAACCTGGGGCGCGCCATCCCCGAATCAGTGGGTACTGTGCCTGCCGAACCGCGATACGGCCACGGGCCGCTCACTCCCATGCCCGGCAAGCCTGTGGTCCCCGGCGAAATTGGTCTTGATTACAACATCCGGCTTGCCGCAACCCGGGTGAACTACGGCCCCATTGTTATCAACGACGCGCTGGTCGTCATCAAGCAGGGGCTGGTTGACCAGGTCACCCACTTTGAAGACACGCTGCTGATTGTTGACGGCACTCTTTACGGCGGCAGCGTCAAGGGCGACACCATTCTGGGCGGTCACCCGGATACTCCCTACGCCATCCGCCTGCACCTGCGTGACGTTAATGGCGAAAATCTGGCAAAAGACCTCCCGGTCATGCCCGTGAGCGGCGGCAAGCTGCGCGGCGATGTGGACGTCATGAGCCAGGGGCGGGAGCTGGATGTTTTTCTGGGCAAGTTGCGCGGCACGGTAAGCGCCCGGGCCGAAAAAGGCCAGTTGCGCCCGCCGAACAATATCCCCGGCAAGGCCTCCCCCGGCGCTGTGGGCTTTAAAACGCTTGATGTAAGCCTTAAAGCCCGCACGGCGGCCTGGGAGCAAAGCCGTCTGGGCCTTGAAGGCCAGTGGGCTGCCACCATTGCCGATGAAGGCATTGACGCCAGCGTGGACCTCAACGGCAGGCTCTGGTTCAGCGGCGATGGGCAGGGCGGCGGCAACATGGATTTTCAAAACCTGCCCGGCACCATCAGCCTGAGCCTCAGCCCGGAAAAATCCTTCCAGCCAGAGGGCCTGCAAGCGCAGATCAGCGGCAAATTCAGCTGTCAGGCGGCGCGCAACCAGCTCTCGGCCACAGACATGCACGTGAACGCCCTCGGGGCAGACATTTCCGGCACGGGGCAACTGGGCATGGGCAAGGACGGTATGGTCTGGCAGGGCAAGGTCTCCGCCTTTATCCCGGACAGCTCAAAAACACTGCGCCTGCTGGGCGCTGCCAACCCCAATGTGCCCCAACCCCTGCGTCGCATTGAGCTGGACACAGCCTTCAAGGGCGATAGCGGTTCCCTGGCGCTGTCAGAATTCCACGCCAAGGTGGATCAAAACGATATTTCCGGCAGTGTCAGCCTAGACTGGCGCAAGGAGCTGGCCCTGCGATTCAAGCTCTCCGCTCCGCAGATTGATCTTGACCGCTACGTGGGCGACAAGACCGCCGGGCTGGCAGATGGCGGCAAAGGCAAAAAAAAGACCGACGGCAAACCGTGGGACCTGCGCTTCATGCGCGCATTTTCCGCTGAGGGCGAAGCGCACGTTGGCCAGCTCACCCTGTGGAAACTGCGCACCGACGACCTGCGCCTTAAAGCCAGGATGGAGAACGGAACCCTGCGCTATGAAAGCCAGGGCGGCAAATTTTATGGCTCGCCCGTGTCTGCGCATGGGGAAATGCGCTTCAACAAAGGCATGGGCTTTGCCAACTCCCTTTCCATCGACGGCTTTGACCTTGCCGCGGCAAGCAAGGATCGCGGCGGCAGCGCTGCCCTAGGCGGGCGCGCGAGCATAAGTTCAGAGGTTGACGCGGAACTGACAGGGCCAAACCAGTTGCCCGCGCGTCTGAACGGCAAATGGCGGTTCAACGTTCACAATGGCTTTTACCAGTCGCGCGACAAAGACGGGCAGCTCAAGGGCAAACCCACCCGCTTTGATGCCGCGGGCAGCTCCGGCGCAATCACCAACGGCATTGCAAAAAGTGGTGATTTTTATCTCAAGGGGCAGGACCTCACTGTTACAGGCGGCGGATGGATAGACCTAAACAGCGAGACCCTTGACTGTAACTTTACCGTAAACATGAAGAATCTTCCAGAATTCCCCATGCGCCTTTATGGCAGCCTGGACAACAGCAAAACATCCATTGGCGCTGGCAAGCTGCTGCTCAACACCATTGGCGGCATCACCCAGGGTTTTGTGGATGTGCTTGGCAGCGTGGTGGAAGGCACCTGGAAGCTCTTTAGGTAGGCAGCGGCCCGGCGGGCTGCAACATGTCGAGCATTCTTCCCAGCACCCGTTGACAGGGCCTATTTTAGGGGATAGGGTGCCAGTTGTGTTCTTTTTTGCACAAACTAACTCGGTTCCGGCAAGGAGAGTACCAGTGAATATCCTTATTTTTGGCCCCAACGGCAGCGGCAAAGGCACTCAGGGCGACCTGATCAAGCAGAAGTACAACCTCGCCCACATCGAATCCGGGGCCATCTTCCGTGAACACATCGGCGGCGGCACCGAGCTGGGCAAAAAAGCCAAGGCTTACATCGATCGCGGCGACCTCGTGCCCGATGACATCACCATCCCCATGGTGCTGGAAACCCTGAAGACCAAGGGTCAGCAGGGCTGGCTGCTTGACGGCTTCCCCCGCAATACCGTGCAGGCCCAGAAGCTGTGGGACGCCCTCCAGAAAGAAGGCATGCAGCTTGACTACGTGGTTGAAATTCTTCTGCCCCGCGAAGTGGCCAAAAACCGCATCATGGGCCGCCGCCTTTGCAAGAATAACAACAACCACCCCAACAACATCTTTATTGACGCCATCAAGCCCAACGGCGATGTCTGCCGCGTCTGTGGCGGCGCGCTTTCCAGCCGCTCCGATGACCAGGACGAAGGCGCCATCAACAAGCGCCACGACATTTACTACAATACCACCGACGGCACCCTGGCCGCCGCGTATTTCTACAAGAACCTCGCCGGCGCGGGCAAGACCAAGTATATTGAACTGAACGGCGAAGGCAGCATTGATTCCATCAAGGAAACCTTGCTCTCCAAGCTTGCCTAGGGGCTGTCTCTAAATAATTCTTTTGTCCAACTGGCTGCGTCAAAAGGCCATTTTTTACTCCAGTCATGTACCGTAAGCGTACATTCCTTTCGTAAAAAAAGCCTTTTTCCTTGCCCTTGGCGCAAAATCATTTATTTAGAAACAGCCCCGGAGTAGTTTACGAATAAATGAGTTAACTGCTCTATTGTGCCTTTCTGCGGCTGACAGTACTCCTGCCAACTGCCGGCATGCACGCTGGCTGCACTGATACCTGAAAAGGCCCTGCTTCCGCAGGGCCTTTTGCCGTGCTGGCCCTGACTGTCGCACTGCCGCCGCAGGCGCTGCACACCATCAGCGCGCGCTGCAAAGCCGCGTGAGCGCTTTTATTTTTAACAGTAAATACAAAATATTATAAATTATTATCATTACACAATATTACTCAGGCTATATCTATTGACAATACCATAAAAATCCACATAAAATTTAGAAAAGATCACGACTATTATTACTGATTGGGTCTGCTTTGCACCGTACCGGGAACTTTCAGTAAAAGAATTCTCCCATTCTTGGCGTTTGACTGTGATACAGACCCTTGTCTGGTTCAGTTGGAGCGATCACACCTGATATTCAGCGGCCGAATTTTGCCGCACCGTACTGATACAGACTCCCGGGCAATGCCCAGGGGTTCTTTCGTTTCAACGGCCTACCCTGGTTCAAACACCACGGATAATGAGACATGTCAGATATCTCCAAGCCTCTCATATCATTTGCCGTTCTTGTCCTCCTGTTTCTTGCCCCCATTATTTTTATTCATGATTACGCGAGCGATGTTACATCAAACATCTCTGCCACAACGCTTACGCGTCTTGCCGAGGTGAACGCCCGCGCGGGCAACAATTTTTATCAGGCTGTTCGCAACAGCATGATGGAAATGAGCGGCATGACCAAATATCTGGCGCAGCAGGAATATAGCATCAGCAGGGAATACGTGCTTGGCCTTGCCCCCCTGTTTTACGCTCATGGAGTGCGACGTTTCAGCATTGTTGATGCGGACGGCAGGGGTTTTGACGGCGGAGGCACGCAGACCGACTTCAGCACCGACCCGATCTTTTTACGCGCTCGCCAGGGCTTGACCCATGTTGCCACCGCTGGCGGCCCCACCAACCCAAGGACACTGCTCATTGCCAACCCGCTGGTTGCCCTGGGCAAGGTGCAGGCGGTACTTGTCAGCGAATTCCCGGCTGAAGGCATAGAAACCAACATGGAAACGTGGGCGTTCAGCAACAACACCTACAACATCGATTTTGACGCTTCAGGGCAGCCTCTCTTCTGGTCGCCGCCTCCAGGCAAGACCATGAACAACCTCTTCGCCTCGTTTACAAAAGACGGGCTGCCGGAGGATGTGGAAGACGTGCTGCGGCAAAACTTTGCAGACGGCGCGCGGCAGTCTGCCGCTTGCGGACAGCGACAGGGGCCTGTTCATCGCCACAACACCTGTGGAACGTTTTGGCTGGCGCATGGTTTCGCTTGTTCCCCAGCAGGCGGGAAACGCCACGGTTTCAAAACAGACGCTCATTACCAACGAGCTGGTATGGCGGCTGGTCATTCTGGCCGGCATTATCCTCACGTTCCTGCTGCTGCTCGAGCGCAATTCCTCACGCAAGCTGCGCCGTCAGCAGGAAGATTATCGATCTATCATTGCCAGCATGTCCGGCGGGGTGCTCAAATTTTTCAGCCCGGACGGCACGTTTCTTTTTGTCAGCCCCAATTACATGCGGATGCTTGGCTTTACCGAGGCGGAATTTAAAAAAACTTTGGCAACAGTTTTGCCGCCACCGTATACGAGCCGGATCGCGAAGCCACCCTGCGCATCATGCGCAGGCAGATAAAAAACAACCAGCCCATTGATGTGGAATACCGCACACGCACCAAAACCGGATCCTTCATCTGGCTCTACCACAAGGGTTCAATGGTCAATTTTGAACACGGGCGCTCGTACATCCAGAGCATTGTTTTCGACATTAGCCGCAACAAGGAGGCGGCGCTTTCCAAGCGCATTTCCGACGAGCGATACCAGTTTATTCTGGAACAGCACGACATCAATATTTTTGAGCAAAACCTTGTTAACGGCTATTTTTCCTGCTCGGCCCAATGGCTGCGCACATTCGGCGCTGTCTTCAATATTCTGGAAAACGACCCGGCCATTCCTTTGTTCCCCGACGATCAGGAGCGCCTGACAGCTTTTCAGAATGAAGTGCGCCTCGCGCCACACCAGCACAAATGCACTCTGGAAGCGCGCCTGCGCGACGCTTCGGGCGAATACCGCTGGTTCCGTATCGAAGCCTCCAGATAGCCAACACCCAGGGCTCGCCCATCTACTCCATCGGCATTATTACCGATGTAGACAAACAAAAGTCACTGGAGCTGCAATTACGCACCCAGGCCACACGCGACAGCGGCACCGGCATGCGCAACAAAATGTCCACGGAGAAAGCCGTATCTCAATTTCTGGAAACGCACGAATCCCCCTTGCCGCAATTCTACGCCATGTTCATGGTTGATTTTGACAACTTCAAAGGCGTCAATGACCGGTTCGGCCATGCCATGGGCGACAAGGCCCTCTTTGACATGGCCCAGATCATCCGTCGCAATTTCCGTGGCGTGGATATTGTGGGACGCATCGGCGGTGATGAATTTCTGGTTTTCTGTACGGAAAAGATGTCGCTGCTTGGCATACGCGAGCGCGCCCACATACTTGTGGAACAGCTGCACACCCAGTGTTGCGACCAGCACTCATGCCTCACCCTGACCGCCAGCGTTG
>JASGGT010000099.1:0-9638 GCA_047602655.1 Desulfovibrio sp. | reverse complement strand
CGCCGCCGAAGGTGCTGCCCTTGTAGTCTATGGATACCAGCGGTTCTTCGGAATAGCCCATGTTTTCGGCCAGCGCGCCCTTACTGGCAGCCTGAAGGGCCGCGTTTACCGCGGCGGCGTCACAGGCTTTTTCCACTTCGCAGGTCAGGTCGACCAGCGAGCAGTCAAAGGTGGGGATACGCACCGACATGCCGTTGAGCTTGCCTTCCAGCTCCGGCATGACCTGCCCCACAGCCTTGGCCGCACCCGTGCTTGAAGGCACCATGGACACGGCTGCGGCGCGGCCGCGACGCCAGTCCTTGTGGGTGCCGTCCAGAATGCGCTGGCTCATGGTGTAAGAGTGGATGGTGGTCATGAGGCCGTGGCGGAAGCCAAAGGTTTCGTGCAGTACCTTGACCGCAGGGGCCAGACAGTTGGTGGTGCAGGAAGCGGCAGAAATGACGCTGTGCTTTGCGCCATCATAGGTGTTGTGGTTCACGCCCATAACAATCATGGCGTCCACATCCTTGCCGGGAGCGGAGATCACAACCTTTTTTGCGCCGCATGCCAGATGCTGGGCCAGGCCCTCGCGATCCTTGATGGTGCCCGTGGTTTCCACGGCCAGGGTTACGCCAAGGCGTTCCCATTCCCATTCGCCCGCCTTGCAGCGGGTAACGGCGATATGGCGGCCATTGACGATGATGCCGTTTTCATCGTGGTCAACAGTGCCCTGAAAGGTTCCGTAAGTGGAATCATACTTGAAAAGATAGGCCAGCGCGGCGTTGTCCGCACGGGCGTTGATGGCGGCGATCTGAATCTCTTTATCGTCGGCCATAAGACGCAGCAGATACCGACCGATGCGGCCAAAGCCGTTCATTCCAACTTTCACGGGCATGATTCGCGCTCCTTGGGGCGTAGGGATTAGGCTTTATTTGAAGATCCCATGACATTGCGGATCTTGTGGGCCACCATATTTTTGACGGCATCGCGGGCCGGGGTGAGGTAGGCGCGCGGGTCAAACTGGTCGGGGTGTTCGGCAAGATACTGACGGATGGACGCGGTGACAGCCAGGCGGATGTCCGTATCCACATTGATTTTGCAAACGTTCATGCCCGCAGCCTTGCGCAGCATGTCTTCAGGCACGCCCTTGGCTCCGCCAACCTGACCGCCAAACTGGTTGCACAGGCTTACAAATTCCTGTGGTACGCTGGAAGCTCCGTGCAGTACCAGGGGGTAATTGGGCAGCTTGTCGCCAATGCGTTGCAGGCGGTCAAAATCAAGCTTGGCTTCGCCCTTGAACTTGTACGCACCGTGGCTTGTGCCGATGGCGACAGCCAGCGAATCGCAGCCGGTGCGGTTTACAAATTCCACGGCTTCATCGGGATCGGTGTAGACGTGTTCGGCAGACTGCACATGTTCTTCAATGCCTGCCAGCTTGCCCAGCTCGGCCTCAACCCATACGCCGCGTGGGTGGGCATAATCCACCACCTGCTTGGTCAGGGCGATGTTTTCTTCAAACGACAGGTGCGACCCGTCGATCATCACCGAGGTGAAGCCGCCGTCAATGCAGTCGCGGCACATTTCAAAACTGGGGCCGTGGTCAAGGTGCACCACAACGGGGATGGAAGGGTCAAGCGCAAGCGCCGCTTCCACAAGCTTCATGATATATATCTGGCCGGCATACTTGCGCGCGCCCGACGACACCTGAAGGATGACCGGCGATTTTTCCTCGGAGGCCGCGCTCATGATGCCCTGGATGATTTCCATGTTGTTGACGTTGAACGCGCCAATGGCATACCCGCCAGCATAGGCGGCAGCGAACATTTCTTTGGGATTGATAAGAGGCATGATTTCCTCCAGAGGGGTCTGGCATTAAGGACGGTCAAAAAAGCATCAGTCGCCCGGAAATGACAAGTCTGCACATACACCAAATCCCCGTAAAGGGGAATGCCTGTCGCGCAGGAAACGGGCTTACTTTGCAGCTCTTTCGGCGGGCGCGGTGCCCGGGCAAACGCAAAACAGATTTCGCATGCCCGAGCGCGCCTGTAGCTCACATGAGGCGGCGGCGTCAAGAGGGGACGCCTGATTCCTTATGTTTCCGGCGGGTTGCCGAAGGCCTTCGGGCCGTGTACGCGCTAGCCGAGCTTCATGCCCGCCAGTGCATTCAGGCCAGCGGCATCGGTAAAATCAAAGCGCAAGGGGGTAAGGGTGATGTATCCACGGTTGAGCATGTCTTTGTCCGAATCCGGCTCGATGGTTTCCGCCGGAATTTCGCCCTCAAGCCACCAGTAGGGCGCGCCCCGCGGGTCCAGGCGTTCCGAGTAGGTGTTTACCCATACGGCGCTGGTCTGCGGGCAGACGCGCAGGCCTTTGGCCTCGTTCAGCGGGCAGGCCGGATAGTTGACGTTGACAACCCTGCGCCGGCCCAGCTGCGACCAGTCAATGCGTTCGGCCAGCGCAACCAGATGCCGGGCCTGTGGCAGGAGGTCGCCATTTTTGACCTTGTAGCAGTCGTGCGAGACAGCAATGCTCGGCAGGTCTTCGTGGGCCGCCTCCGTTGCAGCGCCCACAGTGCCGGAATACAGAATGTCAGGGCCAACGTTGGGGCCTGCGTTGATGCCAGAAATGACCATGTCGGGCTTTTTGGGTAAAAGCTGCCCAAGGGCCAGTTTGACGCAGTCCGTGGGTGTGCCGTAAATACCCAGACCCTTGAAGTCGGGTTCTTCAAAATCCATGGCGCGTACTGGTTCAAATACGGTCAGCGAGTGCCCCACGCCCGATTGCTGGGTCATGGGGGCCACCACATGCACTGTATGCCCTGCTTCAAGCAGGGCTGCGTAAAGCGCGCGCAGGCCGCGCGCGCGGATGCCGTCATCGTTGGTCAGAAGAACGTCCATTTGACAATACCTCGGAAAGAAGGGAAATTCGGCCTAAGGCCCGCGTGGTTCCAGTGTTTTGCGCGGCCCTGCCAATTTGGAAGTTCCGCGTCAGGGGCCATGCCCGCGTGGAAAACAGCATATGCCCGGCGCAGACGCGCGCCGCTGGAACGATATATGGAAAAAGGTTGTTACGTCAAAGATATTGGCCCCGCCTCGGAGGCGCGCGGCATATTCGTGGTTACGCAGGCAGCGCAGGGGCAGTCGCGTAATGGCCCGTACTGGCGGCTTACCCTGGCTGACGCCAGCGGCAGCCTTGAAGCCAAGATATGGCATCCGCTGAGCGCGGAGTTCAGCGAAATCGCGGCGGGGACCCTTGTGTGGGTCGAGGGGCGTGCGGGGTTGTACCGCGATCAGGTGCAGCTCACGGTGGAGCAGATGCGCTTTCTTTCCGATGAGGAATGCGCCGCTGTGGACCATGCGGCCCTTATGCCCGCCAGCCCCTTTCCGCTGGACGAGATGCTGGATGAACTGCTTGACCTCATCAAAAAGGAATTTGTGCACGCGCCCTGGCGCAAGCTGGTGCAGGGATTTTTTAACAATGACGAGATGCGCGCCGCCTTTCGGGTCTGTCCGGCGGCCAAGGGGGTGCACCACGCCTATGTGGGCGGGCTGCTTGAGCATACCCTGAGCGTATTCAAGCTCTGCCGCCGCATTGCCGACCATTACCCGGAACTCGACCGGCAGACCTTTCTTGCGGGAGCGCTGTTTCACGATATTGGCAAACTGCGCGAGTTTTCTGGCGGTATCGCCAATGATTACACTGATGAGGGCCGCCTGCTGGGGCACCTCATGCTGGGCATTGAAATGCTGGAGCCGTACCTGGCTAAATCAGGTCTGGAAGAACCGTTGCAGCGGCATCTGAAACACCTGATCCTGAGCCACCATGGCGAGCTGGAGTTCGGCGCGGTGCGCGTGCCGCATACGCCTGAAGCCATGGCCCTGCACTATGCCGACAACCTGGACGCCAAGATGGCCCAGTGCCGTGGCCTGTTTGCCCAGATAGAGGGCGAAGGCGAGGCCTGGACACCCTGGCAGGCTACGCTGGGGCGACCCGTGCACCGGGCCGCGCGTACGCCGGATAAAGCCGCCCCCGCAACCCGCAAAAAAGCGGTGAAAGAAGAATGTTTATCTCTTTTGAAGGTATAGAAGGCGCGGGAAAGTCCACGGCCATCAACTATCTTGCGGGTTTTTTGCAGAAAAACGGTCACGACCCCCTGTGTACGCGTGAGCCGGGGGGCTGCGCGCTTGGACGCAGCCTGCGCTCCATACTGCTTGATGCCCGCACGCGCGAACTCTCCAGCAGAGCCGAGCTTTTTCTGTTTCTTGCCGACAGGGCGCAGCATGTGGCGGAGATCATCCGGCCTGCGCTGGAAGCAGGGCAGACCGTGCTGTGCGACCGATATACCGATTCCACTCTGGCCTACCAGGGGCACGGACGCGGGCTTGATACGGAATATCTGCAAAGGCTCAATCAGGCGGCCACGGGCGGCCTGCAACCGGAGCTGACCCTGTTGCTGGATCTGCCGGTTCGTTGCGGCCTCATGCGAGCTGGCGAGCGCAACCGTCAGGAAGGTCTGGTGGTTTCAGAAGGCCGTTTTGACGCGGAGAGCCTTGATTTTCACGAACGGGTGCGTCAGGGCTACAGGGTTCTGGCTGAGGAAGAACCCGAGCGTTTTGCCATTATTGACGCATCGCAGCCGCCGGAAGACGTGGTTTTGCAGTGCCGTTCCGCCATTGAGTCCCACTTGCGGCAGCGCGGTTGGGGATTGGAATAGCTTTTTGCGGCGCAAGCCGCTTTCCGGGTCCTGCAATTTTGCCGGTTCAGCCTGCCATGCAGGCTTTTGGCGCGCTCCATGCGCCACCAAGGAGAATATATGTACGAATGTTATACAGTTGAAGTTGAAGGCGCGGGCGTGCGTTTTGCCCCTTGTGGTGGCAAGGAACTGGCCTATCTGCCGGGTCAGCCGCCCAAGGGATACACCCTGATCAATGTTATTGGCGATCCCGGTTTGCTGCACTGCGCCGTTTTTCGCAAGGATGGCGGCGCGGGCGGCTTTTTTGCCCTGCACGACACTGAAGGCGTACTTTTTATGGCCGTGGCCGAAAGCAATCTGGCCTACGGCATGGGCCTTGCGCACATGGGGCGCATGGTGACGTATTCCCGTTATGGCGCAGATATTTTGAAGAGCTTGGCGAAGGTGATGACTGAAACAGCACTACCGCCTCTGGTGGCGGCCCGCAGTCTCGGGGTGGTGTTTTTCCCTGCCTTTGACTGGGCCATTTCTGCAACACACCCGGAGCGGGAAGAGCGCCTGCTCTATACACGCGACCAGCTGCTTGAAGAAGGGCTGTTCGACATCCCCGGCATTACGGAATACCGCCCCGCCTTTGCCACGCATGCCCAGCTTGAGCGCGCGCATTTCTGCCTACCTTCGGCTGCGGCAGTGAGCACGGATTCGCATCTTGCATCGGCGGGCGGGGCCATCCGCGCGGCCCGGCTGGTACTTGAGGGGCGCGAGCAGCGGGCCTTTGCCCTGGTGCGGCCTCCGGGCCACCATGCCATGCGCGTGGTGCACGGCAACCGTGGCTTCTGCAATATCAATAACGAAGCCGTCATGGTGGAATATATCCGCGACCACTATCCCCGCCCCGACGGCCGCCCCCTGCGCATCGCCATTGTGGATACGGACGTGCACCACGGCGACGGCAGCCAGGACATTTTCTGGAATGATCCGCATACCCTGTTCATTTCCCTGCATCAGGACGGGCGCACCCTGTACCCCGGATCTGGTTTTCTGCAGGAATGCGGCGGCCCCGGCGCTCTTGGGCGCACCATCAACATCCCCCTGCCGCCCGAAACATCGGACGAGGGCTATCTGTATGCCATAGAGCATGCGGTGCTGCCCATTCTGGAAGATTTCAAGCCTGACCTGATCATCAATTCCGCCGGGCAGGACAATCACTTTACCGACCCCCTTGCCAACATGAAACTTTCGGCACAGGGCTATGCGGCGCTCAATGCGGCCCTGCAACCGCATATCGCCGTGCTTGAAGGCGGCTACTCAATACGCGGGGCCTTGCCTTACGTGAATCTGGGCATCTGCCTTGCCCTGGCCGGGCTGGATGCCTCGGATATCCGAGAGCCGGGCTGGACGCCAGAAGCCACGCGGCAGCGCCCGCAAGTTGGCGAATACATCGCCAGATTGTGCGGGCAGATCCGCGATGTGTATTTTCATCCCCCGGCGCAGCCCACGGAAGGCGAGGAAGAAAATGGCTGGTGGGTGTGGCGCAAGCGCATTTTTTACGACACGGACAACCTTCGCGAAGGCCAGACAGAGGCCTGGCGGCTGTGCGGCGAGTGCTCGGGTTTGGGGCGCATTGAAACGGCCTCGGAACGGGTGCCCCGCTCCCTGTGCATACTGGTGCCGCGCCATGGCTGCCCGCAGTGCAGGAGTCAGGGGCTGGAGCTTGCCGAGCAGGCGCGCAAAAGCGGGCGTTACGCCCATGTGCGCCTGCTGGATGGCGATGCGGCAGATCCGGGCCCTGTGACCAGAAGCGAGAAATAAGGCAGAGTTGGCGGTTTTTGCTCCGCGACCTGTTGACGCCGGAACTTTCCTGGGCCATAAGGCCCATTCCGCGCGTGGCGTAACGGCTCTGTCACGCCGTGCGGGCATCATGTTATCCGGCCCGGGTCATGCGGCCCGGCAACCCTGCGCCCACGGGCGCGATATATGAAAATGGCGGCGCGGCCAAGCCGCGCAGTGGTATAGGACCTCTTCCAGCACGGAGAAGGAACATGTCTCATATTCTGATTATTGGCGCGGGCGGCGTAGGCAGCGTTGTGGTGCACAAATGTGCGCAGGTACTCAAGGAAGGCGGATTTTCAAAGGTAACGCTGGCAAGCCGCACCCTTTCCCGCTGCGACGCCATTGCGCAGAGCGTCAAGGCCCGCCTTGGCGTTGAGGTTGCCACCGCTCAGGTGGACGCAGACAACGTGCCCGAGCTGTGCTCCCTCATCCGGCAGGTAAAGCCCGATGTGGTCTGCAACGTGGCCCTGCCGTATCAGGATCTGCACATCATGGACGCCTGCCTCGAATGCGGCGTGCATTACGTGGACACCGCCAACTACGAGCCGCTGGACACAGCCAAGTTTGAATACAAGTGGCAGTGGGCCTACCAGGACCGCTTCCGCGAGGCGGGGCTGACGGCCCTGCTCGGTTCCGGCTTTGACCCCGGCGTCACCAACGTGTACGCGGCCTGGGCGCTCAAGCATCAGCTGGACGAAGTGCATGTGCTCGATATTATCGACTGCAATGCGGGCGATCACGGCCAGCCCTTTGCCACCAATTTCAATCCTGAAATCAACATCCGCGAGGTTACGGCGCGCGGGCGGTACTGGGAACGCGGCGAATGGGTGGAAACCGATCCCCTGTCTTGGTCCATGAATTTTGATTTCCCTGACGGCATCGGCTCCAAAAAGTGCTTCCTCATGTATCATGAAGAGCTGGAATCGTTGGTGCAGAACCTCAAGGGCATCCGCCGCGCCCGCTTCTGGATGACGTTTTCAGAGAACTATCTCAACCACCTCAAGGTGCTTGGCAACGTGGGCATGACCCGCATCGACCCTGTGAAATTCCAGGGGCAGGACATTGAGCCCATCCAGTTCCTTGCCAAACTGCTGCCCGACCCGGCTTCCCTCGGCCCCCTGACCAAGGGCAAGACCTGCATTGGCGACCTTATGCGCGGCGTCAAGGACGGCAAGGAAAAGACGGTCTACGTCTACAACATCTGCGACCACGAAGCATGCTACGCCGAGGTGGGCTCCCAGGCCATTTCGTACACCACGGGCGTGCCCGCCATGATCGGCGCCAAGATGGTGGCCCAGGGCGTGTGGCGCAAGCCCGGCGTGTGGAATATGGAGCAGTTTGACCCCGATCCCTTCATGAAGGATCTCAACGTCTACGGCCTGCCCTGGCAGTGCCTGGATGTGACCGGCAAGATTTAGAGCAGAGTACGAATGAAATGAACCAAATGCAAAAGCCCCGCGCAAGCGGGGCTTTCAGCAGTGCTTCCGTCCGTCATGACCGGGCTTTTCTCACGACTTTTCATAGTGAAGGCTTTTGGGATGCGGGGCTATTCCCGCTCAAAAAGCGATTTCTGAATCAGGGCATCCGCACGGTCATCCGTGCCGCGCAGAGAGTCATAGGCCTTCTGCAGGGCTTCGGGCCAGTCCTTGTCGCTCACGTCGCTGATAAACAGCAGCATCAGATCGCCCTCGGAAGAAACGTCCGCATGGGTCATGACCTTGCCGTATATGGCCTGAAACGTCCAGCCGCCGCCATCGTCAGCCTTTGAAGGAGCCGTGCCCTTAAGCCGGGCCGACTGCTTTTCGGCAAACTGTTTGGTCGTCAGATTGCCGGTCTCGGCCTTGGTAAAAACGCCAATGGAAAAAAAGGAATCCTGCCCACAGGAAACCGTCACAATGCCTTCTTTTTCCGTGGCCGTGCATTTTGAGGGCAGGTCTATGCTGTAATGGCCGAATTGCTTTTCCGCAGCCGCGGCCGTCCCGCACAGGCCCGCCAAGAGCATGCAGGCCATCAATGAACCCAACAGCGCATATTTCATGGACAAAGCTCCTTGAAATGTCCGCGCAAAGCGCGGGATTTTTTCGGCCAAAAGTGTCGCACAAGAAGGGCGGCTGTCTAGAACAGCCGCCCACAATCTTTTTAGTCTTTTGGTTTTATTACCTATTCATATATAATCCATGCCGGGTTCCGGCACGCCTGCAGGCAGAAAGTCTAGACCAAATTACCTTTGAAATGCTTCACATTTCAAAGGTGTCGTTCTGCCGAAAAATACGATTTTCGGCAGAACCCACGCCACGTTGTGGCGCGCTGCACTCTCGTGCAGCGTTAGAGCATTTTCAAAGTGAAATTGCTCTAAAACTGGTAAAGAAACACCGGGCTGCTGGAAGAAAGACTGCCCAACGCACTCAGATCTACCCCAAGCATGGTCTTGAGGCTACGCGGCAACCAGCCGCCCTCCTTGGGCCGGGTCACAAGCTTGCGCTCCGCTGGTACGCCGCATTGCTCAGAAAGCCAGGCCAGAGCCGCCTGCTGCCCGCCCAGTTCGTCCACCAGGCCAAGCTGCACGGCCTCACGGCCGGTAAAAATCTTGCCACTGGCAAGGGCGGCGGCGCGGGAGTGTTCCATATGCCGTCCATCAGCCACGATGTCCACAAACTGCTGGTGCATGTCGTCCAGCACTTTTTTAAAATAGTCGCGCTGCTCGGTGCTCAGCGGGCGCATGTAGGAACCGGCGTCTTTATAGGGGGCGGTGGTTATGGTCTCCTGCCCCACGCCGATCTTGCCCATGAGGCCCTGTAACTGAGGAATGTCCATGCGGACGCCAATGGAACCAGTCACGGTGGAGGCATTGGCAAACACGCGCCCCCCCGCCATGCTGACCATCAACCCGCCCGAAGCAGCCAGGGAACCCATGCTGACAGCCACGGGCTTTTTTTGGGCAAGAGTGCGCAAGGCGGAATAAATCTCCTGCGATGCCGCCGCGCCGCCGCCAGGCGAATCCACGCGCAGCAGCACGCCCGCGATCATGGGGTCGCGCTCCACCTTGCGTATCCACTCGAGGGCAGGTTCCGGATCCATGATGGGGCCGGAAACAGACACAAGGGCTATGCGCTGACCGCTCATCAAGCCGTTG
>JASGGT010000098.1:0-9728 GCA_047602655.1 Desulfovibrio sp. | reverse complement strand
CGGAATGGGACACTGCCTTCGGAAAGAATGCGGATGTGGTTGTGGCCCTGCGCTCAAGCGCCATTGCCGAGGACGGCGTGCAATCCTTTGCCGGTCAGTACCGCAGTATCCTCGGCGTTACCCGACAGGATCTGCTGTCCGCCTTTAAAAAGGTGGTTGCCAGCCTGTTTTCGCCCCGCGCACTGACCTACCGCGCTGAACACGGTTACGATCTGGACGCCACGGGCATGGGCCTTTGCTGCGTCGAAATGGTGCGGGCCAAGGCCGCAGGCGTGGCTTTTTCGCGCCATCCGGTGGACCTGCGCTCCAATGCCACAGTCATCAACGGCCTGTGGGGTCTGGGAGAAATGGTTGTGGACGGCTCGGGAACCCCCGACCAGTGGCTTGTTTCCCGCGCCACAAAAAAGATCACCATGGCCACCATTGCCCACAAAACCGTACGGTTACGCCTTGTGCGCACCAAAACCGGCCTTGTGGAAAGCACGCTCGATTCCGTTCCCGATGCTCTGCGCGATGTTCCCTGCCTCAGCGATGATCAGGTGCGCAAACTGGCAGAAATGGTCATGGAACTGGAGCGGCACTACCAGTATCCGCAGGATATGGAATGGGCCGTGGACGAAGACGACCAGATTATTTTGCTGCAAACCCGCCCCATGGGGCTGGACAGCGCCTCTGAGGAGCATTCTGCCCCGGCCCTGCGGCACCTGCGGCCATTGCTCTCTGGCGGCGACATCGCCGCGCGGGGCGTGGGTTGCGGCCCGGTTGTTCATGTGGGCGAAGGGGAAGACATGACGCACTTTCCCGAAGGGGCCGTCATGCTGCTTGCCCACTCCTCGCCAAACGCCATGGCGGCCATGCGCCGCGCCTCGGCCATCATTGCTGAGACAGGCAGTCTTACCGGGCACATGGCTTCCATCTGCCGCGAATTTGGCGTGCCGACCATCATGAATCTGCCGGGTGCCAACAGTATTCTGGCCGAGGAGCAGATCGTCACTGTGGATGCGCTCACCGGCAGGGTTTTTGACGGCGAAGTGCAGGAGTTGCTGGCCCTCAGGCTGGTGCGCCCCCAGGCCCGGCCCAGCAGCCCGGCCCTGGTGCTTTTGCGGCGCGTTGCGCCCTACATTCTGCCGTTGCACCTTGTGGATCCGCGCGCGGACACCTTTACGCCCCGGCACTGCACATCGCTGCACGACATCATGCGCTATGTGCATGAGCTGAGCTATTCCCAGATGTTTCAGATATCCGACAGGGTTACAGATCACTGCGCCGGAGTTGCCAGCAAGCTTGTCTGCACGGTGCCGCTTGATCTGCACGTGATTGATCTGGGCGGCGGGCTGCGTAATCCCGAATCGCGCCAGGTGACGCCCAACGATGTGCTGAGCGTGCCTTTCAAGTGCGTGCTGGACGGCATGCTCAATCCGGCGGTGCAGGCGCGTGGCCCACGGCCTGTGAACATGCGCGGTTTTCTTTCGGTCATGGGGCAGACCGCCATTGGCGGCAATCAGGAAGGGTGCTCTCGTTTTGGACAACGCAGCTATGCCATTGTTTCCGACCGTTATCTCAATTTTTCGTCCCGCGTGGGCTACCACTACGCCATTCTTGACTGCTGGTGCGGCGAAACCCTGAGCAAGAACTACATCCGCTTTGAATTTGCCGGAGGCGCTGCCGCCAATGCCCAGCGCGAAAGGCGCGTGCGCTGCATAGGCCTGATCCTCAAAGAGCTGGGCTTTACCGTTGAGATAACGGGTGATAGACTGCGGGCACGTTACCAGAAATACCCCAGGCATGAGCTGTGCGCGCGCCTGGATCAACTGGGACGACTCCTGATAATGACCCGCCAGATGGACATGCTCATGGTGGACGATGCAGCTGTGCAATCCTACGCCACCAAGTTCCTCAATGGCGAATATCATTAGCCGCACACCCTTTGCGGGGGTGGGCCCGACCCCGCACGGCGGTCTGGGCCAACGCGGCGCAACACGATTGAGGCCCCATGCCGCCCCTAGCCGCATCGCCTGCGCAAACCCCGGAAGGCACTGCCTTCCCTGATCCGCCGCAGACGTTATTAAGCCGTGATTTTGTTCTGCTGTTCTGCATGACCATGTGCTGCAACAGCTTTGTGGCCGTCTTTTACTGCTTTGAGCAATGGCTCGAAGGCCTCTCTGTCAGCCCCAACTGGCGGGGAGTGCTGCTCTCTTCCATGTTTGTCATGGTTCTGATTTTCAGGCAGGTGGCAAGCGTGGTTCTGCTGCGCCGTGGCAAACTCCTGCCCATGGGCACCGCCATCATCATTTCAAGCGGCGTCATGCTGGCCTACCCCTATGTGGGCGGCCCCCATATGATCGAGCTGATTCTGCTGCTGCGCGTGGTGCAGGGCATTGCCCTTGCCTTTTTCTCCTGCTGCACGGTTTCCGTCCTGGTGAGCTGCATACCCAAGGGCCAAAGCGCGCGCGGTTTTGCCATCTTTTCCCTCACCCTGCTGCTGCCCTATTCCATCATTCCGGCAGTGGGCGAACAGATACTTGCCCTGCTGGGAGGCGAACCGCACCTCTTTGCCTTCACGGCTCTGCTGGGCATTCCCTCTCTGCTCATGCTGGTGCCGCTGGCGCCGCGCCTGCGCAAGCCAGAAATGGCCCTGGAGGCAGAAGGCGGCATGTCTGGCCGGGAACTCTGGCATGCGGTGGGCCATTCAGGCCTGTTCTTTGTGTACATGGCCTGCATGACATTCAGCATCATGACCGTACTGGCCATCTTTTTCATGAAAGGCTTGTGCTCCATCACCGGCGCGCACCCGGCGTGGTTTTTCAGCACCTATACGCTCACCATTATTCTGGTGCGCCTTGTGGGCAACAACAGGCTTGATACGCTGCCGCGCCACAGAATCACCATTCTGTGCAGCGCCCTTCTGGTCTGCTGCATGCTGGGGCTGGCCTGGGGGCCGCTGTGGACGTTCATTCCTCTCACCCTCCTGTACGGGCTGGGTCTGGGGCTGCTCTATCCCCTGCTGGCCGCAATGGTCTATGACCGTTCCACACCCACCACCCGCTCCATCAACTCCAATGTGATGATGGCCACCTTCGACTCCAGCGGCATTTTTGCCCCCATAATCGGCGGGCTGGTCATGTACGAGGGTTTTGGCTACCGGGGGGTTTTTGTAGCCACGGCTGTTTCCATCGGCCTGTGCGGCCTTTCCATGGTGGCCGACAAGCTGCGCGTTGCCCACTGGCGGCGGCAGGGTCGCCACATAACTTAAGCTCCAGACGATGCAATCGCGGTGCAACAGCCCGGCTCACACAGCCGGGTGGACGGCGAGCGGAAGCGTCGCTTTTGACAAAAATGCAATAATATATCATTTCATTTTCTGGCGCAAAAAAATAAACGTTCTGATCCAGAAACCAGGGAGAAATGATGAAAAACCTGCTTGCGTTAACAGCCTGCGCAGTGCTGATGGCCGCCGCCCCCGCCTTTGCGCACGGCCCGCACGAACACGGCGCGGCGCGCATGGATGTGGCTGTGGAGGGCAACACGGTGGAAATCAGCCTTGAAAGCCCCCTTGCCAACGCCCTGCCCTTTGAACACGCCCCACGCGATGCCGCCCAGCGGCAAGCGGTGCGGAACATGGCCGCAACATTGCGTCAGGCGGAGAATATTTTTATCTTCCCCACAGCGGCCCAGTGCCGGATCAGGCAGGTAAGGCTGGAGTCCGAGGCTTTGCCCCCCGCCCTGCTGGAAGAAGGCTCTGCCGGGCAGCCAGAGCAGGCGGGACAGAATGCGCCTGCGGCTTCTACCTCTGCCTCGGAACCAAAAGGGCATGAAGACCACGACGGGCATGACGAACATGCGGATCTGGACGCGTCTTTTACTTTTGAATGCGTGCAGCCCGATGCCCTGCACGGCGTGGACGTGCGTCTTTTCTCCGCATGGCCAGCCTTGCATGAACTGCGCGTGCAGATAGTCAGCCCCACAGGGCAGCACGCCGCCGAACTGAACGAACAGGCCCACACCCTCGAGTGGTAAACCCCATGAATTCCGTTACGCCAACACCACCGCAAGCACCTTGCAGCATGAATGCGGGCGAGCAGGCCGTCCTGCTTGAAGACTGCACCTTTTGCTGGCCCGGTCAAAAGGAAGCAACCCTGCGTATACCCATGTTCAGCGTGGGCAAAGGGGAGACGGTCTTTCTTTCCGGCCCCAGCGGCGGTGGCAAAAGCACCTTGCTCAGCCTCATGGCGGGCATCCTGCAGCCGGATTCGGGCAGTGTGCGCGTCAACGGAACTCGTGTGGACACCTTGCCCCGATTTGCCAGAGATTCCTTTCGCGGCGACGCCATCGGCCTGATCTTTCAGCAGTTTAATCTTGTTCCGCATCTCTCCATGCTGGATAATGTGCTGCTGCCCTGCCGCTTTTCGCCCAAACGCGCCACACGGGCAACGGAAAAGGACGGAAGCCCGGAGCAATCCGCACAACGCCTGCTCGAACGCCTTGGCCTTGGGCCGGAGCTGTGGCGCAAAAGCGTAACCCGTCTTTCCGTTGGGCAACAGCAACGCGTTGCCGCCGCCCGCGCCCTTGTGGGGTCGCCGCCGCTTGTCATGGCTGACGAGCCCACCTCCGCGCTGGATGCGGAACGTCGGGCAGATTTTCTGCACCTGCTGCTGCGCGAAAACGCCGAGGCCGGATCAAGCCTGCTGTTTGTCAGCCATGATCTGTCTCTGGCGGATTTTTTTGAACGCCGCGTCCGCCTGAGTGATATCAACAAGGCTGACAGCAGCAGAACCCATAGCAATGGAGTCAGCTCGCAGGGAAACCGCATGAGCCGTTTGCGCTTTTTGTGGGGCCTCGCCTGTTCAAGCGCATGGAACCGCCGGGGAACCCTGAGCCTTGTGGTTTTTTCCATCGCGCTTTCCACCACCTTGCTGCTTGGTATGGAGCGTGTACGCACTCAGGTGCGCGATAATTTTATTCAGGCGGTTTCCGGCACGGATCTGGTGGTGGGAGCGCGTGGCAGCGAGTTGCAACTGCTGCTCTACGCCGTGTTCCACATGGGCAAGGCCACCAACAATATGGGGTGGGACAGCGCCCAGCGCATTGCTGAACGCAAGGACGTGGCCTGGACAATTCCCCTGTCGCTTGGTGATTCGCACAAGGGATTTGCCGTGGTGGGCACTACGGGCGATTTTTTACGCAATACCGATACCGCCGCCGCATGTCGCTGCAATTTGCCCAGGGCGGGCCGTTTGACGGCATCTTTGATGTTGTGCTGGGCGCGGATGTTGCCGGCAGGGAACACTACAAGCCGGGCGACAGGCTGGTGCTCAGCCACGGTGCGGGCAACGCGCGCCTTGCCCAGCACACGGACAAGCCCTTTACCGTGTGCGGCATCCTTGCGCCCACAGGAACGCCGGTGGACCGGGGCTTTGTACATCAGCCTTGCCGCTATGGAGGCCATCCACATCGACTGGCAGGGCGGCGCGCCAGTGCCGGGTTTTCATGTGCGGCCAGATCAGGTAACCAAGTTCAGCCTCGCACCCAAGAGTATCACGGCTGTGCTGGTTGGCCTGAAAAACCGCACCCGTGTTTTTGCCGCGCAAAGGGAGATCAACGCCGATCAGCAGGAAGCCCTCATGGCTGTCATGCCAGGGGTGGCGCTGGATCAGTTGTGGAACCTGCTGCGCTCGGGCGAAAATGCCTTGCGCGTCCTCTCCTGGCTGGTAACGGTGGCTGGGCTGGCGGGCCTTGTGGCCGCCATTCTGGCAGGGCTGGGCGAGCGGCGGCGCGAGCTGGCCGTGCTGCGCGCGGCAGGGGCAAGTCCACTGGATATTGTGGCCCTTCTGTCGTTTGAAAGCACGCTGCTGGTCGTTGTGGGCGCTCTGGCAGGAACTGCGGCCCTCGCCGCCCTGCTGGCTGTATTTGGTCCGGTGCTGGCTTCGGGCTATGGGCTGAATCTTGCGCTCACCCCGCCCACAGTCGCCGAATGGCGCTTGCTTGGCGGGATTGTGGCTGCTGGCTTTATCGCCGGGCTTATCCCTGCATGGCGGGCCTACCGCATGAGTCTGGCAGACGGCCTCAACGCCTCTGTATAATAAAGGAACCTGCCATGAAAACAGCCTCGACCACAGGGCGCATCCTCTGCATGCTGGCAACACTGCTGTGCGGCTTGCACTGCGCAACCGCCCTTGCCCTGACAGATGATTACGAGAAACAGAGAATCGAGCACTGGCAGCCCTCGCGCGAAGATGCGGACATTGCCGCCGCTGCGAAAAAGAGCGGAAAGTACACCGAAATCACATGGGACAAGCTGATTCCGCCATCATGGAATCCCGCAAAAGTTTTCGACAAATTCAATTTTGACAAGTTCAGCGATGACGACCCCAGAGCCGACAAGGCCCTGAAAGAATTTCAAACCCTGTGGAGCAATGCACCCGCCAACAAGGCCTTGGGCGGCAAGCTGGTGCGTATAGCCGGGTTTGTGGCTCCGCTTGATTTTCTCGGCGGCGATGAACTGGCCGAATTTCTGCTGGTTCCCTATTTCGGTGCGTGCATTCACGTACCGCCGCCACCGGCCAATCAGATCATCTATGTTACACTGGACAAACCACGCGGCATCCAGATGATGGACACCGTGTGGGTTTATGGAAAGCTTGAAATCGAAAAAACAGAAAGCGACATCGGCGATGCGGGATACCGCATCAAGGCTGAGGCGGTGGAACCCTATGTGGAAGACGAAAACAACTGATCAGGCCGAACATGCCTGTTGTCAGGCAGAGACATCGTACGGTCAGGCAGACCATCAGCGCATGGGCCGCAATCTCCGGCTCACGCCCTTGCGGCGCATGGTGCTGGCCTATCTGCAACATGCACAGGAACCCGTCAAGGCCTATGACATTCTTGATGCCCTGCGCGGCAAATCCTCCAAGGCCCTCACGCCTGCAAGCGTTTACAGGACGCTTGAATTTCTGCTCAATCAGGGCCTTGTGCACAAGATTGGCTCGCTCAATGCCTTTGTGGCCTGCGCGCAAACCTGCCAGGAGCCTCATGCGCCCGTGTTTATGCTGGTATGCCCCGGCTGCCGCAAAAGCCGCGAGGTAAACAATCCCGGCCTGTACAGCGCCATCTTTTCCACCATGCAGCAGCAGGGTTTTCAGCTTCAGGGCGATACGGCGGAACTGACGGGCATCTGCCCCCAGTGCGCGCAAGGCGGTACGTAAATGGCGCGTAACGGGTCCTGGAGCGGATTAACTTTGAGAATGCACATTCTCAAGTTTAAGATAGCGCTACGGAGCTTAACCGCGCAAGTAAATAGCAGTGCTGTCTTCATTCGAAGCCCTGCGGGCAACGACTGAAGCTGCGCTTGCACCTTCGCGGCGGGCGTTTGCTCACGCAAACGCCAGGGCAAATTCAAAGTGAAATTGCCCTGATGCCGGAATATGCAGGGCGTAGCCTGAGTTGAAAAGCTGAGGAGCGGCATCCCCTCAAACACAAGGCGGCGCGACCTCCATAACTGGAAATGCGCGCCGCCTGCCCCGTCCGGCAAATCGACGGGATGAACGTCTGGCGAAACAGAAAACAGACTTTGTTCAACCCGAAGAGCCAGTGCAGGCCCTTCGCTTTTATTTATTTTTCCGTGTCTTCCCCGCCCTTGGCCTCGGCCTTGGCTTTCTTGACGCGCGGGGTTCCGGTGCGGTGCACGACAAACTTGCTGATGGAAGGTTTGCGGTGCACTGGCTCCTGATGCAGACATTTTGTGGGGCACTTTTCCACACACGCGGAGCAGTACACGCACAGGAAGGGATCATAATTCCACTTTCCGGCTTTTGCATCCACGGTAATGGCGTCAGTGGGGCATACTCTTGCGCAGGAATTGCAGAATATGCACTTTTCAATTTCGTTTGTGATCACGCCGCGATAGGCGGGGAAGGGTTCGCGTTCTTCCAGAGGATACAGCCGCGTGGCTGGCTTGCCCGAAAGATTGCGCAGCACGTTTGGGAGCATATACATGGGCTACCTCTCTGTGCAGGAGATGCACGGGTCGATACTCAGCACGATGACCGGCACGTCGGGCAGTTTGCAGCCCGGCAGCATGTGCAGCAGGGGCGGCACGTTGGCGAAGGTGGGCGTGCGCACGCGCATGCGCTCCAGATTCTTGGTGCCGTTGGCCCGGATGTAGTAGAACAGCTCGCCACGGGGTTGTTCCACGCGAAAGATCGATTCACCCTCGGGATTGCCTGTGACCTTGACGGTCAGTTCGCTCTCGGGCAGGCGGTTCAAGGCTTCGCGGATAAGCTCAATGGAGTGCAGCACTTCATAGAAGCGTACCTTGGAACGGGCGTAGCAGTCGCCGTCGTTTTCAACCACGGGAATGAAGTTGAGATCCTTGTAGGCGGCGTAGCCGTGCATGCGTTCGTCGATTTCCCAGCCGCTGCCGCGCAGGGTGGGGCCAGCGGCGCCAAGCAGGCGGGCATCGTCCTTGCTCAGGTAGCCGATGCCGCGCGTGCGTTCCTGCACGGTGTAGTCGTCAAGCATGGTGCGGGTAAGCTCGCGCATGCCCTTTTCCAGCTCGTCCAGCCGTCCATGCATCCAGCGGATCTGATCGGGGCTGAGGTCGCGGCGCACGCCGCCAACCACATTGACCGAAAGGATAACGCGGTTGCCCGCAGTAGCTTCGCAGATGTCCATGACATGCTCGCGGATGCGCCAGAACTGCTGGAACACGCTTTCAAAGCCAAACGAGTCGGCAAACAGGCCGAGCCACAGCATGTGGGAGTGTATCCGGTGCAGTTCTGACCAGATAACCCGCAAAAACTGCGCGCGCGGCGGCGCTGTAATGCCCATCATGTCTTCAATGGCGTTGCAGTAGCAGTTGGCATGGATGCACGAGCAGATGCCGCAGATGCGCTCGACCACAAAGACCATCTGATTGTAGTCCTTGAGCCGCACAAGGCTTTCAAGCCCACGATGGACAAAACCAAGCTGGGGCACGGCCCCGACCACGGTTTCATCTTCCACCACAAACTTGATGTGCAGCGGCTCGGGCAGCACGGGATGCTGCGGCCCGAAAGGAATCACGGTTGTGCGGTTGCTCATGCCTTCTCTCCTTTGGCCGTGTCATCCTTGGCGGCCTCGGCCTTGGCGGCGGGCCGCCTGACCGTGGTCATGGTAAAGTACGGCGCGTGGGTGACTTCGCCCTCCAGATACATGGCCCCCTGGTAATCCAGAGGCAGATCAGCAAAATGCACCCCGAACTGATCCTGCGTTTCGTTCTCTACGAGGACGGCGCAGAAATATACGGGCGTGATGCTGGGGATGGCGTCGTTCTTGTTCACATCCATGCGCAGATGCACCATGCCCTTGGCGTCCGTGGGTTCCCACACGCACAGCTCGGCATTGTGGCGCAGATCGGACATGGTGAGATTTACGTCAAAATGATAGAAAAGCCGCAGCGTGTTTTCGTCCATGACGGTCTGCGACATGGTCACAAAACGATATTTGGCGTTGGCAAGCTGCTGCACTTCTGAAAGCAGCGTTTGCGGCGTCACTTCCTTGGCTTCAAAAAACATGGCTCTATCCTTTCCGGGTTAACCCGCGTTTTGCTGTGGCTTGTCGGGGGCTTCTTCCGGCGCGGACTCCGCCTGCGGCGTCATGTCGGGAGTGCCGTCCTCATCGCCCGGCATAAAGGTGGGCACAGGCTCGGGGCCAAGGCCCATCTTGGCCTTGAGCACGCCAAGGGCCTG
>JASGGT010000097.1:0-9887 GCA_047602655.1 Desulfovibrio sp. | reverse complement strand
CACGAAAACACGCGAGATCATGCTACATAGGCCACGATAGTGTGGTTACAATTTGTGAAGTTTTTTTATGCAATAGATAAAGTTTTTTGTGCAATTTTGATGAGGCACTGCTGTAGGGAAATCCTTAACAAGAAAATACGTATCGAGATATTTTTATTTTTAATGCGACAGGCATGAAATACAAATCGTGGGCGTGAGGATGGTGCGTACTCGCGCCATGCACATGCTGAAGAAACTACCCTTCGCATAAATATTGACTGACTTGATACAGATTGACGGCGTCATGCTGATGGGGAATGGCTTGGCCGCATTGTGCCTGCGGCCTCGAGAGGCGAAAAGGATTCAGGAGTTGAGCGGCAGTGCGGCGCGCAGGTCGTCCACGCCAGCAAGGGTGACGGAGCTCAGCGCAACAATTTGCGCTGTCCCCGCACTTTGCAGAAAGCGCCGTGCGCGTTCCGTGTTGGCAGTGTCCATGTCTGCCTTGCTGATGACGCCAACAAGAGTGCGGTTGAATATGCGGGCAAAGCCCGGCGGAAAGGCGGATGTTGGGCGGGTTGCGTCCTGCACAAAAAGAATGGCCGCGCATTCTGTGGCCAGGGTGATGAGGGCGCAGTAAAAGCGGCGGTTTTCCAGAAATTCCGGCGGGGGAAAAACAAATTCTCCGGCATATTCCACGGCCATGGTGCGCCGCAGATCCGGCACCGTGCAGCCCAGCAGGCGGGCGATGGTGCGTCTGCCCACCCCCCGTTCGCCCATAAGCATAATACGGCGCACGGCGGGCCTATGACCGGGTGCAGTCGGTCAGGGCGTAGTGGAGCACATCGCCAAAATAGCGCAGCACTTCACGCAGCCCGGCTTCCACGCTGGCCACATCGCCGGTGAGCAGCAGGGAGCCGCCAAACCTGTCCAGAAAGCCGATCTGCACATCGGCGGCCTTGGTGGCTATATCGGCGGCAATGATAACGCCCTCGCTGGGCGTGATGGTGAGTATGCCGATGGCGTCCGTTGCGCTTTCGTCAAGGCCGAGCTTGAGGGGAATGTCGCGCTGGGGGCTGGCGATAAGGTGCGCCAGAGTGATCTGCCTGCCGGGCACATACTCCTGTATGACGCGCTGTTTCGCTTCTTCCATGATGCGGCTGCCTGTTTGCTTGAGGGAATGTGATTGTTCGCGCGGGGAGCCTGGCCCCCCGCGCAAAGGGTCGCCCGAGGGCAACTTTTAGAACATTTCAAAGTTCATCTGCTTCTAGAGCAACTGCTTTTTGAGATCGTCGCTGGGCGAGGGGATCACAATCTTGCTGACCACCGGGCCGCCGTCCGTCACGTTGGCAGCGCCAGCGTCCACAGACGACTGCACGGCGCTGACCTCGCCCGTCATGAGCACAAAGGCCTTGCCGCCCAGTCCCGCAGAAAGGCGCAGTTCCACAAGGTGCACATCGCCCGCCTTGGCTGCGGCATCCGCCGCCAGCACGCAGGAGGCCGCAGTGTATGTTTCAATAATACCGAGAGCGTTGATCCTTTCCCTGATGGCGGTGCCGTTCATGGCAGGGATAACGCTTTCATGCACGTTGGGGATGATAAAGGAATCCACCACCAGATCCGCGCCCAGGTGCAACCCGGTCTGCACGGAGCTGGTCACGGCTCCGGTATCGCCGGTGATGACCACAAGATAACGGCCCGGACAGGTGGGGCGGGAGATAACAAGCTCCACATTGGCGGCTTTGACCATTTCGTCCGCCGTCTGAATGCCCACGCCGATGCTGTTCAGTTCCACACAGCCTATAGTGCGTAATTTCATGCCGCTCACCTGTTGCCTCACGCCTTGATGGTTATGATGCCGTTTTCAACGGCAGTGACCACGCCGTCAATGCTGGCGTGTACGCGCGCGCCCATGGCCCCTTCGGGAATTTCGCCGATGAGGTCGCCCGTTTTGACGCGGTCGCCCGCATGCACCACGGCAAGAGCGGGCGCGCCTATGTGCTGGCGCAGGGGAATACGCACTTCCGAGGGCGTGTAGTCGCCTGCAAAGTGCGGGTGCGCTTCATAACCCGCAAGACCAAGCCTGCTCACAAGGCGGCTTGTGGGAATCCTGCGGTCATCGCGGAAACGCGAGGCCACAAGGGGTTCGCCCCTGTTTTCCCACTTGACCCCGGCGGCCATGAGTTCCTTTTTGAGCTGCGCGTTCACTTCCCTGGGCGAAAGGCCCATGGGGCAGGCGAACTTTTCGCAGATGCCGCATTCGGAGCAAAGCAGGGCCTCGCGCGCAATGGGCGAATCCACAGCCTGCCCGTCAAGCACGCGCATAAGCCGGTGCGGATGCAAGCTGTGACCAAGCAGTTGCCGGGGGCAAAGATCGGTGCACTGCGAGCACTGACAGCAAATGGTGTTGGTAAGGCGCTTGACCGTATGCGGGTCCATGACCTTGCGGCACACCACGTTGTGGTCGGGCGGCAGCACAAGCAGGCCGCTTGTTGTCTTGGTGACGGGCTGATCCGTATCGGGCAGCACGCGGCCCATCATGGGGCCGCCGTCCACTACGCGGTATTCGTCAATGGTCGGCCCGCCCGCAAATTGCAGCACCTCGGCAACCCGCGTGCCCACAGGCACGCGCACCACCATGGGCTTGCGCACCTCGCACCCCACGGTGAGGTAGCGGTGGGTCACTGGTTTGCCGTCCAGCGCGTGGGCCACATTGCAGAGAGATTCCACATTGCTTACCACCGCGCCGATCTGCAAAGGAATGCCGCGCTCGGGCACAATGCCGCCCAGCACTTCATACACCATCACCTGCTCGTCGCCAGCGGGGTAGAAGTCGCCCAGTTCAAAGGCCTCGATGCGGCCCTTGCCAAGGCGGGCAACGCCCTCGCGTACACTCTGCATGGCGTGGGCGTGTTTGCCCTTGAGGCAGATGATGCCGCGCCCGGCCCCTGTGCAATCCATCATGGCCTCGAGGCCGCGCACCAGAGTGTCCACCTGTGTTTCCATCAGATACGGATCGCTCATCAGCAGCGGTTCGCACGAAGCCCCGTTGACCAGCACCGTCTGCGCGGCGGCATCGGCCTTGACGTGCGTGGGCAGGCCTGCGCCGCCCGCACCTACCACGCCAGCCGCGCGAATGGCGTCAACAATTGGTTTTCCCATGATGTCCTCTCACTGGAATTATCGCAAAGCGGGCCGCCAGAGCATTTCACTCCTGAAATGTTCGCTTACGACAGGCCAAGCCTGCCTGCTCGCATTTCGTGGCAAGGATTTTCAGAAAAACCCTTGCAGAGCAGTTACCCCATTTCCTTCGTAAACTGCCCTAACCGCACCCGCTGCAATCACATAGCCCGGCTTCAGGCTTTACTTGCACTTGGGCAGAATCATTTCCACTTCTTCATGGGGGCGGGGGATCACGTGCACGCTCACAAGCTCGCCCACGCGCGAGGCAGCGGCAGCGCCCGCATCGGTGGCGGCCTTAACAGCGCCCACATCGCCGCGCACCATCACGGTCACCAGACCGGAACCCACCTGTTCGCGACCGATGAGGGTCACGTTGGCAGCCTTGACCATGGCATCGGCAGCTTCCACAGCGCCAACAAGACCACGGGTTTCAACCATGCCCAGAGCGTCAGTCATTATAGCCATTGTAATCTCCTTTTATGTTTGCGTATGCGCGGCAGGGGCTTAAGCGTGAAGGCTCTTGCCGATCACTGCCACGGTTTCCAGCGTCACCTTCCGCAGTTCGTCGGGGTCGGTGATGCCATAGTGCTGTTTGATGATGGCGGCCACGCCGATGAGCAGGTCATCGCAGTGTTCGTCATGTCCGTCATGCGCGTGCTGCGCGCATTCGCCGTGGCCGCAGTGCTGGGCGGCGGCCTCGTCGTAGCTTATCTGGACGCCGCGTTTGCAGAGTTCATCGCGCGCGCCGGGGGTCAGAATCTTTGCGGAGTCCATCACAAGCTTGTTGCCGTGGATGAACTGATCAAGATTATCAATGGTTATCAGCGTTTTTCCCATAGGTGCCTCGTTCGTTCCGCAGGCGCGGGTTATTGTTGGGCGTCATTGGCGCTGCGCCGCGCCGTGCCCGCCAGCGCGCTGACCACTTCCGGGTCGGGCTGGGGAATGACCACCATTCGCATCAGGTTGTTGCCCAGCACGTCAGCGGCTGTGGCTGCGGCTTCACGCACGGCGGCCACATCGCCTGTGAGCACAAAGTATGATTTGCCGCCAATGCCCTGGCCAAGAACCATGCGCATCAGCGATACCGCCGCCTGCTTGACGGCCTTGTCTGCCGCTATGACGCTGTCTGCCGCATTGCGGCATTCAACAACGCCCAGGGCCGCGCCGCCGATTTCAGCGGGCATGCGCCGCAGAACATTGAGCACCTGGCTGGACACATTGGAAACAACATAGCTGCCCGCAAGGCGCGCTTCCGTTGCTCTGGCGGCATGCACCGAGGCGTCAACCGCCTCTCTGTCTCCCCCCACAAGGATGAGAAAGCGCCCAGCGCACACAACGGAAGCGCGCACCAGGGTGACCGGAGCGGCCTTGAGCATGATATCGGCCAGCTCCGCCCCAGCGGCTATGCTGCGGCTGTCCACAATGCCCAGCGTATCCATGCGCTATTCGCTCTCCGGGCTTTTGCCCATCATTTCTTCCTGATCCAGAATGCCCACAATGGCGGCATCAACAGGGGATTCCTGATTGTACAGAGCCTTGCGGGCCGGGCTGCCGGTGGTGATAAGCACGCGCTCGCCAATACCGGCTCCCACGCAGTCCACCGCCACAAAACTTTCGGCCAGCCTGTTGTGGGCGAGGTCAAGGCGCTGTACCACCATGAGCTTGAGCCCGTTGAGGGAATCTTCCTTTCGCGTGGCCCATACGTTACCGACGACAATGCCTATCAGCATGCGACACCTACAGATCTTTCAGAATGGTCATGTTGCGTTCCGCCGCCGCATCCTGCGCCAGCGGTGTAACAACGGCCCCTTGGGGAGCACGCAGGGTGCGCGCGCCCGTTGCGGCGGCCTCGGCCACATGGTTTGCGGTTATAAGACAATCGCGCGTGCGCGACGCTTCCGGCGCGGCCTCGGTGAGTTCCGTCAGGCCAAAGGCCGCAAGCCGCGCTTCATAATCTTCATACAGGCGCAAAAGCGCGTCCGGGGCAGTGGCGGTGTGTGCGCGGTAGGCAAAGCCAAGGGTGCGCACCTGTTTGCCCTGCAAGAGCAGGTCAAGCACTTCGCGCTGGGCAAGGCTTGAGCTGCGCCCCAGCGCCAGATCCGCCATATCCGGGCAGGAAAGCTCCGGCAGGATGTAGAGGGCCGGTTCCTGCCCGGCGCTCTGCCCCTGAAAGCACACCTGCATGGCGCTGCCGAGGCGCTTTTCCACCTGGCGGGCGAGCATTTCGTCCCTGGGGGCCAGCACCTGAGCCACAGAGGCGGGCCTGGCATCAAGCTGATCCAGCACGGCCCGCACCACGGCGGTAATAAGTGTGTTCAGTTCCACGGGCATAAGCCGCGCTCCTATAATCATTCAAGGCTTTGAATTATATTTATTAAAGCAAAATGCTCTAGTCAGTACAGTTGAGTGCGATGCCAAGCGGCGTCACCAGAAAAGGATTGGCGGGCTTGAATGTGGGCACGCCGGTGTCCTTCTGGATGATGGATTCCATATCCGCGAGGCAGCAGGTGCCCCCCACGAGGTACAGGGCCGAAACCTTGCGCCCCTGAATGTGCTTCTTGACGATGGCCGCCATCTTTTCAATCACGGGCCGCACCACGGGCAAAAGTTCCTTGTGGCGGCTCACGTCCTTTTTCAGGTCTTCAGCTTCGTCAAAAGGAATGTCGTAATTGCCCGCCAGCACGAGGGAAACGTGCGTTCCGCCCGTGGGTTCGTCCGCCACGTACACAACCTTGCCGTCCTGCAACAGGGCAATGCCGGTGGTGCCGCCGCCGATATCCACGATGGCGCCGTCGCGCACCTGCAAAACGCTGTTGGCCGCAGTGGGTTCGTCAAGCAGGGCGGTAACGCGGTAGCCAGCGGCCTCCGCCACATGGCGATGGGTTGCGCAGTCGCGCTCGCTGGTGCCGGGCGGAACGGCGATGGCGGCATTTTCAAGCTTGCGGCCAAGGCGTTCTTCCAGCTCTTCGGTCAGCTCGCGCACAATGCGCGCGCCGCCCGCGTAGTCCACCACCAGACCGTCACGCACCACCTGGGCAAAGCGCATGGCACAGGCCACGGGCTCGCGTTTGGCGTTGACCACAACCACCACAATGTACGCGGTGCCAAGGTCTACGCCCACATAGAGAGGTTCCGTGGGGCTGACCTTGCGGGGATTTTCCCGGCACTGGTCAAGCGTGGCGATGAGTTTATCCGCTGCGGCAAAGTCCATATCAGCCCCTTGAGCGCCGCACGATGACGCCGGTGACGCCGGGCTTCCAGCCTGCGCTGTTGCCTTCGTCCGCATCAATGTGCATGGCAAGTTTGAAGGAGTCGCTCACGCGCACCAGCACGTCTTCAAGAATCATGGGCCGTTCCGTATCAAGACGCACGGCGACCTTGTCCTTGTCCTTGAGGCCGAAGCGTTCGGCATCATCGGTGTGCATGTGGATGTGGCGGGCGGCAACAATCACGCCCGATTCCAGGCCCACAATGCCCGTGGTGGATGCAAGCACGATGCCAGGGGTATCCTTGGTGTCGCCGCTCTGGCGCACCGGAGGATTGATGCCCAGAATGCGGGCATCGGTCTTGGAAAGCTCGATCTGCGAAACGCTGCGGGCGGGGCCGAGAACGGCCACTTTATCCATGACGCCCTTGGGGCCGATCAGCCGTACGCGTTCAACGCACAAAAATTGTCCCGGCTGCGAGAGCGGCCTTTCGGGTCGCAGGGCCTCACCGTACAGCGACAGCGCATCTTCGACGCTCAGATGGACGTGACGGGCGGAAATCTCCACCGGGATAGGCCCGGCGTTCATGGTTTCTTCCCTGCCGCTGCTGGCGCACTGCTCTGTCAGCACCTTGCGCACAACATCTGTCACAATGTCCTTGATCGCTTGTTCGTTCATCTTGGCTCCAGCATGCAACGGCTGCGCATTGGGCAACCGCCTTGTAAATACGCGGGAATTGGGCTGCAGGCTCAAATTCCTTTGGCGCGCACCAGTTCAGGCGTGGTGGCGCGCCGTTTGCGCAAAAGCGTTCCGTCTGTGGCTCCCCCGGCGCTGCTCGCGTGCAGCGCGCTGCCCGTCAGTGTGCGCCGGGGGGCCAGATACGGCAAAGGCTAGGCTTCGCGCTTGGGCAGAATCATTTCCACTTCGCTGTGGGGGCGGGGGATCACGTGCACGCTCACGAGTTCGCCCACTTTTTTGGCGGCGGCGGCACCGGCGTCTGTGGCGGCCTTAACAGCGCCCACATCGCCGCGCACCATGACGGTGACAAGGCCGGAACCCACCTGGCTGCGGCCAATAAGGGTTACGTTGGCGGCTTTCACCATGGCATCGGCGGCTTCAATGGCGCCCACAAGACCACGGGTTTCGATCATGCCCAGAGCGTTGGCGGAAGCGGACATAGCTATTCTCCTTGCGTTTATTGCGTATGTTGTTGTGCCCCTGAGCGGGTCATGCCGTTGGGGGCATTCCGCAATAACGGGCTGTTACGGTTACATTGGGCGGGCATGGGCCAGCCCCGGTGCAGCAGCTGTTAAAGAACCTCTTCAGCTCTGCCACAATCAGTTCGGTGACGGCTTGATGTCGATGTTGCCAGCGCCCGCAGCCGGAGCAGACGTGCCATGACCGCTGCCGGAGCCGCAGGAGGCGGCAGGGGCGGCATGGCTGGCCGCGCCGTGTCCGGAGCAGCAGCACTGGGAGTTGAGGTCATAGGCCACACGGCGAATGTTGATCAGGTTCATGGGCGTGACGTTGTCGGAGGTGGCGCTGCCGCCAATGGCTCCGCAGCCCAGGGTGAACGAGGGGAACAGCCCGGTGCTGAGGCCCACCGCGCCCTGCGTGGCGGGCGTGTTGACCATGATGCGCGAAACAGGCTTTTTGAGGCCGAATTCGCGGATGATTTCTTCGTTGTTGGAGTGGATGGCAAGGGTGTGTCCCGCGCCGCAGTTGTGCAGCAGGGCGGTGCACAGTTCGCAGGCTTCATGCCAGTCTTCCACCACGTAAAAGCCGAGCAGGGCCGTGAGCTTTTCCTTGGAGAAAGGATACTTGGGGCCAACGCCCTTTTCGTCCGAAACGAGCAGGCGCGTACCCTGGGGCACGTCGATGCCAGCGATGCGGGCAATGGTCAGGGCGTCGCGGCCCACAATGGCGGGGTTCATGCTGCCATTGCCGCGTTCCATGACGTTCTTGACCTTTTCCAGCTTTTCGCCCTGGAGGAAGTAGGCTCCCTGGGCTTCCAGCGTGGCGCGCACCTTGGCGGCGATGCAGGATTCGGTAACGATGGACTGCTCGGAGGCGCAGATGGTGCCGTTGTCGAAAGTTTTGCTGCTCATGATCTTGGTCACGGCGCTTTCGATATCGGCGGTGCGTTCAATGAAGGCGGGCGTATTGCCAGCGCCCACGCCCAGAGCGGGCGTGCCGGAGCTGTACGCGGCCTTGACCATGCCGGGGCCGCCGTGGCAAGGATGAGATCGCAGATCTTCATCAGTTCGTTGGTGCCTTCGATGGTGGGAATGGTGATGCAGCTCACCAGATCGGGCGACACGTTGCAGCTGCGCAGCGCGCCCTGAATGATTTCCACCGTCTTGGCAATGCACTTGCGGGCGCTGGGGTGCGGCGTAAACACAATGGCGTTGCCCGACTTGAGCGAGATCAG
The DNA here is from genome assembly GCA_047602655.1 of Desulfovibrio sp. Taxonomy (GTDB): domain Bacteria; phylum Desulfobacterota; class Desulfovibrionia; order Desulfovibrionales; family Desulfovibrionaceae; genus Desulfovibrio. The sequence goes on along the minus strand of JASGGT010000097.1, from coordinate 1,091 downwards.
CGACTTGTAGATGGTGGTGGACGTGGGGTTGGTGGAGGGCACAATACCCGCAATCACACCCACGGGCACGGCCACTTCCACAACCTTGGTCTCGTTGTTGGTGGAAAGAATGCCCACGGTCTTCATGTCGCGGATGCAGGCATAGACCTTTTCGCTGGCGAGCAGGTTCTTGGTCTTTTTGTCCTGCGGCTTGCCAAAGCCGGTTTCTTCCGCAGCCATTGCGCCCAGGGTTTCAGCCTGCGCAGCGGTGGCTTCGGAAACGGCCTTGATCACGGCGTCCACACGCTCTTGGCTCATCTGTGCGAATTCCGGCTGTGCCTTGCGCGCAGCGCGAACCAGTGCGCGCACCTCCTGAATGGAGAGCAAATCCTTATCGACCATTTCTTACTCCTTTTCCTTCAGAGCCGCCCGGCAAATGGCGTCTATCAGCGTTTTCTTGTCGGAGGAGACAATCTGCCCGCGCGTGAGCGGAACCTGAAGGTCTCTGGCCAACTGCCGAAGTTTGTTTATGCTCATGCCCGCGAGCTTTTCCTTGCTCGGGGGCGCGGCCTGCGTGGCGGGCTTCGCCTTGTCGGCGGGGTCAGTCATGCTTGTCTGGCCTTCCTGTGCGGCCTCTGCCGGGGCCGCCGCCTCAATCTCAATGCTGCGCGGTTGCAACAGCAAAATATGTTCAAGCTCCGCATCGGGGCGGGGGATGACATGCCGCGAAACGCACTCCGCGCCTTCAATGCGCGCAATGGAGGCCGTGGCGGCGTCCACGGAGGACTGCACGGCAGCCACCTCGCCCGCAATGGTGATGGTCACAAGCCCGCCGGAAGCAAGGGACTTTTCGAGCAGGCGCACGTCTGCCGCCTTGAGCATGGCGTCGGCAGCCTCAATGGCTCCTATCAAGCCCCTCGTTTCCACAAGTCCTAATGCCAGCATGCTTTTTCTCCTTCACTGCGCAAGGGCGCGGCGCGGGTTTGTCCGTAATTGTCTGCGTTAATGCCTGATGGTCTTCACATCTAGGTCATAGCCACGCAAAATGCTTTCCATGGTCGCCATATCCCGGTCATCAAGCACAGGGTTGTCCTTGATGGGATATTCCATGT
>JASGGT010000096.1:0-10075 GCA_047602655.1 Desulfovibrio sp. | reverse complement strand
GGCGCTGCACGCGTCAGTGGTGGCCGCGCCAAGCGCGCCAAGCAAAAAGAGCTTTGAAAATTCAGAAAGCGGAGAATCGCCACCGTACCACACGCCCCACACGCCCAAGGTCATGGCGAGCGTCATAAACGCGGTGTATGTTCCGTATGCTACCCCAGACATGGTGGCTGTAACCATGCCACGCCTTCTGAAACTTGTGGCAAGCTGCTTTTTGGCTGCCTGCGCCGAGGTTTCCATACCTGTTGACCCTAATTGTGCTGTTTGCTCCATGGCATTCTCCTTCCCTCGGGAATTGGTGTCGGCTGCGGGCTGACCCAGCCCTCAAAGGGAGGCTCGGCCCACTTAGATTCACCGTAAGCATTCTCCGCACTGGAAGATCAAGGCCTTTTACAAAAAAATGCCCCTTGATGGGCATCTTTTTACATAAAATTTGCTCCGACTATCTATAAATAAAAATAGTAATTACAACCATTAAGCATCTTCCACATTGGAATAAGTAACTTAATAGCTCGTTTTAATTTGAAATTAACAATCAAACCAGCTGGTTCATTTTTTCACACAAAAAGGCATTGGATAGTAAAAAAGTTTGCAAAAACCCTTGACCTTCCCCCTAGGGGTAAAGGTTGACTTAGCATCATGCCCGCACTGCCTTTTTACAAAAAGGGCGGGCAAGGGCGGGCTATCCGGAGCTGAAAGACAGGCATCCGAGGTAAAAATATCCGCGCCCAGGGCGTGAAAATGGCTGCCAAGCGCAAGCAAGCGTTAATCGCTGAAGATAAAAGATACGCCGACGCCAAGATATCCTTTCTTTCTTTGCGCCGCCTGTGGAGGACGACGTGACCCAGTTTTACGGAAAAACAAAGATATGCTACGGCCCTTACGCGCTGGAAACCCTTGAGACATTTCCAGCAAGCCATGCCTTTGTGGTGACAGACCCCTTTATGGTCAAAAGCGGATTTGCCGATCAGGCCGTGAGCCATCTGAAGCGCAAGGGCATTGGGCACACACTTTTTTCAGGCGTGGAGCCTGACCCCTCCCTTCAGGCGGTGGTTGAAGCCACGCGCATTTTTTTGAGCAGCCAGGCTGACATGATTATTGCCATTGGCGGCGGCTCGGCCATTGATATGGCAAAAGCCATCTCCTACTTCGGGCACAAGGCCGACAGCAACAGAAAGACAACGCTTGTCGCCATCCCCACCACCAGCGGCACAGGATCGGAAGTAACCTCCATTGCGGTTATCACCGACAAGGTCAATTCGGTGAAAATTCCGCTGAATGACGAAATGCTCATTCCTGACGCCGCCATTCTTGATGCCCGCTTTACGCGCACCGTGCCGCCGCACGTGACCGCCGCAACCGGCATGGATGTGCTGACCCATGCGGTGGAAGCCTACACTTCGCGCTACAGCAACGTGTTTACCGCCATCTACGCGGAGCAGGCCATCCGCAATGTTTTTACCTATCTCAAGCGCGCCTATGACCACGGCGACGACATGGACGCGCGCGACAACATGCTCATTGGCTCCTGCATGGCCGGCCTTGCCTTTACCAACAGTGGCCTTGGCGTTACCCACAGCATGGCCCACAGCCTTGGCGGCCTGTTCCACATTCCGCATGGCCTTGCCAATGCCGTGCTGCTGCCCTTTGTCATAGGCTTCAACAGCTTTGACGCTGGCGTTAAATATACTGAAATCGCGGCCTTTATCGGCCTTGAAAGCACCACGGTGGAGGAAGGTACGCGCAACCTGATAAACGCAGTGCGCGACCTTAACACGTCCATGAAGATCCCTGCACGGGTGCGCGAGCTCAAGGTGGACGAGCAGGTCTACCGTCAAAGCCTGGATTCCATGGCCGCCAACGCACTGGAAGACATCTGCACCACAAGCAATCCGCGCATGCCATCGCACGACGACATTGTCACCCTGCTCGAACAGGCATGGTAGTACAGGCCTAAAGCAGGTCTGCCAGATTTTCTGCAAACGCCCGCAAAAAAAGGAGTTACCAAAAGGTGACTCTTTTTTTTGCGCCTGTGCACTGATAACAGCGACAACCTGTTTGCCGTCAATACAGACCGATATTGGGCCTCTGCCCTGCCTGCAACGGCCTGCCAGCATAATCCGTATTGAATTCTGTCGGCACGCCCGCGCCAATCAGGGGAGAATCCTGCCCCGGCCTGAACGAGGTCTCGCCACTCACAGGGCCGGATTGCGAGGGGCAGCGGTATGTCCACGGCCCTGTTGATTCGCACTGTTCCTTAACGGTGGCGGCTATTTCCGCAAGCCCGGCTGTTTTTACCGAGCGGTTTTCGTCCAGCACTTCAAAGAGGTCTATCCACTGATTGGCTGTCCATTCGTTGGCTCCGTGGCTGTACAACCCCATGATGGATCCATGGTATTTAAGGTAATCCAGATACATGCGCAGCATTTCCTTGAGATTGGGCGTTGGCGATGAAGGCACAATATCTTTGAGGGAAATGCTCTGGATGGCGGAAAGGTCAACTATATCTTCAGCCGAGGGGAAATTGAGCACCATGTGGCTGCGTGAAATAATAAATCCTGTAGCCTGCATGGCCTGCCGGATATTTGCATTGCTCTCGCTATAAGGGCAGACAAAGGCTACGCAGGATTTTTGCGCGGCATGATACTCCCGCAGGCCCTGCTCAATCTTGCGGCGCGATTCCGACAGCATATAGTGCATGTAGGCTCTGGTATCCATGACCAGTTCCGCGTTATGCCGCGCAAAAAAGATATCCTGCTCCTGCACCGGGGCCAACAGATAGGCGGGAATTTTCTCGTGGCTCAGGCTTACGAGTTCAGCGCGCAGACCTTTCTCCTGCAACTGGCGCACCAGCGCCCCCATAGAGAGATAGGGCTGCTGCACAAGATCAATTACGCACAGCTCCTTGCCGTCCACAACCACCCGCAATTGCTCGGCCTGATCTATGGACAGGGAGGCAGACGTGCCTGCCGGATCAAACCAGCCCACGCGCAGCACCTCCTCAGAGGTGATGCTGGCATGCACCGCTCCGTGCGAAGCCACCTCAAACCCGGCATTCACTTCCGGGATAATCATCTTCCAGTATTGCGGCGAGAGCGCGTCCGTATTCAGCGCAAGGGTTATTTTCAGCCCCAGCTTGCCTGCCGCGGGAACGAGCGACCGCCACACCGGGGCATTGACGGTATCATCAACACAGAGGTTCAGCAGGGCATTTCGCCCGCCTTCAAACCGGGGTGAAGCCATAATGCTGTCGACAGCGGTTATTTCCGGCTGTTTTTCCAGCGGCCTTGCCTGCCAGATCATGAATGTGCCAGGGGCTGGCGCATACAGGCAATTTTCAAGGCGCGCCCTGGGGGCCGGGCGGACTGCAAAAACAGGCTTGGCTCGGCGTTGAGAAAAAACACGCTGTTGGTGGCTGAGACCTGCGCCCCTACCCCGCTTTGACGCATGGTTATGAACCGGCAGGCGGCAAAAAGGCAGTTTACAAAGCGCACATCCTGCTCGCCCCGCAGCAGCACGGCACCGCCGGGGGCATCGCGGAACAGGCAGTACGCCATGGTCACCCTGCTTGAACGCCCCGTCTGCCCATTAAGGGCCATCTGGGCCGCAGGCCCTGCACCGCCTGTAAAGGTGCAGCCCTGAAACACAGGATTGCCCCCGTACACTTCAATACCCGGCACAGGGCTTTCCGATGTGAACCGGCAGTATTCAAACCGCCCGGTAAAAGCGCGCAGCGTTACTGCCCCGCTGCCCCTGAGACGGAAAGCTATGCCGCGCCATACGGTATCGGCGCTGTCAGTGAGCAGCTTTGTGGTCTTGCCTGCTGGCGAGTCTATGACTACCCGAGGCTCCCCATCGCCAGGCGCGCTGCCTAAAATAGTAATTCCCGCTGTGGAAACCACGATGGATTCCCGGTATTCTCCCGGCGCAACAATGATGACATCGCCTTTGCGGGCTTTTTGCAACGCGGCGTTGATGCTGCCAAGCGGCCTGTCAGCACTGAGGCCATCGCCGCCGCTGAATCCCCCTCCCACATAAAGACTCCGCGAGGGTTGGACCACAGCCGCAAAAATCGCGCTCGAACTGGCGCACAGCAGCAATATCGCCAGGCACGCAATGCTCCCAAAGGTGTGCAAACGCACTTGCATATCACTGCTTTGCGCCGTCATCACTTACTTTCCTGAAATTTTAGCCAGAGATTCCGGCGTATTGCCGCCAAGCCGCCACAGGCTCACATCTCCAAAACCAAGGCTGCGCCCCAATTCGGCCCAGCTGGCAAGGGTTTCACCATCGGCATACCAGATTTCGCAACTGCCGCCAGTGGTCCCTCCCTTGGCAAGCAGGGGGCTGCCAGGCGAGTTGTCCGCAGCCTTAAAGTACAGGGCATGACTGGCTGGGTCGCGCGTGGGCTGTACGCCCGCACCCTGCGCCCATGCGGCGGCCTTGCGTTCGGTAAGATCCACAACGCCCCGGGCAGTCCAGGCATAACCGCCAGCAGAAAGCGCCAACCCCGGCTTTACAGGCCAGTTAGCGCACCACTGGGCCAACTTGCGCAAAAAGGCGTCGTCAGCCTTGGCCCCAGGCCCGTTGTGATTGCCGTGCAGGTTGTAGGCCATGACCACATACTGCGGGCCAGCAGGCAGAGAACCCTGAAGGTACTTTTGTTTGGGTTCCAGCACCACGCGAAGTTTCTTGCCTTGCGCTGCCAGCGTTACGGAAAGCTCCTGCGCGAATTGCAGCAGGCGTGGCCAATCATCAATGTTCACCCGCTCATAATCAATCTCAAGCCCGGTGAAGGGATAGACCGAAAGCAGGGCCAGCAGATCTTTGCGGTGCGCAGCACGGCTGGCCTCCGTAGCCATGAGCCTGCTCACAATGCCTGGGTCCTTCTGTATGGATTTGCCAGGTGCTTCCACCAGAAGGTCATTGACGACAGAAAGGTATACGCCCGGCCCCTTGTTGGGGCTTTGAGCCAGCGAGGCTGCAAGGCCGCCGCGCAGGGCTTTTTGCATATCTTCGGTGAGGTATGGTCTGTCCTGCCTGTCAAAATACGCGGCAAACATAAAAATATTTTTAAAATTGCCCTGGCGCAGCTCCGCCAGACCGTTGGGCATGTCCCACTCCGCCACCCAGGCATCGGCCGCTACAGCGGGAACCGAGCAGCACAGCACCAGCAGACCAGCACTAATAGCAGAACGCAGACTCATCATGGCAACCTCCCGGTACATGGTGTGGAGCACACGTTAAAAGACGTATTGCAGGTTCAGCGAATATTCATCCATGTTGTAGTCAGGCAGTTCCATTCGCTTGTATCCCAGGGCAATACTCCAGTTGTCGGCGGGAACCCAGTTCAGGTCAAGGCTGTAGCGCAAAACCTGCTCCCAGTTTTTGTTCTTGGATATGGCAGTGCCATATCCGGCAAAACCGCGCACATGCATCTGGTCAAAAAGCGCCAGATCAAACGAGGCCACAGCCATGTGATTGACGTATTCCTGCGGGGCATAATAGTCGGCAGGATTTCTGTCGCTGTCTGCGGTGCTGAACAGGTATCCCAGCTGCAACTGCGGCTTGTCCCAGAGGATGTATCGGGGGCTTACAGTGGCGCCCAGAGTACGGTTTCCATCTGTACGCTGCTCCCCAAAAATCTCGGCAAGCAACACGCCCCGATCAAGCACCCTCGCTTCGGTGCTCAGATCCAGACGATCCTCATAAACTCTTTTGCTGATGCTCTCGGCTGTTTCAAGCGACTGGCGGCTGTATGCGATTGTATACGGCCCGTTGATGCGCAAAAGGTCAGCGGAGTACACGCCGCGCCAGGCCGCGCGCGCCTCCATAAAGGAGGACCCGCTGTCGGGCTGCACATCGCGTGCAGACAATTCGAGCCAGTGCTGCTTGAAGGGAAAGTAACGCAGCCCGATGCCCACAGCATGACCGTGCTGGGACTCCTGATCGCTTTTCCACCACAAATCAGAAACAGAAGCCTGAACGGAAAGGTTCTCCTGTATAAATGTGGAGGCCTTGAGTTCATATTCCGCAAAACTGCGCCCGGCGTTGTCTGTCCAGCCATGGGGACTGAATGAGGCCCTGGGCCGCAACATGCGCTGCGCGCGATCCACCAGTATATCTGTGCGCGGATTATCCGGGTCCAGCCTTTTCGCTTCGCGCGCAAGCTCGTTGGCATAGGGGGCGTCGTCGTCAAAGAGGGCGTTGCTCGCACGGTAATAGGCATTGTCCGCAGGCGAAACGCCAAGCGAGGCTGCACGGGCAAAGAGCATTTCTGCACGCGGCAACTGACCGTGCCAGCTTGCCAGCAAGCCCTCTGTCTGCACCGCAAGGCGCGTGGGATGGTTTTGCGGCATGGAGGCGATGGCCTTGGCGTCCAGCTGCGCGTACACATTGCGCACGGGCACAAACATCGGGTCAAGACTGTTGGTGTGGTAGCCGTTGGCCGTGGGTACAAAGGCCACGGCAAAGACCTCGCGGGCAGCCTCTGTATAGGCCTGCCGGATCTCCGCATCGCCGTTGAGGCTGATCTGCCCGTAATCGCCGCCGGGGTACATCCACGCCGTCACCGCAAAGCCCTGAGACTGCGCAAGCTGGCGCACCTCGGCCATGGCTGCGGCCCAGCGGTTTTTCATTTCTTCCACGGTTTCAGGTCGCCCGTTAACCATGGCGCGGCGTGCCCAGAATCCGCCTCTGCGCCCCGTCACATCCTCAACGGTACGGCCAGAGGTATCCGTGAGGGCCAGTTCCCATCGGCCAGTTCCCACAAGCCTGCGCAAGAGCGCAGTATTGGGCAGGTCGTCCGGCGTGCCGGGAATGAAAGACTGTCTGCTCACCAGCAGAACCGCCCGGCCGCCACGCTGGGCCAGAGCGGCGTCTATGGCTTGCAGTTCTTCAGGGCGCGTCTGGCCTATGACGAGCAGCAGGGGTATTTTGCCAGGTGCGGCGGTTACGGCGTCCGTGGGTGCAGGCGCCAGAAATTCCGTCAGGGAAACAGGGCGATAGTTTGCGCCAAGCTGATCCAGATACCCGGCCACATCCTGCGGAGTATAGCTGTTACCGTCCGACTGCGATGCGATGTTGGCAAAGCACAGGGCCATGCCCGCTCCGTTTGGCCCACGGGCCGAAAGGGACTGCACCACTGGCAGGGCACGGTCAAAACGCGACACAGCACCGGAATGTACGGCAGACTGCAACTGATAATGCATGTCGTAAGGATATTCCTGCGCCATATGCCGGGAGATTTTGGCCGCTTCATCGTAATTGTGCCGCTGCAGGGAGATATCCAGCACGCTTTCCAGCGCATCGCGCTGGATGTTGTTGCGGGCAAGCAGGGCTTCTGCATGCGTCTGCGCTTCGTCAAGCAGCGAGCTGTCGGGGGCCGTCACAGGCTGTCCCCCTGGGCTCAGTTCGCCCAGCCGCGCCCTTTCCTGCGGGTCAAGCCGACCCGATCCGCGCGCGGGATCGAGTGCCCCGCGGGCAATCCTTGTCTGCTCAAGTTTGAGCCTTTCAAGGCGGTCGGCCTGCATTCTGTACTCATCGCGCAGGGAACTGTTATACAACGACTGCACATAGGCGGAATCCGGGTCATCAGCCAGATAGGTCTGCGCGTAGCCCCGTGCCGCAGGATAGCGTGCTTCGGCAAGCGCGTCTTCAGCCTGACGGCGCAGAGCCGTGAGCTTTTCCGGGTCTGGCTGGCCGCTTTGCTGCAAGATGGAAGCCGCCTCGGCCCAGCGGTTCTGGGCGCGCAAAGCCGCCACCAGCAGCGGAGCCACAGGCCTTGTGGTTGCACCCTTGGCCATCAGGGAACGGAAAATTGCCTCTGCGCGGCCTGCGTCACCAAGAGCAAGGGCGCACTGCCCCTCATACAGCCGGGCGGTAGGCCCTGCGGCATTTTTGAATTCGCCGTAAAGCGCGCGGGCGCGGGTGTAGTCCGCCACCGACATGAAAATATTGAAAACCGCGTACCGCGCTGCCAGATTGCCAGGTTCAGCGCGCAAAAAGCTGTCAAAATGCCGCATGGCAGCCACCGTCTGCCCTTCAAGCATCCGGATGCGGCCAAGGATGAATTCGTGCCGGGGCGCCCCTTGTACCGGGGCTGCGGTCAGATGCATCTCTGCAGCGGTCATGTTGCCCTGCATGGCGGCAGCAAGAGCCATACCCAGGTGAGCCTCGGGCAAATTGGGGCTGAGCGTGAGCGCCCGCTGCCACAGAGGTACCGCCGCCTGGGCGCTGTCGCTGATGGCGAGGCTGAAGCCCGCCTCGCTCAACATTTTTGCGGCCTGTGGCGCAGGGATGCCCTGAAGCTGCCTGCTGGCCAGAAGCTCGGGGATCAGCGCCACATTCTGCTGATCCAGCAGCTTGCCCAGATATTCCGACAGCATGGACAGATATTGGGAACTGCTTAACTGAAGCTGCCCCACGCCAGATTCGGCAGCCGGAATACTGACCGTATAGCTTTCCTGCGGAGGGTTAAGGGCAAGCAGGGCCCTGGCGCTGGTCTCTACAGCGCGGGCATCGCCGCCTTCAAGCGCGCCAGCGGCAAGGGCCAGCGCATACCAGGGGGCATTGGCGCCCGAGGGGGCAGCCATTGACCGCAACAACGGGTAAGCCGCAGACCACTGCTTGTCCTTTATCAGGTACAAGGCGAGGGAAAACACGGGCATTTCAGGGTACTGCATGCGGAAAAGTTCCATGGCGTCAGCAGTCCTGCCCTGCTGCAAAAGCACCGCACACATGGAGGGGCCAGCCTTCTGCCCGTGCTGCGGATCAAGCGCAATGGAATCGCGCCACGAAATATAGGCATCGTCTATCTTTCCGCTGTCCCACAGCTCCCAGCCATTGCTGCGCATGAGGTTGGCCTGCTGCTCTTGCGGCGGCCTTGAACCGCTGAAACCCAGGCTGGCGACAATCAGGCGGATATCGTCCTGAGGGTGAACAGCGCTGACATCATCAACGTGTTCTTCCACGGCTTCCCGAGCTTTCTGCATTTCTTCCCGTTTTTTGTTCTGACGGGCGAGCAGGAATTTGCCGAAGTTTACGGCGATGTCATTGCCGCCAGCCTCAAGCTTCTGTTCAAGAGCTTTGAGTTCCGCGCTTTTTCCGGCCTGGGCGAGGCGATAGTAGAGCTGGCCCTGCAAATACAGGTCATGCGGGGCAATTTTTGCAGCTTTTTCAAGAATTTCAGAGGCTTCCTTAATACTGCCGGAAGCGGCGTAGGCATCGGCCGCGCGCACGGCCCAGACCTGGGGGCTTGAAGCCATGCGCCAGCCCTGCTCGTACACCGTGGCGGCCTTTTTCTGTTCATTGCGGCTCAGGTAGGCCTGCGCCTTGATGGCGTTCAAGGTTTCCTGACTAAAGCCTCGCGCGGCAGCCTGCTGATAAAAAACATCTGCATCGTCCGTTTTGCCAGCCAGTTGCAGCGCCCGGGCCGTCATGGCCTCAAATACGGCACGCAGCGGCTCCGAACCTTGCAGCCAATCGTTCTGGCGGCGCAGCAGGGCGGCGGCCACGGTGCCATTGTTGGCAAGACAGGCCTTGAGAACGGCCTGCTCTTCGTCCGTCAGTTTGCCAACGGCCCCTGCGGCGCGCAGGGCGGGCAAAAAGACCGCATCGTTCTGCTCCTGCCGCTCGGCCAGCAGCTTGAGAAGGGCGGGCGTGACCTGCACTGAAAGATCAGTAAAAAATCTTGCCAGATCAGTGGAAAGAGCCGCGGGGTCATTTGCCCGGCTGCTCTGAATGTTTTCTGCTGCAAGGGCTGCAAGCCGCGCATCATCCGGTCTGGCTTCAAGCGCCAGCGAATAGAAACGCGCGGCATCCTCATGCCGCGACAGACGCGAGAGCACAAGGGCCTTTTGCGTGATGAAGGGCAGAAAACCAGGATCCAGATCCATGCCGCTGTCGATTTCAGCCAGGGCTTCATCGTACATTTCGCGGCTGATGGCATAATTGGCACGGTTGTAATAGTAGGCGGCAGAGAGTTTTTCCGGCGCAGCGCCATTGGTCTTGCCCGCATCCGACGCCGACTCTGCCCGACCGCCTTGTTCGGAGCGCCCTCGGCCATCAGCTGCGGGTA
>JASGGT010000095.1:0-10331 GCA_047602655.1 Desulfovibrio sp. | reverse complement strand
GTGGATATCGACAGCCTTCTGGCTGCCGCCGCTGACGATTTGCAGGGTAAGCTTGACGTTGCCCAGCCCGAAGCCGCCCCTGCGCCGCAGCCAGCCCCTGCACAGCAGCCTGCACCAGCCCCTGCGGTAAGCCCTGATATGGGCGCCGACCTCGGCGTGGATATTGACAGCCTGCTGGCTGCCGCCGCTGACGATTTGCAAAGCAAGATCGACACTGCCCAGCCCGAAGCGGCTCCAGTGCCAGCTCCAGCGCCTGCGCCGGAACCCCAGCCCGATCTGAATGCAGACCTCGACAGCCTGCTGGCTGCCGTAACCGGAGGTGCGGCCCCTGCCGCTGAACCACAGGAAGATATTTCCGATGTTCTGCTCCATCCCGAGCTGGAACTCATGGCCGATGCCCAGCCAGAGCCTGTTGCTGAAGCCTTGCCCGACTCCTTGTCCGATCTGGAGCCAGCGCTGGAACCAGTTCAGGAACTCCAGCCGGAACAGGCTGTGGAGCTGCCCACAGATTTTGACGCCCTTCTGGCCGCCGTTGCGGACCAGCCCCCCGCCGACCTTGCGGATGAGGCCCCGGCTGCTGACGCGCCTACGGATGCCGCCCCGGCTGACATGCAGGACATCATGGCAGATGCCTCAGCGCAGGCAGAGTCGGATGTATTTGAAGCTGTTGCCGCTGCGGAACCAGCACAGGCCGATGATCTTCCCCTGCTTGAACCCGATGAAATCCTGCCGCCGGATGCCGGCTTGCAGGCAGAGCCTTCCGTGCAGGAACCTGCCGGGGCCGAGCTTTTCACGATCGAGCCTGCCGATGCGGAAACGCCCATAGAGGAAACAGCCGAAATGGAGCCTGCCGCGGCAGATATGCCGGAAAGCGCCGGGCAGTTTGCCTATGAACCTGCATTCAGGCCTCAGGCGGCCCCTGCCGCCGATTCGGCAGCCATGGCAGATGACGTTGCCGCCGCCGCTGTATCCGGCGCAGCCCTTGAGGCTGTGATGGAGCAGGCCAAGGAAGCCTCATCACACGCCATTGACGCCTTTGCCCAGGCCTTTGACGCCTCCACGCGCGCGGCAGACGCTGCCGAAACAGCCAGCATGCTCACGGCGCGCGTTGAGCAGTGCGAGGCCGCGCTTCAGGAGGCCGGGGATCGCATCATCGCGCTGGAAACAGCGCTGGAAGCGCAGATTCACGCATCGCAGGAACTGGCCGCCAACAGCCTGCCCCGTCAGGAACTGGAAGACATGTTTGTCGAGGGGCATCCCCTGCACCAGAGCCTCATGGATTGCATCGCCAAGGCGGTTGCCGCAGCCCTGGCATCTGCCCCGGCACCGCAGGTCGAACATGAAGATGCGCAATCGCTTGTGGAAGAGCGCCTGCAACCCGTTGTTACTGCCGCCCGCAGCGCCACAGCGCGCATAGATGCCCTTGAAACCCGGCTGGATGCCCTTGAACCGCGCTTCAACGACAGGGTGGAAAGGGCCGCTGCTGCGGCTGCGGCGCGCATACTGCGTGAAGAAATCGGCAGGCTGCTCGAAGATCAGTAGAGGGATTTTTGCCCTCTGCTACGGCCTGCGTCCAGGCCGCAATCAGACGCCCGGACTGTTCCGGTTGTTGGTGCCGGTTGGCAGCATACCTGCCCGCATGGGCTGGGCAATTTTTGGAGAAATTCCCTTGGCGAAGCGCCTGCAAGCCGAACCAGCTTCGTCCCTTGCCTAAGCCCCGTTTCAATCACTGCTCCGCTGGCAACAGGTATTTCAGGGTGAATGGCTCCGGCCGCGCAGGCATGTCGGCCTTGCCAATGGCAGACGGAACGCATATGCTGTTGCGCGGTTTCGCGGGCGCTGCCCTGCGATTCTCAACCTAAAAAACAAAGGGGCGGGGGCTGTTGCTTCCGTTTCTTAACCCGTCCAGGCAATACCCGCTGTGGGTCACGGCCGTTCCCCAAAGGGGCGGGTTTTTCATATTTGCCGCGCCCGTGAGGGCCGGAAGCTGAGGCCCACATGGATAAGGATCGCAAGGAAGCCCTTCAGGTTGCCAAGGAACTGACCGCCAAATTCATAGAAACGCGCACGGTTTCCCCCAGCAATTTTGCTGAGGTCTTTCCTTCGGTCTATCGTGTTGTCTGCGCCGCTATCGGCGTGGATGCCGACCAGGACAAGGCCGGGAAATAACGTGGAATCTCCCCGAAACTCCGCTACGGAAACTGTTGTCAAACCTGCGCACGATGCGGCTGTGGCAGGCATGTTTGGCCGTATTGTGCCTTTTTATGATCTGCTGAACCGCGTGCTCAGCCTTGGGCTTGACCAGTACTGGCGTAAAGTGCTGGCGCAAAACGTGCGCCTTGGCGATACCGGCCGCGTGCTGGATCTGGCGGCTGGCACGCTGGATGTTTCCCTTGCCATTCGCCGCCGTCACCCCTCGGCCATTGTTCCGGCCATGGATTTTTGCCCGCCCATGCTGGTGCGCGGCAGTCGCAAACTCAAGGATGCCAACGCCCGCAGCATTCTGCCCGTTGCCGCAGACGCCAAGCGTCTGCCACTGCCCGATGCGTCTGTTGACTGCATCACCATTGCCTTTGGCATCCGCAACATTCTGCCCCGCGAGGCGGCCTTTGCCGAAATGCTGCGCGTCCTGCGCCCCGGCGGCAGGGCCTGCATCCTTGAATTCGGTTCCGGGCAGGAGCGCATCTGGGGTGGCCTGTACAACGTGTATCTCAATCACCTGCTGCCAAGGGTTGGCAAAGTATTTTCAAAAGATCCGGGCGCGTATGAGTACCTTGCCGATACCATCCGCAAGTTTCCCTCGGCCCTCAGCCTTGAAAAAGAAATGCGTGCAGCGGGCTTTGAACGTGCATGGCACGAAAAACTCACTTCCGGCATTGTCTGCCTGCATGTGGGTGAAAAGGCGCGCTAGAGCAAATTGGCGTGAAAAAACATGCCGTTTCCATGCCATATGACGGCAAACGGCACTGAAGGCTCGCCGGGCGGCAAGACAGAAACGAGGGGGGGCGGGTAAACAGGCTTCAGCGCGAGGCCAGCGCCACCAGACCAAGCCCCACGGCCAGAGCCATCAACCCGATAAAGCGGAGGCGGCTTTCCGGCTGGGGCAGCAATTGCAGCAGGGCACGCCGCATGCCGCCGGGAAAGAGTGTCCAGCAAAGGCCCTCAATAACGATGGCCAGACCAAGAGCGCGGAGAAAAAGGGCGTAATCGAATTTCATGGTTTTCTGGTGACGGAAAACCCGCCTTTTGTAAAGGAACGAATCATGGCTGCTCACACGGCGCTGCACAAAGGCACAGGCATGACCTGCCGGGGCAATCCCGCAGTCATGCTCTGCCCCGTCATGCGCCCGGCAAGCCAGCAGCCAAAGGCAGTAATCCTGTGAGCCTGCTGCTTTGCGTCGCCACCGGCCCGGAACTGGCGGGGCTTGTGCCCGGATTTTCCCCGCCGGGGATTGAAGCCCCAGCCGCAGGAACAATTGAAAGCCCGGCAAAGTCCTGGCCAGAAATGCACCTCTGGCCCCTGCGCCTCAAATCTGGCGCGGCACTGTGCTGTATTACCGGGGTTGGCCCCATTAACGCCGCTCTGGCCATGGGCATGGCTTTTTGCAGGGCAAAGGCCGAGGGCACGCCCATTACAGCGGTGCTCAACGCAGGTCTGGCCGGGGCCTTTGATCTGGCAGAGCGCCCGCTTCTGGGGCTGTGCATGGTGCGCGAAGAAATCTGGCCGGAATACGGCCTGCACGACGGGCGCTCCGTCACCGCCGAGGCTTTTGGCTTTCCGCAGTGGCAGCCAGAGGCCGGGCCTGCGGTGCGCAACCGCCTGCCGCTGGCAGGAGCGGAAGCGCTGGAACGCTTTGGCGCACGCCAACAACCGGATGTTTTTTTGCCCTGCACATCGCTCACCGTGGCCGGGGTCAGCGCAAGTTTTGCCAGAGCGGCAGACCTGCGCGCCCGCTACCGGGCGGATCTGGAAAATATGGAAGGCTTTGCCGTGGCGTATGCCTGCGCCCGCGAGGGCATACCCTGTGTGGAGGCGCGCAGCGTATCCAACAAGGTCGGCCCCCGCGCCAATGACGAAAAGGATTTTCCCGGCGCGCTGCGCGCGCTCACGCGGGTGTTGCCCGCGCTTAACCTTATCTGAGTAGCATATGATCCAACTGAAAGCACGTCTGGCCCTTGAGCTGCCCGGCATCAACCGCGCTCTGAACAAGGCAGTGGACACCCTGCCGGAACCGGTGCGGCCTGTGGCCCGGCACATTTTTGATGCGGGCGGCAAGCGCCTGCGCCCCCTGCTCACCGTGCTCACGGCCCGCCTGTTGGGCCATGAGGCCAAGAGCATACAGGATCTGGCGATCACGCTGGAAATGCTCCACGCCGCCACCCTGCTGCACGATGACGTGCTGGACAATGCCGTAAGCCGCCGTGGCAAACCCGCTGCGCATACGCTGTTTGATGTCTCCAGCGTCATTCTTGCGGGCGATGCCCTGCTGGCCGGGGCCAACGCCCTGGTGGCCAATTATGGCGATACGCGGCTGACCCGCTGCTTCTCGGAGGCCACCAGCCGCACGGCGGCGGGTGAAATTCTCGAGATCGCGGCCCAGCGCCGCGTGGATTCGAGCAGCGCCGACTATGAAGACATGGTGCGCGGCAAAACGGCATGGCTTATCCGCGCAGCCTGTGAAATGGGCGCGCTTGCAGCCGGGGCCGATGACGCCGCAGTAGCCGCTGCCGCCGCCTATGGCGAAAACCTTGGCATGGCCTTTCAGATGGTGGACGACGCCCTTGATTTCGCGCCAGAAAGCGTAACAGGCAAACCCACTGGCGGCGATGTGCGCGAGGGCAAGCTCACGCCGCCCCTGCGCCTGTACCGCGACAGCCTGGGCACAGCAGAACGCAGCGCCTTTGACGCCGCCTTTTGCGCTGGGCTGATGACGGATACCGATGCCGCAAACATTGCCGAGAGCATCCGGCAGGCCGGGCATGACGACGCCGTGCGCCGTCAGGCCGATGAATTTCTTGACGCGGCCAGGCAGGCATTAGAAACTCTGCCTGACAGGCCCGAGCGCGAGCTTATGCGCCAGATGGCCGACTACGTGCGCGACAGAAAAAAGTAAGCAGCCAAACCAAGAGGAATGCAAACCATGCTCTATAGGGTGGAAACCGGCCCCCGCGCCGGACTTGACGATACCCAGGGCCGCAAGACGGCCCAGCACCTGCGCAAGGCGCTGAACATTTCTGTTTCTGGCGTTCGCCAGATCAAGGTCTTTACGGCTGACGGGCTTGATGCCGCGCAGGTGGCCCGTCTGCTGGACGAAAGCATCTGGCACGACCCCATCCTTCAGGAAGCCTCCCTTGAGCCGCTGCCCCTGCTTGACCCTGCGGCAGACTGGTTTGTGGAAGTGGGCTTCCGCCCCGGCGTGACGGATAACGAGGCCCGCACCGCGCGCGATACCGCCGCCATGGTGCTGGACATCCCGCGCGACAGCCTGCGCGTGTACACAGCCGTGCAGTACCGCATCAGCAGCGACAAGGCCGCGCCCCTCACCCGCGAGCAGGTGGACATGCTGGCACGCGACCTTTTGTGCAACACGCTCATCCAGCGCTACCGCATCAAGAGCCGTCAGGAATGGGACGCCCAGCCCGGCTTTGAAGCGCAGGCCGCCAGGGTTACGGGCGAGATCAACGAAACCGTTGACACCATCGCCCTTTCCGCCATGGACGACGAAGCCCTGACCAAGGCCAGCCGCGAAAATACCTGGGCGCTCAACCTCAAGGAAATGCACAGCATCCGCGAGCAGTTCACCGCGCAGGAAGAGGCTGACCGCCGCAAGGCCCTTGGCCTGCCCGCCGACCCCACCGATGTGGAAATGGAAGTGCTGGCCCAGACGTGGTCCGAGCACTGCAAACACAAGATTTTTGCCTCGCGCATCAATTATACCGATGCCGCCACGGGCCGCAGCGAAGTGGTGGACAACCTCTACAAGACCTGCATCCGTGATGCCACAGCCATGCTGCGCGAACGCATGGGCGAAGACGACTACTGCAAGTCCGTTTTCAAGGATAACGCGGGCGTTATCGCCTTTATCAACGGCTACGATGCCTGCATCAAGGTTGAAACCCACAACAGCCCTTCGGCGCTCGACCCGTACGGCGGCGCGCTCACCGGCATTGTGGGCGTAAACCGCGACCCCATGGGCACCGGCATGGGCGCGGAACTGGTGTGCAATACGGACGTGTTCTGCTTTGCCTCGCCCTTCCACGATAAAAATCTGCCCCCGCGCCTGTTGCACCCCCGCCGCGTGCTGGAAGGCGTGCGCGAAGGCGTGGAGCACGGCGGCAACAAGTCGGGCATTCCTACCGTCAACGGTTCGCTGGTCTTTGACGAGCGCTATCTTGGCAAGCCGCTGGTGTACTGCGGCACCGTGGGCATCATTCCCGCAGAGATTCATGGCCGCCCCGGCTGGTTCAAGCAGGCCGAGGAAGGCGACTACATTGTCATGACCGGCGGCCGCATCGGCAAGGACGGCATTCACGGTGCAACCTTCTCTTCTGAAGAGCTGCACGAGGGCTCGCCCGCCACTGCGGTGCAGATCGGCGACCCAATCACACAGCGCAAGATGTACGACTTCATCATGCGCGCCCGCGATATGGGCCTGTACCACGCCATCACCGACAACGGCGCTGGCGGCCTTTCCTCCTCTGTGGGCGAAATGGCCGAAGACACGGGCGGCTGCGTACTGGATATCGCCAAGGCTCCGCTGAAATACGATGGCCTGCGCCCCTGGGAGATTCTGCTCTCCGAAGCGCAGGAACGCATGACTCTGGCCGTTTCGCCGGAAAAGCTCGACGAATTCATGGCCCTTGCCGCCCGCATGGATGTGGAAGCCACAGCCCTTGGGCGCTTCACCACCTCCGGCTTCTTTGAAGTGCGCTACCACGACCGCATCATCGCCTCCATGCCCATGGAGTTCATGCACGACGGCGTACCGCAGCTTGAACTTGAAGCTGAATGGAAGGCCCCGGAAGTCACCGACGTCACCGTGGACGTGGCCGAAGTTGAGCAGACCGCCTTTTTGCAGCGCATGCTCGGCACTCTCAATATCTGCTCCAAGGAATACATCATCCGCCAGTATGACCACGAAGTGCGCGGCGGCAGCGTGGTGAAACCCCTTGTGGGCGTCAAGCGCGATGGCCCGGCAGACGCGGGCGTTATCCGCCCCCTGCTGGAATCGGACGCGGGCCTTGTGATCTCCCACGGCATCTGCCCCAAGTTCAGCGATTACGACACCTACTGGATGATGGCCAACGCCATGGACGAAGCCATCCGCAATGCCGTTGCCGTGGGTGCAGACCCTGACGCCCTGGCGGGTGTGGACAACTTCTGCTGGTGCGACCCGGTTGTCAGCCCCTCCAACCCCGATGGTCGCTACAAGCTGGCTCAGCTTGTGCGCGCCTGCCGCGCCCTGCGCCAGTTCTCGCTGGCCTACGGCGTGCCGTGCATCTCGGGCAAGGATTCCATGAAGAACGACTACACCGGCGGCGGAGAGCGTATTTCCATCCCGCCCACGGTGCTGTTCTCCATTCTGGGCGTCATCCGCAACGTCACTGCGACCCAGACTTCTGACTTCAAGCAGCCCGGCGATGCCATCTACGTTCTCGGCGGCACATGGCGCGAAATGGCAGGCAGCGAAGCCGCTACGGAACTGGGCCTCAAGGGTGGCCGCGTTCCCCATGTGGACGCCTCCAACGCCATGCTGCGCTACCGCGCGGTCAATGCCCTCATGGGCCAGCGTGCCATTTCCGCCTGTCACGACTGCTCTGACGGCGGCCTTGCCGTCGCCATTGCAGAAATGTGCATCGGCGGTCGCCTGGGTGCGGAGATCGACCTTGATGCCGTACCCACCCTTGAAGCCATGAACGTGACAGAACTGCTCTACAGCGAAAGCGCCAGCCGCCTGGTTGTGAGCGTCAAACCCGATCTGGCCATGATTCTCGATGCTCTGGGAATGTGGCAGCCCTGCGCCCGTATCGGTACTGTCACCGGTAACGGTCAGCTGACCATGAAATCCGGCAACAGCGTCATCGTCAATTCTTCAGTGGAAGATCTGGCCCGCGCCTTCAAACGTACGCTGGACTGGTAACACCTCACGACTGACCTCAGGGCAGGTGGCTTTACAGCTGCCTGCCCTTTTTATTTCCAGACTCCCCGCGGTGTTCTCAGAATTTTTGCGCTTTTTTTTGGCCGCGCGCAGGGCTTTTGCCTCGGCTTTATCCAATTCACCACACCGCGCGAATCGGCCGATTTCATACTCCTCCACTGCCTTTGACATTTTCTAGACTATATTTTTCAATAACTATCTGAATTAAAAGATTTTATCAGTTTGACACGGAGTGTTTTTTTACTGTATAGTGCCTCCACAAAGAACAGGCATTCCCCTGGGGAACCGATGGACGGAGCGCAAGGCGCTTGCTGCCATCATTGGAAGGTTCCTGGGGTCAGAACCGCGGGCGCGGTTCGTCCGGCAATTTCGCTGGCCAGCCTCGAACACTAACAAAGGAACGATCATGAAGTATTCACGCTGGCCATTAGTGCTGGCGGCCATAGCCTTATGCATGCTTTTGGCCTCCCCCATGAACGCCGACGCGGCTTCACAAAGCGCTCCCTCCGATCAAAAGCATTCGAACGCTACCCCCCACGCCGCCAAAAAGTCCTCCGGCGACACTGAAACTCGCAAATCCAAACGCGAAAAGACCAGTGACAAAACCGCCTCTTCGCACAGCTCGCGCTCCAAGCGCGATAAAGCTGAATCGCGCTCCAAATCCAAGCAACGCAAATCCTCATCCACTGCGTCCTTATCCGAACAAGAACGCAGGGATAGCACCGACAGCCGTGATATCTGGCTGAAACGCGCACAGGAGAGCGAAATCATGTCCGGCAAGGCCTCCTGGTACGGACGCGATTTCCATGGCGGCTCCACCGCCAGCGGGCTTGATTACGACATGTATACCTTTACCGCCGCGCACCGCACCTTGCCCATGGGCACGGTTGTTCGCGTCACCGACCAGAATAACGGCAAGAGCGTTATGGTCTGTGTGACAGACAGGGGCCCCTTTGTGCGCGGGCGCATCATTGATCTCTCCTTTGCCGCAGCGCAACAGATTGATATTGATGACAAAGGCATAAGCAAGGTCAAGCTGGAAGTCATAAGTGACGAAAGCGGCACCCCCCTCAAACCCGATGAAGCATATTTTGTGCGCTACAACGCAGCTCAGGGTGATGAAAAAATCGGCCCCTTCCGCGCCTTCGCGGATGCAGCGGCCATGCATGAAGCACTGCGCCAGGTTCACCCCGAGGCTGAAGTGGTCATGGATCAATCCAAGTAACAGCGCAATACCTTCCGCGCTGCACACGCGCGAAAACGTCCCCGGTTTGTACCGGGGACGTTTTTTTATGTCGTGCGCAAGCTTGCCACCCTGCGGCTTCCCCGGTATGGAATCTGTTTGTTATTCCCCACCAAGAAGGATGCCATGGGCTTTTTTTACAGTATTATTTCTTCTGCGGCTTTTGGCCTTATCCCTCTGTTTACACTGCCGCTGATGCATGGCGGCGTTTCAGGCCCTTGCGCGCTGTTTTACCGCTTTGCCATTGCCACGGTGGTACTTGGCATAGTGCTCGCCGTCCGCGGCGAAAGGTTCAGCGCACGCGGCATTGACCTCTGCAAGCTTGCCGGCATGAGTTCCATGTACACAATGGCGGCCCTGCTCTTTTTTTGGGGATTCAAGCACATGCCGAGCGGCGTTGTGGCAACGCTCCAGTTTACCTATCCCGTCATGGTCATGCTGATCATGATAGTGTTTTATCACGAGCGATTCTCGTGGATCACGGCCATATCCATCCTGCTGGCAATCGCCGGTGTTTACCTGCTCTGCGGCGGCAATGATGGAGACATGGGCGGGGCAAGCCTGCTGGCCGTGGCCCTGCTTCTGCTCTCCGCCCTGTGCAACGCCGTGTACATCACCACCATCTATGCCGCGCGCATCCCTAACATGAGCGGTCTTGTCATGACTTTTTACGTGCTGGCCTTCGGGGCGGTTATTTCCGGGGCAAACGCCCTGCTGTCAGACTCGTTCCAGCCTCTGCACTCATGGTGGGAACTGCTGCTCGCAACCTTGCTGGCCGTGGTGACAGCCGTTATTTCAAACCTCACTCTCATTCTTGCCGTACAGCGCATTGGCTCCACGCTGACATCCATCCTCGGCGTTATGGAGCCTGTAACCGCAGTGGTGGTGGGGATTCTGGTATTCAGCGAGCCGTTCAGCATGACGCTGGT
>JASGGT010000094.1:0-10506 GCA_047602655.1 Desulfovibrio sp. | reverse complement strand
AAGGGAATGACCAGCGTATAGGTCAGTTGCCGGTCTTCGATCAGCAGCTCGGCCTTGCCGCCCAGCGCGGCCGGCACGACGCGCTCGAGCGCCGCGCTGCCGAATCGCTTCTGCCGCTCGCCCGGGCCGGTGTCGGGGATGGTCTCCGTCCACAGGAAGGTAAGGTCGCCGTCGCGCGCTCCATCGATACGCGTCAGCGAGATCGAGACGAACCCGTCGGCGGTGGCCAACGCTCCGAAGCTCACCGAGTTTACCGCGAGTTCGTGCAGCGCAAGCCCGATATGCAAGGCGGCATTCGGGTTGAGATAGGGGAAGTCGCCGCTGAGGCGCACGCTGACGGCAGGGTCGGCGACATAGCGGCTGATCTGGCCGTTGACGAGGTCGCGCAGATCCGCTCCGCGCCAGTTCGACGAGGTGACGAGATCCTGGGTCGAGGCAAGGGATTGGATCCTTCCCCGGAACCGAGCGAGGAAACTGTCCACCGAATCGGCATGCCGCCCGGTCTGGGTGGCGATGCTCTGGATGATGGCCGTGAGCGGTTTTTCTTTCAGCGGTTTGGGGTGCAGTCTTATGGTACGCGCAATTTCGGCAAGCACGGTGCATACTGTGGGCTGTCGTTCCGCATGGGTTCAGGCCTTGTGCTGAATGATCTGGCTACAAACGCCCACGGCAAGCCGGATTTTGAAAACTGCGAATTTGCCCTCTTCTGGGGCACTGCGCCCGCTCAGGCTGGCAATCCTTTCAAGCATTCTGCCCGCATGGTGGCCGAGGCCCGCACCAACGGCAAGTTGCACTATGCCGTGGTGGATCCGGTATTGCGCCTCTCCACCACTGACGCCGTGCGCGACAAGGCCCGATGGATTCCGGTGCGGCCCGATATGGATGTGGCGCTGGCCCTGGGCATGATACGCTGGATACTGGAAAATGAGCGTTATGACGCTCAGTTCCTTTGCCGTCCCACACTCA
This sequence comes from Desulfovibrio sp., assembly GCA_047602655.1. Taxonomy (GTDB): domain Bacteria; phylum Desulfobacterota; class Desulfovibrionia; order Desulfovibrionales; family Desulfovibrionaceae; genus Desulfovibrio. The sequence continues at coordinate 9,540 of JASGGT010000094.1, read as the reverse complement.
AGGCCGCTACAGATGCAGGAGAAGCCGCCTTTTCCAACGCAACCCACCTGGTTTGCCTTTCTGGTTCAGGGCAGGGCAAGATACTGCGTATGCCCCCGCAGGCCGAGAGCAAAGGGCCGGATGGTAAACCCTTGCCGGGCGAGGCGCTCGTGCTTTCGCCCGCTGGCCAAGTGGTGCCCGCCGACAAATGCGCCGAAGCCGAACTGTTTTTTAGCGGCGAAATCACACTGCCGGATGGTGCCCGGGTACAGGCAGCCACAACTTTGCAACTTCTTAAAGAAGAAGCGCTGTCGCATTCCATTGAGGAATACGCGGCCCTGTGCGGCGTTGCCAGCGAAACCATCATTGGTCTGGCGCGAGAGTTTACCGCTCACGGCAAGAAGGCGGTGGCGGACGCCCACGGCGGCATGATGACAGCTACCGGCATGAATGCCACTTTTGCGGTGCTGACGCTCAACACCCTCATCGGCAATCTTAACGCCAAGGGGGGCTTGTGTGTTGCCCCCGGTAATTTCCATAACCCGGCTTTTTCGGGGCCGCGCTACAACCTCGCTGATTTTCCGGGCAAAAAGGAACCAAAAGGCTTCCCGGCCAACCGCTGCAAGGCTGCCTACGAAAAATCCACAGCCTACAGGCAAAGGGTCGAGGCCGGGCAAAACCCGTATCCGGCAGATATGCCATGGTTTCCGCTCACTGCGCCCAATCTGCCCGCAGAACATCTGTTGGGGCACGCCAACGGCTATCCCTTTACATTCAAGTGTTGGATTAACTGGACGGGCAACGTGATTTACGGTCACGGCGGGCTCAAACGCGCGCTGGATGCCAAGCTGAAAGACCCCAGGGATCTTCCCCTCATTGTGGGCATTGACGCTTTCCATAACGAAACCAATGCCTATGCGGACTACCTCGTTCCTGATCCCTGTCTCTACGAGGTATGGGGCGGTTTTGCAGAGGCGTGGAGCGGCGTGCTCACGCGTATGTCCACGGCGCGCTGGCCTGCCATTGAGCCGCGCCAGCAAAAATCGGCCACCGGCCAGCCCGTCTGCATGGAGCTGTTTTTGATTGAGGCCGCCAAACGCATGAATTTGCCCGGCTTTGGCGACAAGGCCATTCCTGATGCCGCAGGTGTCTTGCATCCGCTGCACACGCCGCAGGATTATTATTTGCGTCTTGCAGCCAATATGGCCTTTTTCAAGGGTAAAACTTTGCCTTCTCCTACAGAGCAGGACGTAAAACTCTCGGGCATCGGGCGCATCATGGCTGACATTGTCACTGTGCTCCAGCCCGAAGAGCAGGGGCCTGTGGCCTGCCTTTACAGTCGTGGCGGGCGTTACGAGCCTGCCAGCGAAAGCTACGAAGGCGATGCGACCAAAAGCCGCTGGACGCGGGCCATGTGCATTTATAATGAGGAAGCTGCCGCTGCTGTGCATTCACAGACAGGCAGACATTACAGCGGTATTCCCCGGCTGCGCGATGCGGAGTTTGTGGACGGAACCTCCTTGCGTTCGCGCTGGTCTGACGAAGAGTATCCCTTGCTTATGGTTTCCTTCAAATCCAACCTCATAAATTCCTACGCAATCATTTCGCCGCGTCTGCGATCCATCAAGCCGACCAATATGGTGTTGGTGCACAGGGATGACGCGCAGGCTCTGGGCGTCAGGCACGGGGACATGGTGCGTCTGGTCACGCCCGGAGGTTCGGAAACGGCGCAGGCCACGGTAACGGATGGCATCATGCGCGGTGTTGTGGGGATTGAGCACGGTTTTGGACACAAGGCCCTGGGCGCCGGGGATATTCTGGTAAACGGCGAGCGTATTCCTGCGCTCAAAGGGGCAGCCGCTGGCGTCAACCTCAATGACCTTGTGCCGGATGACCCCAGCCGCAAGGGCTTTTCTGCCCTGACAGAAAGTGATTCCGGCAGCGCCGTGCGCCAGGGTATTCCTCTGCGGATGGAAAAACTGGCCTGATTGCCGCTGTCATAACATAAGCCCAACGGCTGCCGGGATGGCGACCGTTGGGGCTTTTATGATCAGGTCAACGTTGAAATGGCGTGATGCATTACACCTCTGGCTCTGCAACCCCACGCGCTTCGGGTCAGAAAATTCTTTGTATCACGCTACAAGACCATAAGAGTTTTAGGTGGTCCTCCCCCACAGGGCATTTCAAAACATCCGCTCTATTTGATGCTGGCCCGCATGAACCACTGGACAAACTGCTGCTGAAGAAGAAAGGCCACCAGCAGAGGGCCGGAGGTCATAAGTGTGGCGGCGGTGATGATTGTCCAGTCCACGCCCTGTTCCGTGGCCGAGAATATCTGCAAGCCAACGGTCAGCGGGCGGGAGTTGACGGAATTTGTCACAATGAGCGGCCAGAGAAAGTTGTTCCAGTGCGTGCTGATGGAAACCAGCGCGTAGGCCGCATAGGTAGGCTTGGCCAGCGGCACGTAGACATGCCAGAGCACTTGCAGGGTGTTGGCCCCCTCCACGGCGGCGGCTTCCTCCAGTTCTTTCGGCACGCTCTTGAAGGTCTGGCGCAGCAGAAAAATACCAAAGGCCGAGGCCATGTAGGGCAGGCTGATGGCAAGGGTGGAATCGAGCACGCCGATCTTGGACATGGTGGAGTAGTTTTCCACCACCAGCACATCGGGCATGATCATGAGCTGCATGAGAATAAGCGCAAAGGCAATGCCCTTGCCCTTGAAGTCGTACCGGGCAAAGGCGTAGGCCGCCAGAGTGCAGAGCACAAGCTGCATGCCCGTGGTCAGCGTAACCAGCATGATGGTATTGACGAAGTAGCGGGCAAAGGGCGCGGCCTTCCAGGCATTGGCAAAGTTTTCAAGCGTCAGCGGCGCAGTCAGGCTGAAGCGGGTGGAAAACTCCGCCGGGTGAAAGGCAGTCCAGATGGCGTAAAAAAGGGGCAAGGCCCACAAAATGGCGAGCATCCAGGCGGCAGCGTGTCCAGCACGCGAAATCGACGGCTGTCGTACATATTGCGCTGTTCGTTCATCTGTAGTGCACCCTCTTTTCAATGATGCCAAACTGCATAAGCGGCAAAACCCAGAAAGGCCAGCAGCACCATGGTCAGCGTGGCACCGTAGCCCGTATCCCAGAATTTGAAGCTGGTTTAATGTAGTAGAGCAGCAGCGAGGTGGCGTTGTCGGGCCGCCCTGCGTTAGCACAAAGAGGTGATCCACCATGCGGAAGGCGTTGATGGTGGCGTTGATGAGCACAAAGAGGGTGGTGGGCATAGCAGGGGAATGACCACGCGGCGGGGAGCAGGAGTGCGAGGCCCCCTCAAGCATGGCCGCCTCCGCCAGACTGGGTGGGATTTGCTGCAGGGCCGCGAGGTAAAGATCATAAAGAAGCCCGCGTCCACACCGCAACGCTGATTACGCAAAAAAGAGCGGTCTGTTCGCTGCCCAGCCAGTTTATGCCGCGGTCGTGCCCAGAAAAAAGCGCAACTGCTCAAGCAGCCAAATTGGCGTGAAAAGCAGCCAGATGTTGGCCACGGCGATCATGGGCAGCACCGTAGGCACAAAGTAGCACAAGCGCAAGCCTGCCCTTTCAGCCGCGCATTGACCAGAAAGGCCATGAGCATGGCCAGCGACATGGAGCAGGGTATGGTGCAGCAGGCAAAGATGATGTTGTTGCGCAGCGACTTGAGAAAAACCTCGTCGTCCAGCAGATAGCGGTACTGCTCAAGCCCTACGAACTGGGCAGGCGCTCCCCCCCGGCCATCCATGAAAAAGCTGTGGATAAACGTGCTCACCGCAGGGTAGTGCGTAAATGTCACCACCAGGGCAAAGCCGGGGAGCAAAAGCAGCCATGCGTTGATTTGCCGCATGGTTTCCGGTTTGAACATAGGGCTGCTCTCTTGCGTCTGATTGAATCGAAAAAGCTGCCAGAGGGGCAATCCCCCCTGGCAGCAGAATGTTTGTTTACTTCTGGTAACGGCGCAGAATGCGGTCAGCTTCGCGCTGGGCATCCTTGAGGGCGGCGTCAGGTTTTTTGGAGCCGTTGACGGCGGCCTGAATGGCGTCGTCCAGAGCCTTGGTCACGCGCTGGTTTTCGTGGGTGGAGAGTTCGGGCACGGCGTGGGCCAGCTGATCGCGGGCCACGGCGGCATAGGGAAAGCCCTTCACGTAGGTTTCCATGCGTTCGGTCTTCCAGGCATCGGGGCGCACAGCCACATAGCCGGTATCAATGCCCCACTGGGCGGCGCGTTCGGCGGTGGTCATCCACTGTACAAACTTGACGGCAGCCTTGCGTTCTTCAGGCGTGGAGTTTTTGAAAATGTAGAAGTTGCCGCCGCCGGTGGGCGAGCCAAGGCGGGTATTGGCGGGCAGCATGCCCACGCCGAAGGGAAACTTGGCGTTGGTGCGCACGTTGGTGAGGTTGCCGGTGGTGGTCCACATGATGGCGGTTTTGCGTTCAAAGAAATCGCGGGGCGTGGTGGACCAGTCAATGGTGCCCTTGGGCGAAACTTCGTACTTGTAGGCCAGATCGGTGAGGAACTGGAGGGCTTCGACGTTCTTGGGATTGTCGAAAAAGACCTTGTTGCCAGCGTCGTTCATCAGTTCAACGCCGTTGGTGATGGCAAGGGCCTGAAGCATCCAGTAGGCATAGCCGGTGCTGGGGATGGCAACGCCCCACTGGGTGACCTTGCCGGATTCGTCCTTCTTGGTGAGCTTTTTGCCCATTTCGACCAGCTCCTGCCAGGTCGCGGGGCCTTTTTCAGGGTCGAGGCCAGCTTCCTTGAACATTTCCTTGTTCCAGTACATCACGATGGTCGAGCGCTGAAAGGGGATGCCCCATGTTTTGCCTTCGGTCTGGCTGTTGCGCATGAAGCCGGGAAAGTAATCCTTGGTAAAAGCCATGTTGTCCTTGCCGACAATTTCATCGTAGGAAACAATGGCGTTTTCATCGATGAGAGTGAACATATCGGTAGAGAGCAGCACTGCCACATGCGGCGGCTCGCCCCCGCGCTGGGCGGTGAGGGCCTTGGTGATCGTATCGCGGTAATTGCCAGAATACACAGGCGTAATCTTGATATCTGGGTTTTCTTTCATGAATTCCTGGGTCATGCCCTCAACGATCTTGGTGATGGGCCCGCCCACGGATACGGGAAAGTAAAAAGTAAGATTGGTCTGTGCCGCCAGCGCGCTGCCAGCGCACAGGCAGATACAGAAAATTGCCAAAAACAACGAGCGAATACGTTTCATGGATTTCTCCTCAAAGGGGTTTGGGGGCTGTATCCGTACTATCGCCTGAATGTTACCGATTAAGAAGGTTACGAATGAAATGGTTACAAATGTCTAGGGGCAACTATGTATCAAAATTAAAGGATGATGCCAGAGCGCGACACAATGCGCCAGAGCTCTGTGCCTGGACGCGCTGGTTGTCGGCGGCTCAGGCCGCGCCCAGGCGCTTGCCCGATTCCGCCTCAAAAAAATGCAGGGCGTCGGCGGCAAAGTTCAGCGCAGCTTGTGGCCGGGTTTGAAACCGGGGTTGCCCGCCATCTGCACGGCCACCTGCTGCTGGCCCAGGCTGCACGCCAGCACGGAATCTGTGCCAGGCATCCACGTTACTTCAGTTCGCTGCCGTCAGCCGTTACCGACATGCTCGGTGGATGCCCAGCGTGCATTCGCCAGCCACCGCGCCGGGCACAGGGCAGCATTCGTTGCCCCTGATGACAGCCTGCCCGTTGCACATGGCGACGCTCAGGAGGTTCATGGGCGGCGTGCCGATAAAACTGGCCGCAAAGGTGGTGGCAGGGCTGGAATACATGGCGACGGGCGTTCTGCATGATATGCCCGTGCTGCATCAGAATGATGGTGTCGGCCATACTCATGGCTTCTGTCTGGTCGTGGGTAACGTAGACCATGGTCATGCCAAGGCGCTGCTGCAACTCGCGAATTTCGCGCCGCATTTCGAGCCGGAGTTTGGCGTCGAGGTTGGAGAGCGGCTCATCCATGAGGCACACGGCCGCCTCGGCCATCAGGGCGCGGCCAAGGGCCACGCGCTGCTGCTGCCCGCCGGAAAGGGCGGAGGGCTTTCTGTCCAGCAGGCCGGAGAGCCCGAGCACGTCAACGGCTTTGTCCAGCCGTCGGTTCTGGTCGGTCTCCGGAACTTTGCGCACCTTGAGTCCAAGAGGATGTTTTCCCGCACTGAGAGGTGCGAAGCGCGTATGACTGAAACACCATGGCCACATGATGTCTGCCGGGCACGGTAACGTCACGGTCGCCAATGTGGATGCGCCCGCTGAACGCTCTCAGCCCGGCAATAAGCCGCAGTGTGGTATATTTTCCACAGCCCGAAGGCCCGAGCACACAAGCAGCGAGCCTTCATTGATCTCAAATGATACGTTTTTTACAGCGTGGGTTGCACCCCACTGTTTACATACGTTTTCAAGACGTATTGCGGACAAGTTCAGCTCCTTTCGTGGATGCGCGCTTGTGGCGGGGGGTCAGTCAAACTCCTGAGGCGCAACACAAGGCAGTGCCGCCTGCTTTGGAGCAAATTTGGTTTTAATTACCACCAATTGCGCCTTGTGGCAAGAACGATAGCTTTCGCATTCGTTACATTACAGGCAATAATGTTACAGTTTTGTGACAAAGGCTGACTTGACCGCAACATGCTGCCGTGATTAAAAATAGTTGAAAATATCGAGGGGAGGTGCTGGCATGTTTGTAGCACACATATCTGATCCGCATGTGGGCGCCGGGCGCAGCCTGGCATTCAACGTATCTGACGGTGCGCTGCTGCTGGAAAAAACCGTGGCCCACATTGCGGCCTTGCCGCAACTGCCCGATTGCCTTGTGCTGAGCGGGGATATTTCGGTGAACGGCCAGCCCTGCGGCTACGCCATTGCGGCTGAGGCGCTGTCTGCGCTGCCCATGCCCGTGTATGTGCTGCCCGGCAACCATGATAAGCGCGAAAACCTCGTAGCCGGGCTTGGGCAGTATTGCCCTGCGGATGCGGCGGTTGCCCCATACCTGTGCTATGCGATTGAGGATTTTCCCTTGCGGCTCGTGTTCTTTGACGGCACCCGCCCCGGCTCGCATTCCGGCCATTTTGACGCGCACGTTGCGGCATGGCTGGAAAAGACGCTGGCAGCCCAGCCAGGCAGGCCCACGCTGCTCTTTACCCATCATCCGCCCTTTATAACAGCCCTCGGTGTGATGGACGAGCCATATGAAAATGACGAGAGCCTTGGCCGAATACTGGAGAAATTCCCCAATGTGCGGCTCTGCTGCGGGCATCTGCACAGGTATATGTTCACCATGTGGCACGGAGTGGCGGCCCTGACGGCTCCCCCTGTATGCATGCACATCGTGCCGGATTTCTGCGCCACTGGCGGGGATGACTTTACGGATGAAGCCCCGGCATTCTTGCTGCACCACTTTGTTGATGGCCGGGTGAACACGCACTACTGCCGTGTGCCGGGCGAGTTTGCAGAACGCGGGCCGTTCAGCTTCTCCCACCCGCCAAAGTTGGGGTAGATGGAATAAATTCAGTTTTTATACAATGAAAAAGGCCGCTTACGCGGCCTTTCAAGTGTTACTTCAGGGGTTGTTTTTCCAGAAAATTCAGCGTCTAGAACAGAAAATCCGTGGACAGGAAGTTGGACTTTCTATTGCGCACGATGTCCGAAATCAGTTCCTTGTTGGGTGCGGAACCCTTGGCAGCCACCAGTGTGCGGATGGAGAAAGCGCGCAGCGCATCGCTGACAGAGAGCGTGCCCTCCGCAGAGTCCTTGCGGCCTGTGAAGGGGAAGGTATCCGGCCCGCGCTGGCACTGGCTGTTGATGTTGACGCGGCACACCTGATTGACCATGGGGTCGATGAGCGCGGCCACGGCATCAGGGTCTGTGCCGAATATGCTGGCCTGCTGGCCGAAGGGCGAGGCGATTACCGCCTCCGCGGCTTCCGACACGTCGTTGTACGAAACCACAGGCACCACCGGGGCGAACTGTTCTTCCGTGTGCAGGCGCATTTCTGCGGTAACGCCCGCAACCAGCGTGGGGTAATACAGGGTGCGGTCAAAGGTGCCGCCGCGCGGGTTGGCAATGCGCGCGCCCTTGGCAACAGCCTCGTCCACCAGTTCACGCAGGTCGTCTATCTTGCCGGGTACGGGCAGCGGGGTGATTTTGACCCCCGGCTTCCAGGGCAGGCCCATGGGCAGGGCGGCAATGGCCTCGCTGAATTTTGCCAGAAATTCCTCGGTGCGGGAGGCGTGGACGTAAAAGATCTTCAGGGCTGTGCAACGCTGACCGTTAAAGCTCAGCGCCCCGGTCACGGCCTCGGACACGGTCAAATCCATATCGGCGCACGGCAGCACGATGGCGGCGTTTTTGGCATCCAGCCCCAGCACGCAGCGCAGCCTGTGGGGCGAGGGATGGTGACGGCGCAGGGCATCGGCAGCGCGGCTTGAACCGATAAAGGCCAGCACGCTGATGCGGCCCGATTCCAGCGCGGGAATGGCCACGCGCCTGTCGCCAAAAAGGATGTTCACCACCCCGGCGGGGAAGCAGTCGGCAAAGGCCTCAAGCAGGGGCGCGTAGAGCAGCTTGCCGATGCGGGGCGTTTTGACAATGACCGGGTTGCCCATGATCAGGGCCGGAATAAGTGTGGTGAAGGTTTCGTTGAGCGGATAGTTGAACGGCCCCATGCACAGCACAGGCCCGAGCGGCGCGCGGCGAATCTGGGCGTAAATACCGCTCTCGATCACAAAGCGCGAGGAGGCGCGGTCAAGGTCTTTAAGGGCGTCCACAGTGGCGCGGATGTAGTCGATGGTGCGGTCAAATTCCGCCCGGCAATCGTTGAGCGGCTTGCAGATTTCCCACACCATCAGCCGCACCACCTGATCGCGCACAGCTAGCATGCGGCGGGCAAATTCTTCCACTCGGGCAATGCGGTCTTCCACGCGCATGGTGGGCCACGCGCCACGGCCATTGTCCCACGCCTTGCTCACGGCTTCCACAGCCGCCAGCGATTCCGCCTCGGTCAGTTCCGGGCAGGAGCCGATGACGCGCTGCTCTCCGTTAACATACAGAGGCGAATGCACGGTATGCACGGGCCCTGCCCACTCCAGTAACTTTCCGCCCACAAGGTAGCGGCGCTCATGGAGCGGTTCAAGAACGCAATCTTCAGGTATATTGTCCACATCCGGCGAAAAATCAGCGCCGGGCTGGGTATTGGCTTCGGTCATGTGTGCCTCCTGAACTTTCAGCAGATGAAAGCAGTGAAAAGTTGTTGTCGTGTGGAGGGTAAGAAGCCAAGGCCCTCATGTCAATGAAGGCCATTCACAACTTATTGGTACAGTTGAATATCTTTCCACACTTCATAGACTGCGCCGTGGGGATTCGATTCCACGCTGTTGGTCTGGTCAAAAATGTAGGTGAGCCGCCGTCCGGCTTCGTATTGCGGCCACAGGGGCGCAACGCCGGGGCCGTTGGGATTGCCTGTTCTTACAAAGTTCAGCCAGGCCCCGTGCATGGACTGCGTAAGCTCCTTGCGGCGCGATGCTGGCGTGAGCAGCC
>JASGGT010000093.1:0-10511 GCA_047602655.1 Desulfovibrio sp. | reverse complement strand
ATGCCGGTAAAAGGCTTGGGCGGATTGATGCTGGCTTCTTTCACGGTATCGCCGCTGTAATACTTGGCCTTGAGGGGCTTTTTGTATTCCATGAGGCCGTCCACATGGCCCTTGAGTTCCTTAAGCGTAAAGCCCGCAAAAACCTGGGCAACCCAGGGGTAGCAGATGAGGTCTTCCGTCTCGCACAGGCGATAGTAATAACTGACCAGACCTTCCTTGAAGTCCTTGGTATCCTTAAAGGGAATAAGGCGCAGTTCCTGCGGCAGCTTTTCGCGAGAGAGCGCGCCCTTCATTTCCATGTAGGCCAGCAGGGATTCTTCCAGATCATAGCGGTAGCTCGTGTTGTCCATGTCAAAAACGGCAAAGTTGCCCTGATTGGCATTTTTTTCAATCACCTTGTCGAGCTGTTCTTTCACAGGGGCAGGCCAGTGCTTCAGCTCTGTAGCGGCGTTGGCCGACTGGCTGAGCGTGAATGCAAAGACAAAGCAACTGACAAACAATGCAAGGCAAATTTTTTTCATCACACGACTCCAGACGTTAAACGTAGACAATCCCCAAAAAATACATATCGGCCCGCAAACCCTTTCAGATGTATTTTCAGCACCAGATAGATGCTCAAATGGCTATTTATGACTAGCGTAACCTTCCAGTACAGGGGAAAGTCAACGGGGGGTTTCATATCTTGTTAAGCTGTGAAGGAACGCCCCTCGCGAACTGCAAAACGGCAAAAATGCGCCGCAGCCGGGGATAAATGGAAATCGTGCTTCTCAGCGTTGCCCTGCAAATACGCAGAGAGGGGATTCCAGTGCAGGAATCCCCTCTCTATTGCTGACAATTTCAGCATGGACGGCTCGCGCCGCAGGACGCTTTTAGCTTCTGAATGCGTTGCCCAGAGCGTCCGCCGCCATAATGGCCGCAGCGACGCTCTCTTCCGTAATGGGAAAAGGCATGGCGTGGATGGATTCCTCGGGCAGGCAGGCCTTGCGGGCCACCTTGCGCAGGGCTTCCGGGCTGATGTCCGTAATGCCTATGTCGCTCAGGCACACGGGCAGACCCACCGAGGTGCAGAAGCCCAGCACTTCGTCCAGTTCTTCCGTGGGGGAGTTTTCCAGCACCAGTTGCACCAGCGTGCCAAAGGCGACCTTTTCGCCGTGCAGGTAGGTGTGGGTTTCTTCCAGCGCGGTCAGGCCATCGTGCACGGCATGGGCTGCCGCAAGGCCGCCGCTCTCAAAGCCCAGACCGGAAAGCAGGGAGTTGGCTTCAATTATGTTTTCCAGCGCAGGCGTCGCCATCTTGGCCTGACAGGCCAGCACGGCTTTGTAGCCGTCATCCAGCAGGGTGCGGTAGCAGGTGGCGGCAAGTGCTTGCGCGGCAAGGGTGCCTCTGGCCGGGGGGCAATCGCCCGTGCGCGCGCCGCATGGCAGCCCCGCGTTGACGGGAGCGCACGAACGCACGTTGGCCCGAGCCTCAAAATATGTGGAAAGGGCATCGCCCATGCCCGACACCAGATAGCGCAACGGCGAGGCGGCAATGATGGAAACGTCCATCAGCACCACATCAGGATTGCGGGGAAAATAGGCGTAGTCTTCCATTTCGCCGTCTGGCGTGTAGATCACCGCGGAGTGGCTCGTGGGCGCGTCCGTTGCCGCTGTGGTGGGCACCACAATGACCCCCTGCCCCGCCGCAACGCAGCGCGCCGTGTCCAACGCCTTGCCTCCGCCAAGCCCCACGGTGCAGTGGCAGGAGTGCTGACGCGCCAGCTCGCCAAGGCGGGCGATTTCAACGCGCGAGCATTCGCCCTGAAATTCCGTTTCCACAAAGGTCACGCCAAACTTGGCCGCAGTGGCGTCCAGCGTCTGGCGCACCCTTTTCACGCTGCTTTCCGTGGCTACCAACAGGGCCTTTGTGCCGTACTGCCGCACAAAATACCCAAGGTTGAGCAGTTCGTTCTCGCCCTGCACATATTTGGACGGACAGATAAACGCTCTTCTCATGGCACGCTCCGCTTCCGGCAATTGCGCCGGCATTGCAGGTTTGAATCCTGAAGGGGCCTACGCGTCTTCCTTCACGCCCAGCAGGGCGCGGGCATAATCCTCGCCGCTGAAGGGGCGCAGGTCTTCCATTTTTTCGCCAAGGCCCACATAGGTGATGGGCAGGTGGTGCTGCATGGCAACGGCAATGGCTACGCCGCCCTTGGCCGTGCCGTCGAGCTTGGTGATGATGAGTTCATCAATGCCCGCAGCTTCCTTGAACAGTTTGGTTTGCGAAAGGGCGTTCTGCCCGGTGGTGGCGTCAATCACCAGAATGGTGCGATGCGGCGCGCCCGCATGCTTTTTGCCAAGCACCTGACGGATCTTGCTCAATTCTTCCATCAGGTTGACCTTGGTCTGCAAGCGGCCTGCGGTGTCCACGTAGAGCACATCCACGCCTTCCTGAAGCGCTCGGTCCATGGCTTCGTAGGCCACGGCGGCAGGGTCGGAACCAGCGGTGCGCGCATGGAACAGCGCGCCCACGCGCCCTGCCCAGACCTGCAGCTGCTCGATGGCGGCGGCGCGGAAGGTATCTGCCGCGGCAATCATGACCTTTTTGCCCTGCATGCGGTCGCGGTGGGCCAGCTTGGCAATGGTGGTGGTTTTGCCCACACCGTTGACGCCGATCATCAGCACAACTTCGGGCTGGTTAACGGCTGCAATGCGGCGCGGCGCGCGAAAAATTTCTTCCACCTCAGCCATGAGCAACTGACGCACCTTGGCGGATTCCGTAACCTTTTCCTTGCGGGCACGCTCTTTCAGGCGTTCCACCAGTTCAATGGACGGTTCGTAACCAAGGTCGGCCATGATAAAAAGTTCTTCCAGCTCTTCCCAGAAGGCGTCGTCCAGTTCCCCATGCCCGGCAAACAACGCGTCCAGCCCCTTGGAAAACTGCTCGCGGGTGCGCGAAAGGCCATGGCTGATCTTGAGAAAAAGGCGGTTGCGCTCGTCCTCTTCGTCTTCCATATCAAGGGCGAGAGCCAGACGGTACTGCAATTCAGAGCGGAATTCCTCCACCTGCCGATAATCCATGCGGGCGAGCCATTCCTGAAAATCGCGCACAAAGTTCTGCGCTTCGGCCTCCGGGGCATCAAGGGCGCGCAGCAAGAAGAACAGACGCTGCCACAGCAGGTCGCCGGTTTCATCCACGCCCTCAAGCACAATGCCAAGCCATACGGAAAGCCGTGGCTCGGCCTCGCGCAGCCGCAGGGTAAGAGCCTCGTCAGCGGCGGATGACGCAAAAGGCTGTGCAGCGGATTCTGCCGCTGGTTTTGCAGCAGGTTCTGCAAGGGATTCAAGGGCGGCTGCTCCAGCTTCTGCGCCAATTTCTGCGGGCGCTTCCTGCGCCGCATTGGCCGCATCTTCCGCGCCGCCGAACATTTTTTTTATGGCAGAGAAAAAACCCATATGATCTCCTTATCTTCCGCCCTCTTGCACCGAGGGCTTGCTTTCCTTGCGGGCTGTTTGCCCTTCCAGCGCACCCAGCACTTCACGCAGCGCGAGCACGCATTCTTCCACGGCCTGAGCCGCAGAGGCGGCGTCAGAGTCATTCACGGCCCACTGCATCGCATGCGCGGCAGAGGCCAGCCGCTCCGCACCCACGCAGGGCGCTGCTTTTTCAAGAATCCGCCCAAGACGGCACAGGTTTTCCGCGTCTTCCAGCGCGTAGAGGCGCAACAGCAGGTCCGGGGCAGGGGCAAACGTTCTGCCGAACATGCCCGCCGTAACGCGCCATGCCTCCGGGCGGCGCAACAAAAAGGCCCGCCCAAGCTCGGCGCTCACAACGGCCCCGGCTGCAACATCTTCGCTCAGGGGAACAACGCCCTCGCCCCGCCCCGCTGCTTCCTGCTGCGGCCGCTGCACATCAGGAACGCCGGGGGCGCTGCCCTCCGCAAAGCCCGATGCAAGAATATCCGCAAGGCCGGGTTGCGATGCTGCTGCCGGGTCAGAACCAACGGATTTTTCCGAACCGGACGCAGCGTCGCGCGGCGCTGTGCGCTCCAGCAGCAAGGCTTTCAGCCGGGCCAGATCGCCCCAGTGCCACAGCAGGGCCAGCAGCACCAGGGTGGAAAAAACAGCGGAAAGGCAAAAACGCGCCACTTCCCGGCGAGCCTCCTGGGCCAGATATTCATCCGTAATGCGGGGTGAAAGGTACACTTCCACCGAGCCCACGGGGCGGCCTTCCATCTTGAGCGGATTCATGCCTTGCACGCTGTTTTCCGCTATTTCATCGTCCCAGGGGATGGGTTCCCACTGGTAGTTGCGGCGCTGCCCTTCCAGCATGCCACGCGGCGTCTGCACCTTGATGGCGTAAATGGATTCATCGGTCATGGCCGCCATAACAATGGTGCGCGCGGTCAGTTCGTCCAGCTCCCAGGCGGGCAGGGAAAGCAGGGCCGCCAGTTGCGCTGCGGTACGCCCGGCCTCGCTGCCAAGGCGGTTTTCCGCCTCCTGCCTGTCCTCGTTGACGTTCCAGACGCCAAGCAGCAGGAACAGCAGCAATGCCGCCCCCCAGACAGCCAGGGCAAGCCTGCGGCGCAGAACGTGAGAAATATTGGGCATATGCTTTGCCGCGAGAGCCGCGCTCCCGCGCTCCTTACTGTTAGTGTGGCCTGCCATGCAGACGGTGCGCCAGTGCGCGGGCAGCCATAAGAGCATCCGTATCGCGCAGAATAAACAGACAAACAGCCCAGGCCGTTGCGCCGCCAATGATGGCAAGAGCAAGCCCCAGCCAGATGCCGCGCCCGTGCAACAGTTCCAGCAATTGCCTGCGGCAAGGGCCGTGGCCGCGCAGCGGCACATTGCCGCAACACCGCGCCCGCCGGGGGCAGACACGCACTGGCAGATGCCGCGCCAGCTGAATTTTTTTTCAGCGCCTTGCCCAGAATGCACAGCAATAAGCCGCATTGCAGCCACAGGCCAAGGCTCACGGCCAATGCCGGAGCCATGACGCCAAGACTGCCCGAAAGACTATGGACCAGTGCGGCCCCGACCGCAAGCGTAGCAACCACGGCCCATACGGCGCTGACCGCCGTGCGCCGCACCTCGCCCAGCGCGTTGCAGGCAGCCAGCAGGGAGCGGTTGACGGCAAAGGCGGGCAGGCCCGGCAAATAGGCCCGCAGGGCAAGCCCTGTTTCATAGGCTGCGTTGTCGCCAAAGGCTCCGTGCCGCAGCAGGCCTTCCACCAGACGCGGCCCCACAGCCCACAATCCTGCGGCGGCTGGCAGACTCAACAGCAGGGTCAAACGCAGGGCCGTGCGCAGCTGATTCGAAAAAAGCGAAAATTCCTTGGCAGCGGCAAGGCGGCTCAACGTGGGCAGACTTGCCATGCCCAGGCACACGCCCACCAGTCCAAGGGGCAGTTCAAGCAGCCGTTCGGCATAGTAGAGAGCAGCCACCTGCCCCCGGCCCAGACTGGAAGCCAGAGACATGGCTGCCAGCATGGCAAGCTGCGGTGCGGAGGCCCCAAGCAGGCCTGCGGGCAGACGGCCAATGCAGTTCCAGGCGAGGGATGCCGCGCGCCTGCGCAGTGTGGATGCATCCCTGCTCTCGTTATCCTGCGCGGTATCCGGCTCTTCGGCGGGTCGTGCATTATGCAGCGGCAACAAACGCCGCACGGCCAGCCATTGCGCCAGCCATTGCGCAATACCGCCGCAAAGCATGCCCACTGCCAGAGCCGGAGCCGCAGGCAGCAGGCCCAGAGCAGCCGCCCCTGCAAAGCACAGAATGACAATATTGAACAGGGCAGGTGAAACAGCGGGCAGCCAGAACACGCCAAGGCTGTGCAAAAGGGCCATGCCAAGAGCTGCCATGCCCGCTGCCAGCGTGTAAGGCAGGCAGATGCGCAGCAGGTATATGGCCTCCTGCCGTTCCGGCCCATAAAAACCGGGAGCCAGAATATCAGTAAGCCAGGGGGTGGCCACCAGCCCAAGTACTGTGAGCAGGGTCAGCACAATGCCAAGCCTCACGGCCAGAGCACGGGCCAGCAGGCGCATGCCACGGCTGCGCTCCGCCAGCACGGCATGACCGGGCGATGCCCCCATGCGCTCCAGATGCACAAGGCTTGCCGTCAGCGTCATGGAAAGCGAGCCTTCGCCCAGCATGCGGCGCAGCACATGGGGCAGCCGCATGGCTGCCACCAGCGCATCAGCGGCAGCGCCGCCGCCCACAAGCCAGGCCATGCTCATATCGCGCAAAAGACCAAGCACACGCGAAACGAGGGCAAAGCCGCCCAAAAGAGCCGCCGTGCGCGCAATGCCGCCAGAGTGCCCGGGGGCGTGCTCGACAGGGTCGGGAGCGCAAGACAGGGAGGATTCAGCACCCTTGCCATGCGCGCAGCCGCTTTCAGAAGCGATCATTATTCCTCGTTTCAGTCATGCAAGAAATCTGGGCAGCGCGCCGCTGGCAGGTATGCGGCGCGATTGTCAATACACGAGGTCAGCAAGCTCCTGCACCAAAAATTTTCCACTCCCGGCGGTTTTGCTGGCAACGCAAAACCGCCGGGAACAAACGAGTTGCAACTACGGCCGATGCGGATCGGGTTCGGACTTCCACGCGGCTACAGCTTCGCGCACAAGGCGGTTCTGCTCTTCGGGCATGGTATCCTTGAAGGTTTCGGCAAACACGTGGATACGCGTGCCGCCGCGCGGCGCAAACAGCCCCTTGACCCGGCACCAGCAGGGATTGAGCAGGGTGCGCAGGTCTTCCAGCACGTTGTTGGTGATGGTTTCCATAAACGACTGGTGATTGCGAAAGGCGAACATATAGAGCTTGAAGCTCTTGGATTCCACGCACAGCTCATCGGGAATGTACTCCACCGTGATGGTGCCGCAGTCGGGCTGGCCTGTCACCGGGCAGAGCGAAGTAAATTCGGGAAAGCTGATGCTGATCACATACGGGCGCTGGGGAAAGCAGTTGGGAAAGGCCTCCAGCAGGGCTACGCTGGGGCCGCCCTCCGGGGACTGAAGGCGGCCTGTGCCAAGAACCTTCAGGTCCTGGGTCTGATCCTGGCTGCGGGTGCTCATGGGGATACTCCTTAAAATACACGGAAATGACGCTGCCGTGCAGCGTTGGGGGGCCGCCTGAGCGGCGGACGCGGCATGCGCAGGCGAAAGGCTTTACTGGCTGCGCAAACGCAGGCGCGTATCGGACTTGTAACCCATTGCGCTTGCGGCTACAATAATCTATTGCCCACTCCAATCCGATACCATCCATCGGCCGTTCCCCGGAGCAACGTATGAATATCCTGCTGCACGTACACGCCTGCAAGCGGGGCCAATGTCTGCCCCTGCTGCCTGTTGCCGCCACGGATACCGATTTTTGCCGCAGTCACGGCCTCATGACGCCCGAGCCGTGGGCAATGCCCCACCTGCGGGTGGGCACATGCTTTTGCGGGGCCTGCGGCACTGCCCTGCTCAAGGTTACGGGGCGCGCCTGGATGCCCCTGCCGCCCAACACGGCAAACTCCGGAGGCAATGGGGAGGAACCCTGGCAAGCAAGCCACGCGGTGCAGTGCCTGCTGCTGACTGCCCTGACGGATCTGCCCGAAGGCCCGCTTGAAGTAACCGCCAGAAAAACCGGGTACAGCCTTGCCTGGATAACCCTGTCGGACAAAGGCGCGCGCGGCCAGCGGCTGGATTTGAGCGGCCCCGCCATTGCCGAAATGGTCGGCTCCGCCATGCCGCTGAGTCACAGCCAGGGATTTTTGCTGCCGGATGAAGCCGCGCAACTGCGCGCCCTGCTGACGGAGCTTGCCCTGAGCCAGGGTTTTGACCTTATATGCACCACCGGCGGCACCGGGCTTTCGGCGCGTGATATCACGCCGCAAACCACTGCCGCCCTGCTCGATACGCCCTTGCCGGGCTTTACTCAGGCCATGCTGGCCGCCAGCCTTGCCAAAACGCCCCACGCGGTTATTTCGCGCGCGGCTGCGGGCGCGCTGGGGCAAAGCATCATCATCAACCTGCCGGGCAGCCGCAAGGCCGTTGTGGAAAACCTTGCCGCCGTACTGCCCGCCCTGCCCCACGCCCTTGCCAAATTGCAGGGCGACCCCGCCGACTGCGGCGGTTAAGGAGAAAACATGGGCTTTTTCCCGCGTTCCGGCATGAGGCTTTCCACGCCTTTTGGCCAGTTTGGCGACATTTGCCGGATGATCAAGATTGAACATTCCATTTTTGCGCTGCCCTACGCCTGGGCAGGAGCGGTATTGGCCGCACGCGGGTTGCCCTCCGCGCGCAGCCTGATTTTTCTGACCATCGGCATGATCGCGGCGCGTTCATTCGCCATGGCCTTCAACCGGCTGGCCGACCTGCCCTTTGACCGCGACAACCCGCGCACGCAGGGCCGCCCCCTGGTCACGGGCGTTATCAGCAAGGGGCAGACATGGGCCTTCTGCACGCTCATGGCAGCTATCTTTATTGCCTCCTGCGCGGCGCTGAACACTGTCTGTCTGTGGCTTTCCGTGCCAGCGCTGCTATTTGCGGCCATCTACAGCATGCTCAAGCGCTTTACGGCCCTGTGCCACTTCTGGCTGGGCGCGACGCTGGGTCTTGCCCCGCTTGCTGGCTGGCTCTCGGTCAATCCCGCAAGCCTTGGCCTTGCGCCCGTGCTGCTGTTCTGGGCTGTTACCTTCTGGGTAGCGGCTTTTGACATCTATTATGCGTTTCAGGACATGGATTTTGACGTGGCCTTTGAGCTGCATTCCGTGCCTGCTTCTTTCGGGCCGGATACGGCTCTGACGCTGGCCGCGTTTTCGCATGTCATGACGTCCATCTTTCTGTTGCTGGCGGGTTTTGCCGCTGGTCTTTCCTGGCCCTGGTACGTGGTGTGGTTCGGCATCAGCGTCATGCTGCTTGTGGAACACAGGCTCATGAAGCCGCAGGATCTGCGCCATGTGAACACGGCCTTTTTTACCATCAACGGCATCATTTCGCCGGTCGTGCTGGCTGGCGTGTTGCTGGGCATCTATATCTGACGGAGAGGCAATGCCGCGCAAAAAACAGTACCAATGGAAATCCAGCGATGAGGCGGAAGGCTTTGACCTGCCGCCCAGCCGCTCTGAAAAAAAACGCCAGAGCCTTGCCCTGCAAAACATGGGCGAAGAGCTGACGCGCCTTGGCCCGCAGGAAGTCAAAAACCTTGACCTGCCCGCAGACCTCAGGGAAGCCCTGCAACTATACGCCCGCATAGGCGACCACGAGGGCCGCCGCCGCCAGATGCAGTTCATTGGACGCGTCATGCGCGAGATTGATCCCGCGCCCATCCGCGCCATGCTGGATGCCCGCCGCGAGGTTTCCGCAGCCGCCACCGCCGCCCTGCATCAGGCAGAACAGTGGCGCGACCGCCTGCTGACCGCGGACGAAGGCGAACTTGCCGACCTTGTGGCAAGCCTGCTGGCCGCGCGTGCCCAACCGGAGCAGGACATGGAAGAGCCGGAAGCCGCGGACAAAAAAGCCCAGCCATGCCCGGTCAGGATGAACTCCTGACCATGACCCTCGCCGCCCGCAAGGAAGCTGCGGAGAACGCCTCCCCGCAGGCCCGGCGCGCGCTTTTCCGCGCCATCCACGGCATGCTGAAAGCGTAATCCCGGTGTGGGAGCTGGCAACCAACCCTGTGTTTTTTCATAAAAATAAAAAAATTGTGCAGGAATGCTTGACGATCACCTGCGGTTAGGATAGAAGCTTTCTTCGTTGCTACGCCCTTGTAGCTCAGTCGGTAGAGTGCATCCTTGGTAAGGATGAGGTCAGCAGTTCAATCCTGCTCAAGGGCTCCACAAAGAATCAAAGGACTTACGGAGTAATCCGCAAGTCCTTTTTTTGTATCCCCGCCTGTCCGAGATTCCAGACAAAAAAAGCCGCCCCTGCGGGCGGCCCGAAATCATAAAAATTGCACATCAGGGAAGTTGCGGCGGTTGCGGCACCAAGGCCCGGTACGGACCGCGCATGCTGTACACAAAATTTGCCATACGCGCATCACCACTGACCACGAGCATGAGCAAAAGTTTGGACTGCGCATCCTCGCGCACAATGCCGTAGCCTTTCACACCCTTCTGCTCAAAGGTAAATTCCCACTGACCATTGCTGCGAAGAACCGGCGTCGAGCCCTGCAAGCGTTTGGCATTGCCTTTAGCGGCCTGCTCGGCCTCGCCCGCGTTGGCAGGCCCCACAATAATGAGCGCAGAACTTTTGTGATCCTTCTGTCCCATCACAACCTGCACGGCTTCCTGCACCTTGGCGGGGCCGTTCACCACCACCCAGTCTGCGGGCAGATCTAGGCTGTAATATTTTGTGGTCAGGGGCGCGGCCTGCGCCTGCGCTGCAAACAGAATCATCAGCGCAAACAGGGGCAAGCCCAGCACAGCAAGCCGGATAAATTTCTGAGGCATGTCAGTCTCCATTACATTCAAGGATGCCGGAGTGTACGGCTCTCCTTCCCGGCCGTCCACACGCCATGCTGCGGATGCAGGGTCGGGGGATATCTGCG
>JASGGT010000092.1:0-10612 GCA_047602655.1 Desulfovibrio sp. | reverse complement strand
CTCCGCCGACATCCTTTTTTTCAGCAATGATCAGGAGATTCTTGCCTCAGGGAGCGCGGTTGACGCCCTCTATCTGGTCATGAAGGGGCTTGTTCGTGAAATGTCGGGCGAGGAAATTGTGGGGGCGTATCGTGAGCACGAAGCTTTTGACTGCCGCTCACTGGCGACAGGCAGAACGCGGCACAGGTTTGTGGCGCACGAAGAAGTGCTGCTCTGCGTGTTCCCTGGCCGGGAGGTGCTGGCCCTGACGGAAAAAAATTCGCTCTTCGGCGCGTACTTTTTTGCAACCGTGGCCGACAAGCTGGGCCAGCTTGCCCAAAAGCGTGACCGGCGCGAATGGCAGAGCCTTTTTGCGGTCAAAATCAGCGATGCGGGTTTCAGACCGCCCATAGTTGCCGAGGCAACCGATACCATTGCCCATGCCGCCCAGCTCATGAAGGAGAGCCGGAGGCGATCCATCTTTGTGCGCGATGGTTCCCGCACAGGGATTTTCACCACGGGCGATTTTTGCGACATCGTGGCCAACGCGATTTCCAACCAGACGCCACTCAAGGCCTGCGCGCAGTTCTCCCTGCTGAGCTGCGAGAAGGACGACTACCTTTTCAATGCCCTGCTCCTCATGACCCGCCACAACATCCATCGTATTGTAGTGACGGACAAGGGGCAGCCTGTGGGCGTTCTGGCCATGATCGACCTGCTTTCCTATTTTTCCAACCATTCCCTGTCGATCGCGCGGCAGCTCGAGGCGGCCACCACCCTGGCCGACCTGCACAGCGCCATGCGGGACATGGATGCCCTGGTAACAACCCTCGTTACTCAGGGCATAAAAACGCCACAGCTCGCGCGCCTTGTGCAGGTGCTCAACGCGCAGCTCATGGCCCGCCTCTGGCAGATGACGGCCACGCCCGCCGTATTTGCCGGGAGCGCCCTGCTCGCTCTTGGCTCCGAAGGGCGAGGCGAGCAGATACTGAAAACAGACCAGGACAACGCGCTGATTCTTGCGGAAGGCCTGGACGAAAAGGAGGTGGAACACTCTGCAAACAGTTTTACGGAGCACATGCTCAGCCTTGGCTACCCGCCCTGCCCAGGCGACATGATGGTGAACCAGCCGCTCTGGCGGCATACCGTGCGAGGCTGGGAGCAGACCTTGCGCCAGTGGGCGGATTCCGCGCAGGGCGAGGGGCTTATGCATCTGGCAATTTTTCTGGATGCGGAAACAGTCTCCGGCCCGGCCTCATGGCTTGCGGCTTGCCGCAAGGCCTTGCGCTCTGCCCTGCACGATGATGCGGCATGGTTTGCGCGCATGGCCCTGCCCATTGAACAGTTCCCAACCATAACAGGCGAAAGCGGCTTTTGGCGGCAACTGCTGAACCGCGAAAAAAACGCACTGCTCGACATCAAGAAAGCGGGCATATTCCCCATTGTGCACGGCGCCCGCGTTCTGGCGCTGGAAGCGGGCATTGATGCCACCAACTCCTTTGACCGACTGGAGGCACTGACATCGCGGAGTATTCTTGAAAAATCACAGGCAGATGACCTGGCCGAATCTCTGGCGTTTCTGATGCGCCTGCGGCTGGACGCAGGCCTTGAAATGCTGCGTAAGGGTAACCCCCTGAGCAACGAGATTGATACGGCCACCCTGTCCACTCTGGACAAAGACCTGTTGCAGGACGCCCTCCATGTGGTCAAGCGCTTCAAACGCATGATCGGCCAGCGGTACGGGCTGGACAGGTTCTGAAATGCACCGATCGTGGATACAGGCCGTGACGCGCCGCTGGCGCATGCGCGGCCTGCGGGAACCTTACCGTTCCCTGCTGGATCAGGATGACGGCCTGCTTGTGAGCATTGATTGCGAAACAACATCGCTCAATGTGAAGGAGGCAGAGCTTTTATCCATCGCCGCCGTTTGCATAGACGGCAGGCGTCTTTGCACCAGAGACGCCTTTTACGCGCTGATAACGCCGCAACATGCCCCTGACGGGCAGAATGTGCGCGTGCACGGGCTGCGCCCGTGTGATTTCAGCACCGGTCTGCCGCTTCAGGATGTGTTGTCGGCTTTTCTTCAGTTTGTCAGAGGCAGAACACTGGTGGGCTATTATCTGCAATACGACCTTGCAGTGTTGAACAAAAACTTGAGGCCACTGATGGGGGCAGCATTGCCAAACAGTCGCATAGAGGTTTCAGGCCGCTATTACGACTGGCGATTTGCGCAATATCCTGGCGCCTACATTGATCTGCGATGGGAAACGATGGTCAGAAACCTTCGCCTGCCCACGCTGCCAAGGCACGATGCCATGAACGACGCCATAACAGCCGCCATGATGTATCTGGCGCTGCAATCGCGCGGATACGGCGCACACAGGCTCCCATAACGTCCAATGTCTGCGCAAAAGACATTGCGGACAAAAGTATGCGAGGAGGAAACAATGGCCTCAGAACTGACGCAACGAATTGAAAAAAATGCGCAATACCAGCACCTGATCAAGACGCGCAACGCCCTTGGCTGGCGACTCACGCTTGCGGTTTTTGCCGCGTATTATGGTTTTATTCTGGTTGTCGCCTTTGACAAACAGCTCTTTGCCACACCTCTTGCAGCCGGAATGACAACGACCTGGGGCATCCCCCTTGGCATCGGCATCATCCTGCTGACCGTTGTGCTTACAGCGGTCTATGTTCGCAAGGCCAACAACGAATTTGACCCTGCGCTCAAGCAGATCCTTGAAAAAGAGGTGCAGTCATGAGGGGAATAAGCGCTTGCACATCCGGCCATAAATTCGGGCGACAGGAATCCGCCCCAGCCATCACCGCCTCAATATTTTTCATGGCTCTTTTTGCTGCCCTGCTGCCCGGCATTGCCTTGGCGGCGGGCGTTATAGAAGAAACGCAAAAGCAGAACACCGACTGGACAGCCATCATCATGTTCACCATTTTTGTCGGTGCATCGCTGTGGATAACCAAGTGGGCCGCCAAGCGCACCCGCTCTGCTGCGGATTTTTACACGGCAGGCGGCGGCATCACGGGTTTTCAGAACGGCCTTGCCATCGCGGGCGACTTTATGTCGGCGGCCTCCTTTCTGGGCATTTCAGCTGCGGTCATGGCAACGGGCTTTGACGGCCTGATCTATGCCATCGGCTTTCAGGTGGGCTGGCCGCTCATTACCTTCATGCTGGCGGAGCGCCTGCGCAATCTTGGGCGCTTCACCTTTGCCGATGTGGTGGCCTACAGGCTTAAGCAGGTGCCTGTGCGCATATTTGCCGCCTCGGGTACCCTTGTCGTGGTGCTGTTCTATCTTATCGCCCAAATGGTGGGCGCGGGGCAGCTCATCAAGCTGCTCTTCGGGCTTGATTACCACTACGCGGTGGTTATCGTGGGCCTGCTCATGATGGCCTATGTGCTTTTTGGCGGCATGACGGCAACCACGTGGGTGCAGATCATCAAGGCCTGCCTGCTGCTCGGCGGGGCCTCGTTCATGGCCTTTATGGTTATGGCCCGGTACGGTTTCAGCCCCGAAAAACTTTTCACCGCCGCCGTGGGCATCAAAAAAAGCGCGGCCATCATGGGGCCGGGCGGCTTTGTGAAAGACCCCGTTTCGGCCATTTCGCTCGGCATTGCCCTCATGTTCGGCACTGCCGGTCTGCCGCATATCCTGATGCGCTTTTTTACTGTGCCGGATGCCAGGGAAGCCAGAAAAAGCGTGCTCTGGGCAACCACCTGGATCGGCTATTTCTACATTCTGACCTTCATCATCGGCTTCGGGGCCATCGTGTTTGTGAGCACCAATCCCGAATTCCTTGATGCAAACGGCGTTTTGCGCGGGGGCGGCAACATGGCCGCCGTGCACCTGGCCAACGCCATTGGCGGCAATATCTTTCTTGGTTTCATGTCGGCGGTGGCCTTTGCCACCATTCTGGCGGTGGTGGCGGGTCTGACGCTTTCCGGCGCGTCTGCCGTGGCGCACGACCTCTACGCCTCCGCCCTCAAAAAGGGCAAGGCCAGCTCCAGCGAGGAGCTTAAGATCTCCAAGCTGACAACCGTGGCCCTGGGCATCATCGCCATGTTTCTCGGCATTGTGTTTGAAAAACAGAACGTGGCCTTCATGGTGTCGCTGGCCTTTGCCATCGCGGCCTCGGCCAACTTTCCGGCCCTGATCCTCTCGGTTCTGTGGAAGGGCTGCACCACCAGAGGTGCTGTTGCCGGGGGCTTCGTGGGTCTGTTGGCCGCGCTGGTCATGACCATGCTCTCGGATGCCGTGTGGGTGGCGACACTGGGCAATCCCGCAGGCTCCGCGCCTTTTCCGTATTCCTCCCCGGCCATCTTTTCCATGCCGCTGGCCTTTTTGTGCATCTGGATAGTGTCCATATGCGATCAGTCCCCGCAGGCGCAAAAAGAGCGGGAGGCATTTGCCGACCAGAAAATCCGGTCTGAAACCGGCCTTGGAGCCTTCAAGCCCACGGCGCACTAGGCAGACGCGTACCGCGCCTTTGGCTGATTGAGCTGCCCCAGATTCACGGCGGCAACGCACCAGACACCATGCCCGCCCGAAAAACAGATCTTTTTTCGGGCGGGCATCTCGGCGCATCTGTAACACACGTGTCAAAAGCAACACGCCAGTACCCGCATCGTATTTTGCGCCATGTGCATGCCAATGCCGCCGCATTCCGGCCCCGCCGCTTTTCTTTGCGGGCTTGCCTTGCCGACTGCTGCAAATTTTGCCATGATGTTCATGACGCTTCTGCCGGTTTTTTTGGCCCTTATACCCTTGTCCGGCGCAACAATCCTTTGAGGAGGGCATCCATGCTTACCCCCAACCAGTGTGTGCTTTACAGCGGCGGCGCCGCAGGAACAGAGCAGTTCTTCGGCGCTTTGGCCGAAAGCTGGGGTATGGAAGAAGTAAACTACAGCTTTGAAGGTCACCAGATCGAACGTACGCGCGGCGTGCGGGTGCTCACCTCTGAAGAACTGGCCCTCAAGGATGTCAGCCTGACCTACGTTTCGCGCCTCATGAGCCGCGAATACACGCGCGCACCCCTTTTTCGCAAAGTCTTGCAGTCCATCTGCTGGCAGGTCAGCAGCGGCGAGCAGATCATTGTTATCGGCGCAGTCCAGCCTGACGGCACCGTCAAGGGCGGCACCGGCTGGGGAGCGGAATTTGCCAAAATCTGCAACAAGCCCCTGCTTGTTTTTGACCAGCCCAAGAATGCCTGGTTTTTCTGGGACAGGACAACTGGAGCCAGACAGATGAACCCATGATCACCCATGCCCATTTTGCCGCCACCGGCACGCGTTTTCTTGAAGACAATGGCCGCATCGCCATTCAGAACCTGTTTGCGCGCTCGTTTTCGCGCTAAGCAGAATACTATTGTCCGTGCGCTAGAAAAATAATCCGCTTCTGCCGCAACGGCCCCTGGTTCGCAAACGGCCCGGGGCCGTGCTTGCGGCATATGCCCCACCTGCCTCGGGCAGCGCCTCAGCCCATAGTACCGGAGAATTCATGAGCCGTCAGTTTACCCCCGCAGAACAAGCCGTGCTGTGCATCGTGCAGGACAACCTGCCAGATTCGCTCACGCCCTACGCAGATATTGCCGAAAAGGCAGGAATGACAGAAGCCCAGGTGCTTGAGCTGCTCGGTTCGCTCAAGGAATCCGGGGCAATCCGCCGTTTTGGAGCCAGCATCAAACATCAGAAAACCGGCTGGACGCACAACGCCATGGTGGCCTGGAAGATCGATGCCGACCTTGTGGAACAGTGCGGCAAGCAGGCCGCCCTGCACGACCACATCTCCCACGTCTACTACCGCCCAAGTTCCGCGCCCGACTGGCCGTACGAGCTCTATACCATGATCCATGGCCGCAGCGAGGCCGAGTGCCTTGGCGTGGTGGATGACCTCAAGCGTGATACCCTGCTGCGCGAGCACGCCGTGCTGCGCAGCCTCAAGGAACTGAAAAAAATTTCCATGACCTATTTTGCCTGATACAAGGAGCCTTTGATGGATACCACTTCTCGGCAGCTTTTTGAAAAGGCCTGCGCGGTTATTCCCGGCGGCGTCAACAGCCCTGTGCGCGCCTGCCACAACGTGGACAGCCAGCCCCTGTTCATAGCTGAAGCTCACGGCTGCCGGATTACCGATGTGGACGGCCACGAGTATGTCGACTTTGTACTCTCCTGGGGCCCCATGATCCTTGGGCATGACGAACCTTCCGTCACCCGGGCCGTATGCGAGGCCGCCAAACGCGGCACCAGCTACGGCGCTCCCTGCCCGGCAGAAGTAACCCTGGCCGAAGAAGTGGTTGCCGCCATGCCCAGCCTTGAAATGGTGCGCATGGTCAACTCCGGCACAGAGGCCACCATGAGCGCCCTGCGCCTGGCCCGCGCCGCCACCAAGAGGGATAAGGTGCTCAAGTTTGTGGGCTGCTACACGGCCACGCCGATCCCTTCCTCGCTGCCGCCGGTTCCGGCCTTGCCACGTTCTCCATCCCCGGCACTCCCGGCGTGCCCGCAGCCGTTGTGGCCGACACGCTGCTTGCGCCCTACAACGACCTTGATGCGGTCAAGGCCATCTTTGAGCAGCACGGCGCTGGCATCGCCGCCATCATTGTGGAGCCAGTGGCCGCCAACATGGGCCTTGTGCTGCCCAAGCCCGGCTTTCTCGAAGGCCTGCGCGCCGTCTGCGACCAGTACGGCAGCCTGCTCATTTTTGACGAAGTCATCACCGGTTTTCGCGCGGCCTTTGGCGGCGCGCAGGCCCGCTTCAGCATAGATCCCGACCTCACCACCTTTGGCAAGATCATTGGCGGCGGTCTGCCCGTGGGCGCTTTTGGCGGCAAGCGCCGCTACATGGAACTCATCGCGCCCAGAGGCGGCGTGTATCAGGCGGGCACCCTTTCAGGTAATCCGCTGGCAATGGCTGCCGGCATAGCCACCCTGTGCTACCTCAAAACCGCCGACTACGCCGCGCTTGAAAAGCGCACCCATGCCTTTGCCATAGAACTGCGCGACATCCTGGCATCCAAGGGCGTACCGATTCAGATGCCCACCCTTGCTTCCATGTTCTGCCCCTATTTCAGCGAGCAGGAAGTGACGGATTTTGCCACCGCCAAGCAGTGCGATCAGAATCTTTTCACCAGCTTCTACAAGCAGATGCGCGCCCACGGCATCTACCTTGCGCCTTCCGGCTACGAGACGGGCATGGTTTCCTTTGTCCACACGGATGAGGATTTCAACAAGGCCCTGGACGCGGCCCGCAAGGTCATTTTTTAAGTCGCCACAGCAAGAAGGGAACCTCGCATGCGGGGTTCCCTTCTTTATTTTTTCCACGCAGCGGCATCCGCCCGTTTCCCTGTCGCCGCGCGTCATCAGACAGGCAGCCGAGGGAGGCCCCTTGCACAGTCCCCGCCGAATCACCGCGCTTGCCTGCTATGCGCTCAGCCAGTCTGCCCTGCCTCTGGCGCAGCGTCTGGCAGACTGCCTTGCGGTCAACCCGTGGGGCCTGCCCGGTCAACTCCAGCCTCCCGCGCGTCCGGCCCAGCCATCGGCCCCCCCGGCCTACGGCAAGCCCTCCGGTCTGTCCCGCGTGGAGATCTTCGCCCCATCGCGTTTTTGCCCTGCGGGAGTTACGCCCTTTGAAAAAGTCGGCTCCCTGCTGGCGGCAACCTATAAAAATTTTGCTGCGCATGCCTTCATCGGCGCAACGGGCATAGCGGTACGCGCCCTTGCCCCCCTGCTTGCGCACAAGAGTACCGATGCCCCTGTGATCGTGCTTGATCCTGCGGGACAGCACGTCATAAGCCTGCTCTCCGGCCACTGGGGCGGAGCCAATGAACTGGCCAGCCATGTGGCCCATCTGCTCGGCGCAACGGCGGTCATCACAACGGCTTCCGATACTGCCGCCCCCCCCACTCCCGGCACAGACACCGCACAGCCACACAAGAGCGCTCCTGCTCTGGACATGCTCCTGCGCAACGCGGGCCTGCTGCCAGTGGACTGGAACCGGCTGCCCGCAGCGCAGGCCGCCATGATTGAAGGGGAAAGCCTGGGGCTTTGGGATCCCTGCCACGCCGTGCCGGATCATCCCCAGTTGCAGCGTCTGCCCGCAGGGGAGGCCGATGCCACGCCGCCGGAACACCGCGGCCCCCTGGTTGCGGCGCACTGGCGCGAGCTTGCACCAAGCCCCGCAATCTTGCGCGTGGCTGTTCCCCGGCTGGTCATAGGCTTGGGCTGCCGCAAAAACGCGCCCGGGCATATGGTGGAAACCGCTACGCGCAACCTGCTGCTGGCCCAGAAGATTGAACCTCTGGCTGTGGCGGCGCTGGCGACCGTGAAGGAAAAATTACAGGAACCCGCCCTGCAAGCCCTTGCCGAGCGGATGGGCGTCCCTTTGCATGGCTTTGAAGCAGCCGACCTGGCGCGTTGCCCCACGCCCAATCCCTCCGCAGCGGCGGGCAGGCGCTTTAAACAGCAGCCCTTCAGCGTATGCGAAGCAGCAGCCCTGCTGGCGGCAGCGCAGATTTTTCCGGCGGGCACGCCCCGCCTGCTCCTCCCTAAAACTATCGAGCAAGGCCAGTTGACTTTGGCCTTAGCCATCTCGGACAGGATTGAACGATGAACCCAGCCAGTCTGCATGTTGTCGGCCTCGGCCCCGGCGATGCCGCATGTCTTACCCCTCAGGCCCGCATGGCCATAGCAAATGCATCCTGCGTGGCTGGCTACAGCCTCTACATGGAACTGGTGCCGCCGGAACTGCTGGCAGGCAAGCAGTGCATCAGCACCGGCATGCGGCATGAGGAAGAACGCTGCGCTGCGGCGGTGGACGCCGCCCTGTCAGGCCAGCCCACGGCCCTTGTCTGCTCCGGCGACCCCGGCATCTATGCGCTGGCGGGTCTGGCCCTCGAAATTCTGGAAAGCCGGGGCCTTGTGGACAGTGTGCCTTTTACTGTTGTGCCGGGCGTGCCGGCTGTATGCGCGGCGGCAGCCCTGTTGGGCGCTCCCCTGATGCACGATTTTGCCTGCATCAGCCTGAGCGACCTGCTCACCCCATGGGAAACCATTGAGCGCAGGCTCCACGCGGCCCTTGAGGCTGATTTTGTCTGCGCCATCTATAATCCCCGCTCCAAGGGGCGGCCCCACCATCTGGAGCAGGCCCTGGAAATTGCGCGGCAATTCCGCGCGCCGCAGTGCCCTGTGGGGCTTGTGCGCAAGGCCTTTCGCCCCGGCGAGGAAGCCCGCGTGTTCCGGCTTGACCAGTTTGACCCGGAACAGGTCGACATGCTCTCCATACTCATCATCGGCAATGCAGAAAGCCGGGCTTTGGGGAACTTCATGCTCACCCCCAGAGGTTACGCGCGAAAAAAGAGTTCCAATCTCGGCAACTTACCAAAATAGTTGGGATGTCATTTTTCCATAGTCATTGACTTACCGTAATGAGGGCCGTAAAATCACACCAATTTGTTCTCATCTGCCGCACAAAAGGAGGTCTGCCGTGAAGAAAGTTCTGGTTCTTACCTGTATCATGGTGTTTGCCCTGGCCCTGCCCGCGCTTGCAGCGCCCGCCGCTCCTGACAAACCGCTGGAATTCAAGGGTTCCCAAAAGACCGTTATGTTCCCGCACGCCGTGCATGCCAAGGTTGAATGCGTTACCTGTCACCATCAGGTTGACGGCAAGGAAAGCTTTGCCAAGTGCGGCAGCTCCGGTTGCCACGACGACCTCGCAGGCAAGCAGGGCGAAAAGAGCCTGTACTATGTTGTGCACACCAAGAAAGAACTCAAGCACAACAACTGCATCGGCTGCCACTCCAAGGTTGTGGAAGAAAAGCCCGAACTCAAGAAAGATCTGACCGCCTGCGCCAAGTCCAAGTGCCATCCGTAGGCCTGTTAGCTGCCTTGCTTCAAAAGCCGCCTCCGGGCGGCTTTTTTGTTGGCTTGCCAGACTTGCCACTGATGGCAACAGTTCCTGACTGTTCCCCTGCCTGACTTTTTTTGCAAAATCGCGGTACAAGGCAATTCTGGCGCAAAGAGTTTTGTCCTATTTGCGTCTTTTGCCATAAACTGATACGAAAATCTGTCGTTTTTGCAGTATGAAACGATGTATTTTGCATGACTCCGGCCTTTGGCCGCTGCACATAACCCCATGAGGTGGCGCATGGTTGCCAAGAACACCGCTGAAACCGATGACCAGATCATCGATCTCACAGAACTGATCGAAAAAGGCGAAGTTCCGGCAAACGATCCGTCCGAGCAGCCCCAACCCGCTGCCGCCCCCGAGGTGGAAGCGGATCAGGAGGCGCTGAACGCGCATATGCGCGGCCTCAACGATGGCTCAAGTGCGGCGGATGCAGAAATTGACGACCTGCTCGCCCAGATGGACATCAAGGACGAAGACCAGAGCGAGCCCAATGATGTGGCGCTGGACTTCTCTGCCCCGTCCACGCAGACCGATCATCCCATCGACCCCAATGAACAGTTGCTCATGCCGGGCATGGGCGATGTGGACAATCTGCTGAACGCCCTTGATATTCCCCCGCAGCCATCGGAACGGGAAACGGAAATGGCCGCACCTGCCAGCGCAAGCCAGGCCGCAAGTCCGGCCACAAATCAGGCCGCTGACGATGCCGTGGAC
>JASGGT010000091.1:0-10699 GCA_047602655.1 Desulfovibrio sp. | reverse complement strand
GTGGGCGGTGGCCGAGTCCTCGGTCACCGTGCCGGTCTGGGCGGCGTGCGTGGGCGCAGCGGGCAGGGCGGCCAGCGCGACGGCGGCCACCGCCGTGGCGGTGAGTCCGGCGAGCTGCTGTACGCCCTGCGCACTCAGGTGGACAAACCCATTGCCGCCATCCTCACGCTCAACACCATTGCCAACACCGCCGGGGCCACGGTGGCGGGCGCGGCCTTTCTGGCCGTGTATGGGCCGGAATACATGTCGATTTTTGCCGTGGGCTTTACGGTGCTGATTCTGACAATGGGCGAAATTCTGCCCAAGAATCTGGGCGTGACCAAGGCGGAGCCGCTCGGCGTGATGCTCGCCCGCCCGCTTGCCATCATGGTCAAGCTCATGACCCCCCTGCTGTGGGTTACAAGCATGATAACCCGCCTTGTTTCGCCGCCGCCCGCAGGCCCGGTTATTTCCGAGGACGACATCCGCGCCGTCACCAGCCTTTCGCGTCAGGCGGGGCGCATCAAACCTTATGAAGAAGCCTTTATCCGCAACGTGCTGGCGCTGGACCAAAAACGCGTGCGCGAAATCATGACCCCCCGCACGGTGGTGTTTGAACTGCCGGACGACCTCACCGTGGAGCAGGCCTACACAGACCAGCGCACCTGGCATTTCAGCCGCATACCCGTGTATGGCGACAATAACGAAGACATCGTGGGCGTGGTGGAGCGCCGCACCCTGGGCCGCTGCATAAACGAGGGCCGCAAGGATGTGACCCTTAGCAAAATCATGCGGCCTGCGCACTTTATCCTTGAGAACCAGACGCTTGACGTGCTGTTGCACGATCTGCTCAAGGCCCGCGTGCACCTCTTTGTGGTGCTGGATGAATACGGCGGCCTCTCCGGCGTGGTGTCGCTGGAAGACGTGCTGGAAGAAATCCTCGGCAGCGAAATTGTGGACGAAAGCGATAATGTGGATGATCTGCGCGCGCTGGCCCGGCAGCGGCGGCGCGAGCTGAGCGTGAACCGGCAGGGCTGATCTGCCGCCTTGTGCTGCGCCTGCCCGCTTGCCCTGCTTGCAAATCCGGCACGCACCAGCTTGCGCGCCAGCCGATGCGGATTGGGCGGCCTGGAATAATTGTATTATCCCTTGCGGCAGAAATCTTATTGCAGTAGTATGATAAGACGCAGGCCACATTCTGCCTTGCATGTGTGCTTATGCCTGCGCTGGTGTGGATGCCGCTCGTGCTTGCCTGCTGATGCAGTTGAGTGCGCCCGCACACAAAGCTTGCGGCAAGTGTGACCGCAATCACAGAACCCGCGTCCCAAGCTGCGTTATACTTCTATTAAAAATAATTCCTATCTTGTCAGCAGGTGTAAAATAGCGTAAGGTTTTGAGCAATCAGGGCCGGGCGGCCCAGGGCAAAAGCCCCAGCCCGGCAGGTTCGGTCTGCGCGCCCCTGCGGCGCAACAGGCCGAAGGTCATGGCCCCTTTCGGGCAGCACCAAACATGACCCAATGTTTCAGGAGAAACGCATGGCCCGCAAAAAAAACACTGGCATCTACATAGCCGCGCTGCTGCTCTTTTTGGGCGGGGTGGGCTATCTTGCATATTCCGGCTTTTCTGAAAACAGCGTGTATTTTCTGAACGTGTCGGAAGCCAAGGCCGCAACGCCCGAAAAACTCGTGGCTGCGCGGCTTTTTGGTACTGTGGCCGAAGACGGCATTGAGAAGCACCGGGGCGCGCCCGGTGTGGATTTTCGCCTTGAAGACAAGGACAACGCCAGCCAGACCATCCAGATAAGCTACTCCGGCGCGGTGCCGGACACCTTCAAGGCTGGCGCGGAAGTTATTGTTGAAGGCGGCATGGGGCCGGAAGGCCGCTTTCAGGCCAAGACGCTCATGACCAAGTGCCCCTCCAAATACCAGAAAGAGAACCGCAATAGCTGAGCCTGCTCAGCGGCATTGCCGATTGGCGAGTGCGATTGGCCTGACTGGCCCCTCGCCCTGTCAATAGTTGCGGGCCATTGCGGGCTTTCCTGCAAAGATGGCCGGGTTTCAGTTCAGTGCGCAGAGCCGCAATCGGGCACCCGATGCCCAAACGATAGTAACGCCCCGCCCTGCGGCGGGCCGCTCCCTAAGCGGGATAAAGGAGTCTCATGTACGTTTTTGCCTTTGCCCTTCAACTGGTGGCCCTGCTGGCCGCTCTTGGCGGCTGTGGTCTGGCCCTTCTGCAATTGTGGCAAAACCGGGAAGACTCCCTCGCCGTGGTGGAAAAAGCCCACCTCGTTATCAGCGGCGCGCTCTTGCTGGCCTCGGCCCTGCTGCTGCACGCCCTGTTCTGGAACGACTTCAGCGTGGCCTACGTTGCCAGCTATACTGACCGCGTACTGCCCGTCTTTTACCGCCTCACGGCCTTCTGGGCCGGGCAGCCCGGCTCCATGCTCTTCTGGGGCCTGGCAGTGGGCCTGAGCGGCAGCGCCTTTGCCCTCACGCGGGCCTACAGAAACCTCAGCCGTCCAACGCGCCTGTGGTACTGGAGCTTTTTTTACATCATCATGGGCTTTTTTGCCCTTATCCTCACCAGCTGGAGCAATCCCTTTGTGCTGCAATCGCCTGTTCCGGCAGACGGCAACGGCCTGAACCCCCTGCTCCAGAATCCTGGCATGATCTTTCATCCGCCGCTGCTGTTCCTTGGTTACGGCGGCTTTGCCGTGCCCGCCTGTCTGGCGCTGGCCCAGTGTCTTTCGGGGCAGAGCAGCAGCGAGGGGTCGTGGTTCCGCCTTTCGCGGCCTTTCATCATTCTGGCGTGGCTGTTCCTTACGGCGGGCATAGTGCTCGGCGCATGGTGGGCCTACATGGAGCTTGGCTGGGGCGGCTACTGGGCATGGGACCCGGTGGAAAACGCCTCTCTGGTGCCCTGGCTCATCGCCACGGCCTCGCTGCACACCCTGATTGTTGAGGACCGCCGGGGCAAGCTTGGGCGCGTTAACGTTGCCATGATGGTGCTCACCACGGTTTCGGCCTTTTTTGCCACCTACCTCGTGCGCAGCGGCGTGATTGATTCCGTCCACGCCTTTGGCGACGGCAGCGTGGGTACGCCCCTGACCATCTTTGTGCTGGGCGGCCTTGTCATTGCCCTGTGGATTCCCTTTGCCTCGCCCAAAACCGGCAAACCCCTTGCTGGGCTTGAAAGCCGCGAGGGCTTCCTGACTCTTGTGGCCTGGGTGCTGCTGGCGCTTGCCGTGATTATTCTGGTTGCCACCATGTGGCCTGTCATCAGCAAGTTGTGGTCTGCCGCGCCGCGCGGTCTTGATGCCCGCTTCTACAACCGCGTGTGCCTGCCCCTCGGCGCGCTGCTCGTGGTGATGATGGCTGCCTGTCCCTGGCTTGGCTGGGGCGGGGGCCTGCGTAACAAGAAGGGCTTTTTTGCCGTAATCGGAGCCTTTGTGGTCAGCGCCGGGGTTATCTGGGCGCTGGGCTACCATCAGCCCACGGCCCTGCTGGGCGCTTCCGCCGCTGTGGCTATTGTGCTTGGGGCCGTCATGCTGCTGGCAGACAAGGCCAACCGCTCGCAGCCCGTCACCATCGGGGCGCTGGGCGCGCACATAGGCATGGCGCTGGTTGCCATCGGCATCTCCTTTTCCGGCCCGTACACCACTGACCGCGAAATGATCCTCGCCAAGGGCGAAAGCAGCACCGTGGGCAGCTATACTGCCACCCTGCTCGAACTGGGCGAAGGCCGCCGCGTTGACCATGAATTCATCGCCGCCCGGCTGGAAATCTTCAAGGACGGCAAATCCATCGGCATAGTCGCTCCGGAGCGTCGCCTCTACGACAAGTTCGGCACTATGCAGTTCTCTGAAGTGGACGTGATCCCCGGTCTTGGCAACGAAGTCTACGCCTCCCTGCTGGGGCTGGATGAAAGTTCCAGGGTCGTGGTCAAGGTCAGCGTGGAGCCGCTGGTCAACTGGCTGTGGATCGGCGGCACCATCATGTGCCTTGTGCCGCTCGCCGGACTGCGCCGCCGCAAGAATTCCGCGCCGGAGTCGGACAGCGAGAACAGCGCGGCCTAGCCGCAGGAGGCCCCTCTTGCTGGAACTTGTGCGCGTTGCCAAGGTCTATGGCGTCAAGGTCGTCTTTAAAGACGTAAGCTGCGCTCTTGCTGCGGGCAGTGTCTCGCTGCTTGTGGGCGGCAACGGCGCGGGCAAGAGCACCCTCATGCGTATCATGGCCGGGCTTTCCCGCCCAAGCGCTGGCGCTGCCAACGTGGCCGATCAGGCCCGCGTGGGCTACCTGGGGCACGCCACCTTTCTGTATCCCGGCCTCACGGCGGTGGAGAATCTGGCCTTCTGGCGCGATGCCTACGGCCTCAAGCTGACCCGTGACGACATCATGGCAGGGCTTGCCCGCGTGGGGCTGGAAGCCCACGCCCACGAACGGGCGGGCGTGTTCTCGCGCGGCATGGCCCAGCGTCTCAATCTGGCGCGGGTGCTCATGCAGGCCCCGGACGTACTTCTGCTGGACGAACCCGGCACAGGCCTTGATGTGGCCTCGCTGGCCCTGCTGCGGCGAGAGATTCTTGCAGCGCGGCAACGCGGAGCCTGTGTGGTGCTTATCAGTCACGATCTGGCGGGCGATGCGCCCCTGGCAGACAGGCTGCTGGCGCTGGAACACCGCAAGCTGGCCTATGACGGTTCCCCCGCAGGATTTGGCGGCTTTGCTCCGGTGGAAACACCGGCTGGCGCTGCCGCAGAGGCCTCTGAACGCGCTCAGGGAGGCCCCGCATGCTGCGCCTGATGTTTGCCATGGCCCGCAAGGACCTGGCCCTCACGCTGGCGCGCGGCAGCGGGCTGGTGCAGGCCTTGCTGCTCGGGCTTTTGCTGCTCTTTGTATTCAGCCTGTCGCAGGGCATTGGCGAGCGCATGGCGCCGCAGGGCGCTGCGGCCGTGTTCTGGATAAGCTCCGCCTTTTGTCAGGTCTTGATTTTCAACCAGCTCTACGCGCTGGAAGAAGTGAACAATTCCCGCCTCGGGCTTTTGCTGTGTCCTGCCCCGGTGCAGGCCATATGGCTTGGCAAGGGCTGCGCGGGGCTTGCCCTGCTGGTGCTGGCGCAGGTTGTTTTTCTGCCTGCGGCAGTGGTTTTTCTGGGTCAGGATATCAGCGGGCCATTGCCCGAGGCTCTGCTGGCCCTTGTGCTGACGGATATCGGCATGTGCGCTCTTGGCTCCCTGCTTGGGGCGCTGGCGCAGGGGCAGGCCGCCCGTGAGTCTTTGCTGAGTATTGTGCTGTTTCCCCTCATGACGCCGCTTTTGCTGGCGGGCATCAGCGTGGGGGCGCAGGCGCTCGGCGCGCCCAACCCGGATGGCCCGGGGGCGTGGCTCGGCGTTGCCGCAGCCTTTGACGCTGTGTTTCTTGGTGCCGGGCTTTTGCTGTTTGGATACATCTACGCGGGGGACGAGTAATGCCCAAGTGTTCGGCGTTGCCGCAGATTCTGGCCCTGCTGGGGGGCATTGCCTTTGCCGCCTGTCAGTGGCTTGTGTTTGCCTATGCCCCCGAGGAAGTGACCCTGGGGCTGGCGCAAAAGATATTTTACATCCACCTGCCCATGTCGTGGTGGGCGCTGGTGAGTTTTTTTGTGGTGTTCGGCGCATCTGTGGCCTACCTGTGGCGGCGTAATCCCGCCGCGGACAGGCTGGCCGCTGCCGCCGCAGAAGTGGGCGTGCTGCTGGGCGGCCTTGCGCTGGTCACGGGCATGCTCTGGGCGCGTCGCTCGTGGGGCGTGTGGTGGACGTGGGACCCGCGCCTGACCACAACCCTGATTATGTGGTTCGTGTACGCGGGTTATCTGGTTTTGCGCGGGCTTGATCTGCCGCCGCAGCGCCGCAATACGGTGTGCGCCGTGGTGGGCGTGGTGGCCTTTCTGGATGTGCCGCTGGTCTTTATGTCGGCGCGCATCTGGCGGTCTATCCATCCGGCTGTTTTTGGCAGCAAGGGCGGCGGGCTGGAGCCTGAAATGCGCATTACCGTCATGGCCTGCGTGGCCTGTTTTGGCCTGCTCTGGGCGGCCCTTGTGTGGCTGCGCAAGCGTCAGCTTGACCTGCGCGACCGACTTGACGCACTTGCGCAGAATCGGCTGGGCGCCTGATATTTCGGCCCCTAACTGAAATCATTCACTCCACCCGGAGGAACTATGGATACACTGACATGGGTAATCATGGCCAATGCCGCAGTATGGATTGGTATTGGCTCGTATATGGCTTTTCTGGCGGCTCGCCAGCGTTCACTGGCCGCGCGCCTTGCCCAGATGGAGATGCTCAATCATGACTGATACGAAAAAAGGCAACCTTTCCTCCCGCATACTCATTATCGCGCTGGCTGTTGCGCTGGCTGTAATGCTTGGGGCTTCGCTCAAGGCGCGCTTCCAGAATCCTCATCTCACTGTTGCGGCACGTCAGCAGCAGGGAATGGGCGGGGGTGAAGCTGGCGAAGACGCCCAGACCGTGGGCAAGCTCATGCGTCAGGTGGCTGAAAATCCGCAGGATCTTGGCGCGCTCATTCATCTGATCGAGCATCTTGTGACCGCTCAGAACTGGGACGCGGCAGAAACCTTTGCCCAGCGCGCTGTGACAATGGACGTGAGCAATCCCAAGCCCTTGTATCTGCTTGGCGTTATCCAGCACAATCAGGGCCGCCACAAGGAAGCCGCCGAAGCCCTTGAGCAGGTGGTGAAGATCAAGGACGAGGCCTCCGTGCGCTACAGCCTCGGCGTGCTGTACATCTATTTTCTCGAAGACCCCAAGCGTGGCGCGGAACACCTGCGCGCAGGCCTGACCGATGCCACCGCCAGCGAAGAGCTCAAGGCAGCCATCAAGCAGGAGCTGGAAAAAGTTCCCGCTGTGGAAGCCCAGCCTGCCGCCGCCAAGCCCGACGCTAAAGCAGACGCCAAGGCCGACAAAAAAGCTGACAAAAAGGCAGACAAGAAAGCCTCCAAGTAATCAGCTCCCTGCCGACTTATTCGTAAGTAAAAAGGCCTCTGTGGATTTCCACAGAGGCCTTTTGCTGTTTTGAATGACCTCGTAGCCACACAAGATAGCAGAATAAAAAATTTAGGGGGAGGGGGTACGGGGGAGGAGACCCTTAGCCAGCTGTCCATTTTTCTAGCCCGCAACGCGGCCAAGAAAAACGCCCCTTCGGTGCGCCTTCGGTGGCTTTAAAGGGTCCCTCTCCCGCAAAACATCCAATTTCCCCTCTTAGCTGTTGTAAAAATTGATCAGGCAACCGTCGAGGATGATCTTGCGCTCGTCGCTGGTCAGTTCCTTGAGTGCAAGGCTGATCTGCTGGGCCTGCCCGCCTTCGCTGGCAACATAGCCGGTAAAGCTGGGGTCGGCGTTCTGCACGGCGCTGCGCACGTTGGGCACCACCAGCCAGTCGCCCACTTTGAGGCTGTCGGCCAGCGAGGGATCAACGATAAAGGGCAGCATGCCCCAGTTGATGAGGTTGGAGCGGTAACGCTTGGTGGCGTATTCCACAGCCATGTTGGCCCAGCCGCCCAGCACCTTCTGGCAGGAGGCCGCCTGTTCGCGGGCCGAACCGTCGCCGGGCTTTACGGCAAAGATGGTGGAGCCAAGGCCCACCTGCTTGAGGTCGCCTGCACCCTGCAACACGTCAAGACCGCACACGGCAAAAAGCCCGCGTGCCTTGGCAAGCAGTTCCGCATTGGCGGGGTTGGCGAGGCGCGCGGCTTCCATGGCGTTAACAGCCTTGGCGCGGCCCACATAACCGGGATCTTTGCGCGAAAGGGTGTATTCCGCCAGCTTGAGCGGATTGGAGCGCAATGACGAGGTTTCGCCGGAAGGAATCAGCTCGTCCGTGGTGGTGACCGGGTCGGTGATGACACTCACCACCTGCAGGAGCAGATGCTCGGGCAGGGGGCTCATGCTCGGCCAGTCGGCAATATTGGGGCCGCGCACGAGCTGGGCCTCGGGTTCTGCCTTGCCAAAGCCGTTATACACGCGGCTGTGATAGATGAGCGGTTCAAAAGTGTAGGAAAGATCAACATTGGCCAGCGCGGGCGCGGACCAGTCAAGCTCGGTCGCCGGGGTAAGGCGGCCGCCATTGGCCGCAGTGGCGGCGATGGAGCGGGCGTCCATGAGGGCCACCGTGGAAACCTGCCCATTGGAAGGCTTTGAGCCTTCGCGGTTGGGGAAGTTGCGGGTGGTGTGGCGGATGGAGAGCGCGCCGTGGGCCGGGGTGTCGCCAGCGCCGAAACAGGGGCCGCAGAAGGCCGTTTTCATCACAGCGCCTGCGAGCATGAGCTTGGCGGTTGCGCCGTTTTTGACGAGCGCAAGGCCCTGCGGTTCGCTGGCTGGGTACACGGCCAGATTGAAGGCCTGATTGCCCGTGGATTTGCCATCCAGAATGGCGGCTGCCAGGGCGATATTTTCAAAACTGCCGCCCGCGCAGCCGGCAATAATGCCCTGATCCACCCACACGCCGCCGTCGCGCACCTTGGAGCGCATGTTGAGGCCCTTGGCCGCGTCACCAAACTGTCGCCGGGCTTCGGCTTCCACCTCGGCCAGTAGTTCGGCCCCGTGCTTGGCAACTTCGGCCACGGGGTACACGTTGCTGGGGTGGAAAGGCAGGGCGATCATGGGCACAATCCTGCCCAGATCAACGCGGATAAGGCCATCGTAACAGGCCGGGCCTTCAAGCCGCAGTTCGGCGTAGTCGCCCGCGCGCCCATGCATGGCCATGTAGTCGCGCACCTTTTCGTCCGTGGTCCAGATGGATGACAGACAGGTGGTTTCCGTGGTCATGACGTCAATGCCGCAGCGGTATTCCACAGAAAGACCCGCCACGCCGGGGCCCATGAATTCCATGACCTTGTTCTTCACAAAGCCGTTTTTGAACACCGCGCCAATGATGGCGAGGGCCACGTCCTGCGGGCCAACGCCGGGGCGGGGCGCGCCTTCAAGCCAGACCACAACCTTTTGCGGGTTGGTCACATCGTAGGTCTTGCCAAGCAGCTGCTTGACCAGTTCCGGCCCGCCTTCGCCAATGGCCATGACGCCCAGCGCGCCGTAGCGGGTGTGGCTGTCTGAGCCAAGGATCATGCCGCCGCACTTGGTCATCATTTCGCGCACATACTGGTGGATAACCGCCAGATGCGGGGGCACAAAGATGCCGCCGTACTTGCGCGCGGCAGAAAGACCAAAGAGGTGGTCGTCTTCATTGATGGTGCCGCCCACGGCGCACAGACTGTTGTGGCAGTTGGTCAGCGCGTAGGGGACGGGAAATTCCTTGAGGCCGCTGGCGCGGGCCGTCTGCACGATACCCACATAGGTAATGTCGTGCGAGGCCATGGCGTCAAAGCGGATGCGCAGCACGTCATCGTCCGTGCCGGTATTATGCGCCGCCAAAATGCGGGCGGAAAGGCTGTTTTTGCGGGCGGCTTCAATGTCCACGCCCTTGGCGCTGGCTTCTTCAGCCATGCTTATGCCGTTGGCGTCAATCACCACAGAACTGTTCACTATTTCGATCATGGCAGACCTTCAGGGGTTTGCGGGTCGCTGGCGCGACGCGGGTTAGCGAGCTTGCGCCGTGGCCAGTTTGAGGCCAAAGGCTATGAACACAAGGCCCGTGCAGCGCTGCATCCACTTCTGGAAGCGGCTGTTCTCAAAGATATGCCGGATGCGGCCCAACATGTAGGCCAAGGGCACATACCAGAACAGACACAGACCAGACATGATGCTGCCCAGAGTGAGAAACTGCGGGGCAAGCGGTGCGTGGGGATCCATGAATTGGGGGAGAAAAGTCAAAAAAATCAGAACAGCCTTGGGATTCAGCACGTTGGTCAGAAATCCCTGACCAAAGAAGTGCAGCCATTGCTGCAAAGTCAGGCGCTGCGCAGAGCTGGGCGCATCAGGCTCCTGGGCGGTTTTGACCACAGCCGCGCTTAATGGCTGCCCGGCACGTTGCCCGGCGCGTAGGGCCTGAATGCCCAGCCACACCAGATAGGCCGCACCCACATATTTGAGAATGCTGAACCACAGCACGGACTGCGCGATGATGGCCGAAATGCCCAGCATGGCCGCAGTGGTGTGCACGCAGATGCCAAGGGCCACGCCCACTGCGGCGGCTTGCCCCTGTGGACGCCCATTCATGAGCGAAATTTTGGCAATGAGCGCAAAGTCCGGCCCCGGCAGCATTACCAGAATGGCGGCCATGGGCACAAAGAGCAGCAGAGTATCCAGCGAAATCATGGTGCAGTCCTTCATTCAAGCCAGGGCAGGAGGGAGAAAAGGAGCGCCCTGCGGTTGCGCCCGCTAGTCAGTTGACCTCCGGGCAGCGCCGTAAAAACACTCCTTTTCTCCTCTTGCTACTAAAGGCATATCAGCGGCGGCCACGCCACACCCTATGCCGTTGCGGGCAGGTGTCGGGGGCAGCGCTGCGCATGCTACAGATTCGCGCCGATGATGTCGCCGAATTCCACGCAGCCCACAGT
The DNA here is from genome assembly GCA_047602655.1 of Desulfovibrio sp. Lineage (GTDB taxonomy): Bacteria > Desulfobacterota > Desulfovibrionia > Desulfovibrionales > Desulfovibrionaceae > Desulfovibrio. The sequence goes on along the minus strand of JASGGT010000091.1, from coordinate 214 downwards.
GCGCGAACCGGGCACCTGGGCGGCGAGGTCTTCGGTCACGGCCTTGGCGGCAATGGCCTTGCTCACGGCATTGCGGATGCGCTCGGCAGCCTTGGGCACGCCGATGTTTTCAAGCATCAGCGCGCCGCACAAGATGACGCTGCCGGGGTTGGCCTTGTCCTTGCCCGCGATGGTGGGGGCAGTGCCGTGGGTGGCCTTTTACGAAGCCACCCAC
>JASGGT010000010.1:0-35006 GCA_047602655.1 Desulfovibrio sp. | reverse complement strand
CACGTAAGCCAGGCCGAGGGCCAAAATTCCCCCACGCGGATAGGCACGTCCACGCGCGGCTGCCCCAGAACAAACCAGGCTGTCAGCCCCGCCGCCAGCACCAGATACCGTGCCCAGCGAAAATTCGCCACGCCCACGGGGTTGGGGCCAAAGCGGAAAGGATTGAGCGCAAGCGCCCGGTTCACAAGCTGCCCCGGGCACAACCAACCGCAAAAAGCCTTGCCGAACAGGGCCGCTACAGCAAGCCACACGCCCCAGAATCCCCAGAACATACGGGCGGCCTGACCGGGACAGGTAATGACCGGGCAGTTCTGGCAGCTCACAAAGGGCACCACAAAGGGGCAGCGAAACACGCCAAACAAGGCCCACTCGCCGAGAAACAGCGTGGAGGCAAACAACACAGCGCGATTACACCACTGGAGCGCCCTCAACCGCAGGCTGGGACGGGCAACAATTTCATGCAACATCCTTTACCCCCAGCTTTTCCACAAGTTCCATGCCCTTGGGCGAAATGGCGGGGATGAATCCGGCCTTTTCAAAATAAGCCTGACCCTGGGCACTGGTGATCCAGTCCATATAGGCTGCGGCCTTTGCCGGGTCGGAGGCGTTGGCCATCATCCCCACGGTAAAGGTCAGCGGCCCTGCGGGGAAAAACCGTTCGGGGATTTCCACCAGATCCAGCCGGTCGGCAAAACGCGTCATGCGGGTGATGCGCCGCTCCACAATCATGGCGTCAGCCTTGCCCTCGGCAACGCTCTCCACAGAGCGCTGCACGCAACTGCCCTGCTCGGGCACATTGGCAAGCACCTTGGGCGTGATGTCCGCAGCCTTGAGGATGCCCATAACGGCCTGCCCGCCGGGAGCGGAAGCGTCCCGCGCCATGGAAACCTTCACGCCGGGGCGCGTCAGGTCTTCAATATCGGCGATTTTGGCAGGATTGCCCCTGGGCACCGCAATGACATAGCTCGTGAAGCACAGGGGCCTGAAATTGAGCATCTTGCCGGCCTTGCGCAGATTCTGGGCCAAGGCCAGCACACGCCCGGCAAAAACCTCGGTCTGCCCGCCGCCGGTCAGCAGGGATTTGCCCAAGGCTGCGGCAAAGGCCCCGGTGTAGACGATCTTGACGCCCGACAGCTGCTGATAGGTCTCATGCGCGGGCATCATGGCCTCGGCAAGCCCGCCGCACGACCACACCTGCAAGGTGCCGCCCTCCGCCGCATTGACGGTTTGCGGCGTCAGCATGGCTGCGCCAGCTGCCCCCAGCGCCAGCGATTTAAGAAAATCACGCCGCCCTTTTTCGGTAGTATCCATATGTCTCTCCACAAAAAAAGTGATCCTGCAGACGCCCAAGCGCGCCATCCAACGCTCAAAAATAAAAAACGGTTCCGCATTCAGAATGCGAAACCTGGATTGTGAGGGGGAGCGCCTGAGCTTGCTTGATCGGGAGAGAGGGAATCAGTGGAAAACCCGACCAGCGGCACCTAGCGAGACAACCTGCCCCACAAAGCCCGCGCGTCAGGTCATACCTGCGCCCATACCTGCAAGCAGACCGGCAGGCATTACCAACAGTCGGGAAAATGCCGCGCAACTATCCGACATGTCCTGATAAAATCCGCAGCACACGCCAGAATTTCCGGGCATGAGAGGAAGAGCGGCACGAAATGTCCTGCCAGAAGTTTTGTGATGATTACGCATGGTGCCGCATTTTCCCCATTGCTTCAGCCCGCCGCCGCAAACCTGTATGACTGCGGCAAAACGGTGCTGCAAAAACGAACAATCGGAAATGGCCGGGCTACTCCAGAATATAGCGCATGGGATCAACCGGCACACCGTTAAGGCGCACTTCGTAGTGCAGGTGCGGCCCGGTGGTGCGGCCGCTCATGCCCACATAGCCCACAATTTCACCGCGCTTGACCCACTGGCCTTCCTGAACGGCGCAGCGCTGCATGTGCCCGTATTTGGTGACAATGCCGCTGCCGTGGTTGATTTCAACACTGAATCCATACGCGCCATCGCGCCCCGAAAGCGTCACCATGCCCTGGGCTGGCGCCATGATGGGCGTGCCGATGCGGTTGGTGATGTCCAGGCCCTTGTGGAACTGCCCCCGCCCGCCAAAGGGTGCGGAGCGCCAGCCAAAGCTGGAAGAAACAAAACCCACCACAGGCCAGATGGTCGGCATGGAAGAAAGGGCATCGCGGTTTTCGCGCAGGGCCAGCAGCAAGTCCTGCTGGCGCACTTCTTCAAGCCGCACGGATTCAGAGAGCCGGGTAAGGAACTCAAGCATCTTGCGGGCGGCAAGTTCCTGTCGGTGCAAGGGCAGATATGTACGCGAAAAATCCCCCGGCCTGTCGCCGATGGAACCGGCCTCGGTGGGATCTTTCTCCATATTCATCATGATGCGCAGCTTGGAGTCGAAGCTCTGCACCCGCTCCAGATCACGCCCCACAACAGAGATGCGCTCAACCAGATTCACAAGCTGGCGGCGCTGTTCTTCAATGGTTTTGTCTGCATTGCGCAGGTCGTCGCCCAGGTGTCTGGTTTCAAGCCAACTGCGCAGCAGCCAGATATTGCAGGCCACAAGGGCCAGCACCAGCACGCAGGCAATAAAACCAAACCAGCCGCGCATACGCAGGTTGCGGCTGCCGCTACGACCTTCAGTGAAGATGACTATGTGATATTTGCCGAACAGCATTGGGCTAACACTCTAGAGCCGGGATGCGGCCTGTGTCAATCCGCAACGCCGTCAGGCGCGTCCCCGTCGGGCAGGGTTTGCTCATCGCTCATGCCCGCAGCCACGCTGTTCTTTTCAAGCTGCCAGCGGGTCAAGCCATTAAAAATGCACCGCCGTGAATCTTTGGATACCCCATAAAGGTGTTGCAGGGTTTCCCCCATGGAGCTGCGGGCGGTATTGCCAGCCGAGGGGCAGGCATTGGCCCATATGGGCAGTTCCCACTGTTTGGCAGCCTTGAGGATAAACTTTTTTTCCACCAGCAGCATGGGGCGTATCAGTTGCAACCCACCGCCAAAAAAGGGTTCATTCATGCTCATGCCGTCCACGCGCCCATTGCGGCTCAGATTCATGAAGAACGTCTGCACCAGATCGTCCGCATTGTGGCCAAGCGCGAGGTGGGTCGCGCCATACTGGGCGCACAGCTCAAACAGACGCTTGCGGCGCTGCCACGAGCAGCGGAAACAGGCCGACCTGCGCAGATTTTTTTCTGAATGCGCGTCCGGCCCGTAGGTTGTCATTTCTATGTGACCGGGTATGCCCCGCTTGGCCAGCCAGGGCAAAAGAGCCGCGTGGCTCTGTTCGTCAAAACCGGGGTTGAGATGGATCGCCATGATTTCAAAGTGAAAAGGTACGATTCCTTGGCGAATTTTAAGACTTTGCAGCAGCACAAAGCTGTCCACGCCGCCAGAAACAGCCACCGCCACGCGGCATCCCGGCCAGAGCATGCCGGTTTTCTGCATGGCCTTGCCCGCGCTTTTTACACAGGTTTCCTGCGCGAATGATCTTTTTTCTCTGCTCATAATTATCCCGTAAACTTGTTGCCGACAAACCCGTCAATTTCGGGGTGTCTGTTGTTCCGCTCTGGCAGCCGCTTCAGCAGCCCTATTGACAGCACAGCGGACGACATATATCAATTCTTATTTCAGCAGGGGAATCCTGCGCCAAGGCGTATGCACACGCCCGGCCTTTACAAATGGTCGGGCGGTATTATTTATCAACCGGGTTGCCCGTGGCGGCCCGGAATGCGGCGTTTCAGCCGCGTACTTACGGAGGCAGCATGGCCCGTATTACCGTGGAAGATTGTCAGCAGCGCGTGGACAACCGTTTTCTGCTGGTGCAGATGGCTATCAAGCGTGTGCATCAGTACCGCGAAGGCTATGAACCGCTGGTAGAATCTCGCAACAAAGAGGCTGTAACCGCCCTGCGCGAAATCGCCGCCGGAAAGGTTCTGCCTGATGACGACAGTCTTTACAACCCCCTGCCCGGCCATAACACGGCCGCCGCAGAGGAATAGCCTTTTGGGGACAAATTGTCCGCGCGGCGGCTTCCCCAGGGGAGCCGCCGCGTTTATGTACAACCTTTAGCACAGGCGCACAAGCCGCACAGTGACCGGAACTACGATGGAGCTCGATTACTACGAAGTGCTGGGCGTAAGCCGCAGCGCCGAAGATGACGAAATTAAACGGGCCTACCGTAAGCTGGCCTTGAAGTATCACCCCGACCACAACCCCGACAATGCCGAGGCCGAACAAAAGTTCAAAGAAGCCGCCGAAGCGTATGACGTGCTGCGCGATCCTGAAAAACGCGCGCGCTATGATCGTTTTGGGCGCGCTGGCGTTCAGGGCGGTGCAGGTGGTTTTGGCAGTAACGATGATATTTTTGCGCATTTCAGCGATATCTTCGGCGATCTTTTTGGCTTTTCTACCGCTACGCGCGGCCCCAGGCCCATGGCCGGGGCTGATCTGCGCTACAACCTGACAATCACCTTTGCACAGGCCGCCAAGGGCGACGAGATCAGCATCTCCCTGCCCAAGCACGTTACCTGCTCCGAATGCAACGGCAGCGGCGCGGCCCCCGGCAGCAAGGCGGAAACATGCCGTCAGTGCGGCGGCAGCGGTCAGGTGCGCCGCTCGCAAGGATTTTTCCAGATATCCATGCCCTGCCCTTCCTGCCAGGGTTCTGGCCGGGTCATCACCAAGCCCTGTCCCAAGTGCAAGGGCGAAGGCATCACCACAGACACCCGTGAACTTGTGGTGCGCGTGCCTGCCGGTGTGGACAGCGGCACCCGTCTGCGCGTGCGCGGCGAGGGAGAGCCCGGTGTCCACGGCGGCCCTGCTGGCGATCTCTATGTTGTGCTCACCGTTGAACAGGACAAACGCTGGCAGCGCCAGGGGCAAGACCTTATTTTCTCCCTTGAGATCAGCTTTGTGCAGGCGGCGCTGGGCCATAGGGCCGAAGTGCCCGGCATTGACGGCAACCTGCCGCTGGAAATCCCCAAGGGCATTCAGAGCGGCACCCTGCTGCGAATTTCTGGAGAGGGCATGCCCTACCCCGGACGCCGCACGCGCGGCGATTTGCTCGTAGAGGTGAAAGTGCTTACCCCCACCCGTCTTTCTGCCAAGCAGGAAGAGCTGCTGCGCGAATTTGAGGCGGCAGCGGAAAAAAGCCCGCTGGAAAAGGTCAAAAAGGCCGCGAAAAAAATCAGCAAAGCCATGGGCATCGACTAATCATCCACTCTGTAGCATGAGCGTAAAAAAGCCGGGTTTACACCCGGCTTTTTGCATTTGCGGCGGGTAGTCAGAGCCTTCAGGCAGCGGTTCCCCAGCCGGAAACAATAATACCCATCCCCACCAAAGCCACCGCGCCGCCCAAGATATCCGTACTCGCCAGCGGCACGCCGTCCACAAGGCGCAGCCACAGCAAGGCCGTGACCACGTATACGCAGCCATAGGCGGCGTATACCCTGCCACTGGCTGCGGGGTGCAAGGTCAGCAACCATGCAAACACCGCGAGACTCAGGCAGGCGGGCACAAGCAGCCAGGCAGAGCCGCCTTTACGCAACCACAACCAGGGAAGGTAGCACCCCGTTATCTCCGCCAGAGCCGTTGCCACAAAAAGCGCGAATGTCTTTATCATCAATGTATTTTTCCTGTGGTGATCGCGCAGTGGAATGCACTGCAGTGCGATTTTGAGCACCTCGTTTAATGCCAATATTCGGCAGTCAGCATAAGTCTGGCAAGTACCTTTTGCGAGGCAAAATAGCAAATACCTATGACCGATGTTTACACATCAGCATTGCGGTCAGAACTGCCAACACGTTCATGCAAAGCCTGGGGATTTGTGGAGCTTGCCTTGGCTTTGGTGTGAAAAATATTTTGGCCCGACGGCATCTGTGGTATGCCGCCGGGCCAACATTGTCCTGTGTACCGCTCCGCCAGGCGAGGAGAGAACGGCATGGACGCAGAGGCAGGCAAAACTGTTCCGTTAAGGGGTACGGATTCGCAGAAGGGGTCTGCGGATTTTGCCGAGGGTTGCCATCTGTAATTTTTACAGCCCGTTATGAGGCTGGGTAATGCACTTTTTCAGGACAAACAGGCTCTTTGTTCGACTGTTTGTGCGCTCAATCTAGCACCATGTCAAACCGCATGCAAGTTATTTTTTTCACCACAACTGTTTTTTCCACTAACAATTTCATCACAAAAGTGCAACTAAAACTCTTTAAATACATATTGTTACAAATTATTTTCTCTGGGGGCAGTCAATGCCAGCAAGCAGCGCACCAGTTCGTAAAGCATCGGCCGGGTTTGCAGCACACCATAAAAAACCCGGTTGTTTTGCAACAACCGGGTCAACGTGCCTTGAATTAAAAGGAATATTATTCCGTGGGTACAGCCTTGGCGCAGCCGCATTCCTGAGGTTTTACAGCGTCAGAGGCCGCATTCTCCTCACTTGACGTGTCTTCCACCGGCTTAAGGGAATGCAGGTTCACCTGCTGCAATCCTTCGCCGCATTGCGGCACCTGCAAACCCACGCGGGCCTCATAGTTGATGACGATGGGACCGGTGAGGTTAAGCGCCGCCTGCTCGGGGGCGCCCGCAGGAATGGAGACCGTCACCAGCACGGCTGCCTGCTCGAGGCTCTCGATATGGAGCAACTGCCTTTCGGCATCTCCCACCAGAGGCGCATAGGATTTGTCAAAAAAGCTGTAAGGGTCGGCCACCAGCAGCCCCACCACCGGGGTATTCACGCTCTGCAAAATAAGCAAAGGCGCTTCGGGGCGGATCTGAAGCAGGATAAAATCCCGCTCGTTTTCAAACCCAGCCAGCCCCCGGGGAAAGTGCACAACCTTATCCGTATCGATACAACGGCGTCCAAGACGGGTGTCGATTTCTATTTCTTTGCTTCGTGCCATAGTTCAGCAGCCACCATGAGGTCGTTATTACTGGTTTCAAGGGCGCGCCGGTTTTCTTCAACAACCCGCTTGTAGACTTCTTCTCGGTATATCGTGGTGTCATCAGGTACTTCCAGGCCCAGTTTGACCTGTTTACCCTGCATGCCCAGGATAGTTATGCGTATATTCTCGCCCAGATACAGGCTTTCTCCCGGGCGTCGCGTCAATATGAGCATAGGTGCTTCCGTTAATTATATCGTTGCATGAACCGTTCCCGGCAACGTTTACGTCTGCCCGGCATCAGGCGGCAAAAACCGCCGCTACTCGGCATCAGAGATAACTGGCCAGGCTCATCTGCATTATCTTTGAAGAAGACTGAAGCACTGTCTGATACGTCAACTGTTGCCGGGTCAGCTTTGTCAGCAACTCGGTCAGGTCTATGTCTTCAGTATAGCTCAATCTGTCCTGCTGGTCTAGCTTTTGGAAACTGAGAATGTCGCTGGCAGTCGACACCCGGTTTTCAAGCCCGCCGATGCGGGCTGTCTGGGTAAGTACATTCTGCTGCACCGTGGCAATTTTTGCGAGCGTCTGCTGGCAGCCTTCCTGGTTGTTATTTTCGCAATAGCTGATGAAATCACCAACCATGTCAAACAGGTTTGTCGTACCCGGCAGGGCTGGCTTGCCCTCGTAATATCCGCCAAAGATATCCTTGCCCACGTTGTTTACCGAAATATACGAACCCTTCATTATTTCCAGATTAAGATCAGCGCGGTCAGGATGTACAAGAATCTGCGTGCCAGCGGTCACAGTACTGCCCGCCACAGCGGTGGCGTCCACATCCACGTATCCGCTGGGCACCAGCAGACGGAGCTTGCTCGTTGCATCTGTGGTGGCGGTCGCCGCTATCCATGTTGACCCGCTGTCCGTGCTGTATGAATAGTTTACAACGCTCCCCGAGGAGGCAAGATTGGCATTGCCGTCAATACGCAACAGCACGTCGCCGCCAAAGGCTCCTTCGGCTGTTGTCTTCAGATTCGCAGGGCCGCCCATGATTGTTGTTTTAGGGGGTGGATCATTATCATCGCCCTGATAGACAGCCGTTGGACGAATATACACCAGCGTACCGTTTTTTGACCCAGCCCCGGCGCTTGTATCGGCTGCGGTGACAGCCAGATTGTCCTTCATGGTAACGGTTACGCCATTGGCCGTCAGCGTTCTGCCAGCCGTGGTTCCGGTGCTCCAGGTGGTGCCGCCGTCGTTGGACCAGCGAAAGGTCTGCGGCCCGCCGTCCAACGTGCCCGTGCTGGTAAACTGAATCATCATGGATTTGCTGGAGGCGCCCTGGATGGTATACCCCCGGCCTGAATGGCCGTATCCCAGTTGGTGTCGGCGCTGGTCAGCGCCAGACTTTCTTCAAAGGCGTTGCGGTCATAGCGCTGCCCGGCAAAAATACTGTTGCCCTCATACTGCATTGGAAAGATTGAGCATCTCACCAAAAATCTGCCGGGCCTGATCCGCAATCTGTTTACGGTTCTCGGCCGAATAAGTGCCAGTTGAGGCCTGTTCAGCCAGAGCCTTCAGGTTTGTCAAAGAGTTGCTCAACTGTGTGCCGAGCACGTTGTCGGCCAGCGACAGCCAACCTTTGGCCGTGTCCACATTGCTCTGATACTGGGTGGTAGCGCTGATGTCGTTTCGGGTCACCAGCACACGGTATGTGCCGGCAGGGTCATCCGATGGCCTGTTGATCTTTTTTTGCGAAGAGCCTTGCTCGTTGCTTTCCATGTAGGCGGCCAGAGTTTTCTGCATCTGGCTCGTCATTTTGTCATACATGGTGTTTTGCGTAACGCGTATAGCCATGACAGGCTCCTATTGCTTAAGCCCAAGAAGGGTTTGCAGCATCTGGTCGGCGGTGGTTATCAACTTTGCCGCTGCCGTGTAGGAGTGCTGATATTTGATCAGGTTGGCCATTTCCTCGTCAAGGTTGACGCCAGATGCAGAACTTACCTGTTCGGAAAGGTCGCTGGTGAGGGCCTTGTGGTATCCGAATTTGTCTTGGCAAGGCGGGTATCCGCACCCACGGTTGTAACCAGGCTCGCGTAATATTGCCCGATGGTCTGGTTGCTGGTGGTCTTCCACGCGGTTGAAATGGTCACGGTGGTATCGGCCAGCTTGCCAATGGCTGTGGCAGTGACGTTGTCGCCCTTGTTGATCTGCTGCTGACCGTTGACCTGCCCGGCGGCAATGTAGTTCACATTGTCGTGCAGCTGGCTGCTGGTGGCAATATTGCTGGCATCTGTGCCGGTAAAAAACGTATTCACGCCAAGGGCTGCCATCATGCCCGTGCTGTCGGTGCCCAGCGCAAACTGCAGGTTGCTGCCAGCCGCAGTGTTGAGCACGAGCTTGCCATCCTGAATGTTGGCCGTAAGCTGGCCGGGAAATGAAGAATTGATGGCGGAAACAACATCATCCAGCGAGTGCTTGCTGGGATCAAAATTCGGCGTTCCAGGGGTGATGCTGCTGAAGTCAATCTGCCCTGACGAAACATAGTCGCCCGAAGTTTTGTCGTAAAAGTAGAAATTGACGTTGCCAGCCTGGAGCCTGCTGGATTCTGGCAGCACAGCCTGAGCCGACCCAAGCGGCACAGCAGTATTGGAGACTCCCTGCTGCCCCTGCGCATAATCGAGCAATGAGGTGCCCGCACCCTGGCTGTGGATACGGTTCACTTCCCAGATAAGCGACTTGGCGGTGGCGTCCAGCTCGTCAATATACCGACCGCAGTTGTCATCACGGACATTGAAGTAGGTGGTAGCTACCGCGACGCGGTTCAAGTTGTCTGTGCCGTCAAAAGCGATCTGGGGCGTAACATTTTGAGGCCCGCGCGTGGGCTCGATCCAGTAAAGCCCGGTCTTGGGCATTATGTCGAACTTGTCGCCAGCATTAAAATTGCTGGTGGAACTGAAGGAAATCTTCAGGTTCTTCACCTGCACGGGGTCGGTACTTGAGCCATTGGAGCTTATTTCGTAGTGCAGCTCCTTGCCGTCCTCATCACGCAGCCAGGTTTTGCCGCCGTCCAGCGAAACGCGGAACGTGGGGTTACCTGCGCTGCCCGCAGCGCCGGCATTGCCGCCGGAAAGGACTTCCACCGTGTATTCATGACTGTCTGACCCGTCATACTGGATGTTTCCGGCGTAAGAAGAGCCTATGGCAAGCCGGTTTTCCGCGCGGGGCGCAAGAACCTGCAAGTCATTGGTCGTAATGCCCTGCACCAGAGGCTGCCCGGTGGAGAGCGACACCGTAAAATCACCATTCCCAGCATCTACGGTCTGAACATCAACATAGGTCGACATTTCGCGCACGAGCTGGTCGCGCTGATCAAGCAGGGCGTTGGGATTGCTTACGCCGTCAATGGTCGTGGCGTTGATCTGCTTGTTAAGGGAAGCAATGCTCTTGGCAAGCTCATTGACGCGGCTAACACCCTGGCTGATGGAAACATCCATCTGGCTTTGCAGGGCCTTGACCGATACCGAGGTATTGCCGAGCATGTCGCAGAGGTTGTCGGCATAAGAAAGCAGATCTTCGCGCGAGGCAGTATCGCCGGGGCGCTGCGCAAGTTTCTGCCATGCCGTAAAAAATGCGTTCATGGACGAACTTATGCCCGCCCGATTGGATTCGTTGAAAAGGCTTTCCAACGTACCCATGATGTCTTCCTGCTCACCCCAGCGGGCAGAGTTGGTGGACTGACGCACGTAGGAACTTTCAAGAAAAGAGTTGAAGTAACGCAGCACCTGCTGCGCATTGACGCCAAGCCCCTCGCCGCCCGGCTTGGCGGTGATGGTACCGGCATCGCGCTGATCCACATAGCGACGGGTGTAGCCTTCTGTATCGGCATTGGCGATATTGCTGCCCGTGACCGAAATCCAGGCTTGCGCGGCGTTGAGGGCAGTCCTGCCCACATTCATAAGACCGCTGAGCATGACTACAGCCTCCCGGAGATCAACGCAGCCTGCGTTTGCCGTTGCACGCTCATGCCCCCACGGCGGCCATAGGTTTCCGCCTTGGGCGGCATGGCCTGGCTAGTGAGCGCCTGAAGCGTACGGCTGCTCTGATCAAGCAGAGCCAGAGAAAGATTGGTATTGCGCGATGCCTGCCGCGCAACTGACTGCTCGCTCGCATCTATCCGGAGCAGGGTTTCCCGCAGGGCAGCACCCATGTCGTCTGGCAGCGCAGCGGCGTATTCCATGGCCCGCATGCCGCCCAGCCCTCTGATGACAGAAGTTTTTTCCACGGCCAGCTGACGGATCAATTCCTGTATGGAGAACTCAAGAGACACCACGGCATCAGTATCGCGCTTGAGAAGGCAGGTATATTCTTCTTCAAGAAGGTCGCGCAGCAGGCAAAGGGCTTTATCCTGACGCGAAAGCGATTCATAAATGGCGTTGTGCATGTGAACCTCCCGAGGGCCTTTGTTTTCAGCCGTAGTCAGGATAATGCCCGACAGGAAAAGGCAGAAACTGCCGCCCGGAACAATTTAAGCAAAATTCGTGCCTGAAAATCCTTCCGAAGCAGGCTTCCAGAGCGGTTGAGCGAGTGATTGACCCTGGGGAGCTGACTCGCCGCAAAAGCGTGCGACAGCGCCAGCTTGGCCCTCGCCGGAGCACTCTCGATGACTAACGGTTAGGGTTTGCCGTACACGTCCGTGGCTGTCAGCGGCGGAATACCAGAGGCAGCCGCCCCTTTGGCTGCTCCGCCCTGACCGCCTTGACGCACGAATATCTGCCCGCCCGTCAACGGCACGGGGCTGGTCACGCCCTGAGCAGATGCGGGCGAAGCCGCCGGGGCAACACCGGGGTTCACAGGCTGATTGGGAGCCTGAACGCCGGGGCTTGCGGGCTGGCTTGCCGCCAGAACTGCGGGCTGACCCGCCGGACCCATGGGCAGGGTACTTACCTGCGCGGCGGGCTGCGCGCCCTGGGCAGGAACCTGCTGCATGCCTGCGCCCTGAGCCTGCTGGGCATGGTAGGCTGCAATACCGGCGCCCGCATTGCTGTTGGGGCCTGCGCCGTCAACATTGAGCGTACGGATCAACCCCTGCTTGCCGCCTCGTCCTGTGGGCGGAATATTGGTGGTATAGCGAACCTTTTGCGGCTGGGGAGGAGCCATCTGAGCAGCTTGAGCGTTTGAGCCGGGCTGCATATTCTGCCCCTGCATCTGCTGCGGCCGCGTGCCCGCCTGCATGGCGGGTTGCATGCCGCCCCCCTCCCATTGGGACTGCTGTTCAAAAATCCCACCTGTAAGTGGCGGAATATCCATATTGGACATACCCATCTGCGCGCTGCCCTGATCCCACCCCTGCCCTCCAGATTGACCCGCGGGCTGTCCAGGCCTGCCCTGCGGCTGGGCAAGCCCAAGCATCTGCTGCATGGGCGGACGCACGGCATTGGCTCCCAGTTTGCTGCCCGCCTCAAACTGCGCCATGCGTGCCAGATTGAGGCCGGAATTCATATTGCCGACAACATTGGAGGTGCGCACAACCCTGTGCCGCTCCGGCTGGGCCGAGGCCTGCATCGCCTGCTGGGCAAGGCGCGCAGCTTCCTCGGGATCCTGCCCTTCGGCCACGGCCTGCGCCCCGGTCAGCGTGCGCGCAGCGGCGGATCCGTTTTCCGCATGTCCGGCGTCCTGCATGGGGGCAACGCCGCCGTAGACGGATGCAGCCGCGCCAGGTGTTCCGGGCTTGCCCTTTGCGGCGTCCTTGCCGCTATCGCTGTGCGCGCTATCCGCGTCCGGCGCAGGTTGAAGCATGGGTGCCGCAGTTGGCGTAAAAGGCCGCTGAATTGCGGAAGCATCCGTTGCCGTGGCGCGACTTGCGGATGTCAGACTGCGCGAAAGCTGGGCGTACATCATGTCGGCCAAGCCTATGCCGCCAGCCGATGTCATTTTTTTGGCAAGTTCCTGATCGTACATGCCCTGCCAGAACTGTTCTTCCTTGCCGTGCAGCAAGGTGGACTTGGGCAGGGTTTTGCGCATTTCTTCCCACATTTTCTGAATAAAAATGGATTCGAAGCCCTCGCAGGATTCGCGCAGCTTCTTTTCCTTTTGCGCAGGGTCAATATTTTTCCCGCCCAGATTGCCAATGCCCGCCAGGCGCGACTGAACTTCCTTGCGGGCAACTTCGCCCGCTCCGGCTTCAGGAGGAATGAGAGCGGTTGACATGGGCGTGGTCATTTAAATTACCTCCAGATCCGCGTGCAAGGAACCCGAAGCCTGCATTGTCCGTAAAATGGAGATGAGGTCGCGGGGGGTTGCGCCAATGGCATTGAGGCCGTCCACCAGTTCCTGAAGGGTCGCGCCTTCCACCATCATAAGATGCCGGTTTTCTTCGCGCACGTTGGTTTCCGTCTGCGGCGTCACAACAGTCTGCCCCTGCGAGAAGGGACCGGGCTGCGACACCTGTTCGCTTTCCTGCACAGTGATTTGCAGGTTGCCGTGGGCCACCGCAGCGCGCGAAATGCGCACATCGCGGCCAAGCACAACAGTGCCTGTCTTTTCGTCCACGACCACCTTTGCGGAGGTGTCGGGGCTGACGTCCAGATTTTCCACCGAGGCCATGAGCGGCACGAGGTTGTTGCGGTACTGGGGCGGCACGTCCATGGTCACGCTTGTGGCGTCCACGGCGCGGGCATAGCGCCCGCCCATGGCCCCATTGAGGCGTTCCGCAATCTGCTGCGCTGTGGAGAAATCGCCCACGCGCAGATTGAGCGTGAGTTTATCCTGCTGGTTGAACTCAAAGGGAATGCCCCGCTCCACAATGCCGCCGCCGGGGATGATGCCCACGGTGGCTATGTTCTTTGTGGTGCTGGCGGCTTTGCCCGAGGCCGAAAAACCGCCCACGGTCAACGCGCCCTGCGCCAGAGTGTATATCTTGCCGTCCACGCCCTTGAGGGCCGTTTGCAGCAAGACCCCGCCCATGAGGGAGGTGGCGTCGCCCACGGAGGATACCGTCACGTCCAGCCGGGTGCCGGGCTTGGCCGACACCGGCATGCGCGCCGTTACCATGACCGAGGCCACGTTTTTGATTTTAAGTGCGGATGCGTCCACACCCACGCCCATTCTGTCCATCATGTTTTTCATGGAACTGAGCGTAAAGACGGAATCCTTCTTGTCGCCGGTTCCGGCCAGACCAACCACCAGCCCGTAACCGATAAGCTGGTTGTCGCGCACGCCCGAAAACGTGGCTATGTCCTTGATGCGCACGGCTTGCGCAGGCAAGGCCCAGCATACGAGCAGGGCGGCGGTGGTTATCCAGAAGGCGGGATGGCGCAGGATTGTCAATTTCATGGCGCAGACTCCTTGCCGGAATACCGGCACAGAGGGAATTGCAGAAACCATGCCGAACTGTTCGCCGGCATGCAGTCCCTTGTATGCGCCGCCTCCCGGCCCCAGGCCAGAGGCACAAAAAGCGGCCATGGAATTCCCATGACCGCTCGGCGTAGTTATGTCGGCTTGCGCTACCGGAACAAACCCGGCTCCTCACGCACAAGATTGGCGGCAATGAGCTTGCTGTCAGGCTTGTAGGTGCCATTGGAAACCTGGATACGCAATGCTTCCACCTTTTCGGCGCGCACATCGGGCGTATTCTGGGCTGTGCGCCGAGCTTCCGTCAGTAGTTGGGCTTCCTGCGATACGCTGACTGTGTCCCCTTGCGAGCCTTCGGAAGGCGTGCCGCTGGCTTTGCCTTTCAGTCTGGCCTCTCCGCTCTTTTCGAGATTGGCAGTGTTGCCATAGGGATCGAGAAACGTATTGATCTTTCCCTGAATTTCCATAGTTCTCTCCGCTTGCCCAACCTGCTGCCAGCCTAAATGGCAGGCGGCTCGTCAAGCATGCTTTCGTCAACTTTTTTTCGTGTGACACGCCACAGGGCGTTACGGGTCGCACGCAGTTTTTCGTCCGATAAAGGTTCCAGGCCATCCGGCCCTTGCCCCACTATACGCAGTCTGCCGCCCGGCGGATAGGTGAACTGCACTTCCTGCCCCACTTCCCGGCCGAGCTCCTGGCGGATCTCCTCCACCACGGGGTTGTCGCTTCCGGTATAGAGCAGGGTTTCGTAGAGTTCGCGGGCTACCTTCTCAACCATCATGTGACGGCTGGCAGAAGGATCAGGGTCGCTGGGGTCATCGCCTTCGGCAACTCTGCGCCGCATTCTGAGCCTTGCAAGACGCCGGGCTGCCAGCAGCTGCTGTTCATACCCCTGTAGCATCATGCGCAGTTGCGCGGAGGTTGCGTCGACCATGGCGTTATCCGTCCTTCAACCCTTTACGGCAGAAGCGATAAAAACTTTAGACTTGCCCGTGGGCATTTTTTCTGGCGGGCATGCCGCATTTGTTGCTCAAAGGCACGGCATGGCAGGCCGCGTGCGGGCACAGGCGATAAAAAGGCCTGTCAACGGCGATTGCGGGCCAGTGCGCAGCCCACAGCCAACAGATTAAGCACGCCAAAGATTATCAGGTCAACGCGCATGGCACCCATGAAGGCATCAATATTATGCGTTCCGGCTGGCTCGCTGCCAAGAAAAAGCCCAAGGGTCAGCGTTATGAGCGTCATATTGAACAATTGGCCGCCTGTGCGCACAGCGCCCGTGAGCCCTGCGGCCTGCCCCACCCGGTCGCGCCCCGCGCTCTCAAGAATAATGGTAGTATTGGGCAGCGCAAACAGGCTGATGCCAACGCCGAGCAGACATTGGGCAAGAATCAGGACGTACATGGGCGAATCAACCCGCAAAAGCCCGCACACAACAAGGCCCAACCCGCACAGGGCAATGCCCACCGCGCTGACCTTGCCCGGTTCAAACCTGCCGCACAAACGGGCGGCCACAGGGGTGGTCATGGCCTGCACCACAGACTGGAGGGCAAGAAAAAGCCCGGCTTGCTGCACGGTCATTCCGCGCCCGAACTGGAGATACAGACTGAAAAAAAACACGATGCCGAAAAACGAACTGTAGTTGATAAAGGCTGCCAATGATGACAGGGCAAATACCCTGTTACGGGCAAGCAGGCGCAGGTCAAGCAGGGGATAGTCGCTCCGCAGCTCCTTGACGCAGAAAGCAGCCATCAGCCCCACAAAGGCCACCAGCAGGCCGCCAGCCAGAGCCGGAGCATCGGCCAATTCGGACGAGCCAAACGTCAGGGCCGTCATGGCTCCCGCATAGATGCAACAGCCCTTCCAGTCAAAAGGCTTGCCCTTGGCCATGCGCCATTCAAGCTTGACGCGGTATTTCATCAGCAGCAGCACACCCACGGACGCCAGGGCGCTCCCCCAGAACAGCCACTGCCAGCCAAGCCACCCGGCCACAAAACCCGCCACAGGCGGCCCGCAGGCAATGCCTGCGTAGACTGACGATCCGCTGTAGCCAAGATAGGAGGCGCGCCGCCCTTCAGGAGCCGCCGAAGCAAGCAAAGCCAGGCCGCAGGCGTTGAACATGGCCCCGCCCACCCCCTGCACAAAACGCAACAGCAGAAACAGCGGCACAGAATTGACAAAACCCAGCAAGGCTCCGGCCAGCGCAAACAGGGCGATGCCCCACAAGAATATACGCCGATACCCCCAGATGTCGCCCATGCTGCCGCTGGCCAGCTGAAACACAGCCAGCCCCATGGAATAAAAGGCCCCCATGAGGCCCAGTTCGCGCGCGCTGGCATGGAGGCTTTGCCCCAGCGGCGGCAGCACGGCGTTTACTCCGGCCATCATGAACGGCATAAAAAACAGGGAGGTGCACACGGCCACAAGCAGCCAGCCGTGTCCTTTTTCGATGGATGAACTCATAGCGGCAGAGTAGCCTCGAGCATGCGGGGTGGTCAATACATCCGCATGCCCGGGCCAGCGTGAATAGCATCTGGTGCAACCTTTA
Organism: Desulfovibrio sp.; assembly: GCA_047602655.1. Lineage (GTDB taxonomy): Bacteria > Desulfobacterota > Desulfovibrionia > Desulfovibrionales > Desulfovibrionaceae > Desulfovibrio. The sequence continues at coordinate 18,203 of JASGGT010000010.1, read as the reverse complement.
AATTGCACTGGCTGCGTGACGAGGAAGCGGCCTCTCGCAAGCCCGGCCAATTTGCGCCGCTCAAAACCTGAACGGGCGTCCTGAACCTTTGGTGAAGCCCATCGTCAGAGACAGGTCTAAAGTGTGCCAACGGCTTCAGCCAGCCGCAGGCACATGTCGGCTTTGTTCAATGTATACAAATGGATGCCCGGTGCGCCAGCGTCAAGCAGGCTGCGTATCTGCCGCACCGCGTAATCAAGGCCCACCTGCCGCACGGCTTCCGCCCCGCCATCGTTATTGGCTTTCTCAAGGGCAAGATAGAGCTTGCCCGGAATATTGGCCCCGCACAGCGAGAGCACCCGCCGCAACGAGTCAAAGCTCTGAATGGGCAGGATGCCGGGGATGACCGGCGTGGTAATGCCCTGCCCGCGCAAATGGCTCACCAGGTCTTCATACTCGCGGGCGTCAAAAAACAACTGGGTCAGGGCAAAATCCGCCCCGGCACGCAATTTTTCAGCCGTGCACCGCCTGTCGTCCGCAAAAGTGGGCGATTCGGGATGCGGAGCGGGATAGGCGGCGACACCTATGCCAAGGCCAGGCTGCGCCTCGCGGGCAAAGGCCACAAGGTCAGAGGCATGGCGAAAGTGGGCTTTGTTCCAGTCCCACGGCTTGTCGGCGGGCGGATCGCCCCGCAGGGCCAGAACGTTGTTGACGCCGGAAGCCTGCAAATCGTGCAAAAATGCGGCGATGGACTGCGGCTCCGCACCCACGCAGGTGAGATGCGCCATGGCGGTAATACCCTGTCGCGCCAGCTCTGCCGTGACAGCAAGGGTGTTCTGCTGCCGCGCGCCGCCCGCACCGTAGGTTACTGAAGCAAACAGGGGGTTGAGCGCGCGCAGACGATCCACCGTGGCATAAAAATCAGGCAACTGGGCCGGGTCAGAAGGAGGAAAAAACTCCAAAGAGTAAAAAGGGGCCGAAAGTTCCCGGATCATTTTGCCGATATGCATGGAAAGACTCCTTGGCGCGATATGCCCGCAGCCCGATTGATTACTGCGGCGTGGTTGTTTATGTTTATATCAAGATAAGTTGATATGTCAATAAAAATGTGCCATCGCACCTTGCCAAATGGCAAAAGCGGTCGTAATGCAGGTTACGGACAATAAAAATAGACGGCAAGACATGAATACCCGGCAGTTTTTCTTTATAGCAACGGACGCAATCCGGCCCGCATGGCGGGTAATCCGCAGCCTGCCGATAACATGGCTGGCGGCCCTGATTGTCTGTTGCCTCATGGGCATCCCACGGCCCGGCCTTGCCTCTCCGGATCAGCCGGGCGCTCCGCAGCCCGATGCCGTGCACACGGCCAGCCCCCCCGCGCCTGCGTTACCTGCCGCCGCGGATACGCGCGCCGCGCAGCCCCCTGAGGCCGCTGCCGCCAAAAGCGGGGTGGACGATCAGGGCCGTGCGGCCTGGCGTACGCTTGAGCCTGGCCTGCTCTTTGGCGAATTTCAACTCAACGAAGGCGACGCCCGCCTTACCGTGCTGCGCATAGATCCCGCCGCTTTTGACTTTACCCTCTGCGCCCGCTCGCAGGATGGCGGCCCCTCCCGCCAGTTGAACCAGTGGGGCGAGCAGTACAACCTTGTTGCGGCCATCAATGCCAGCATGTACCTGCCCGACGCATCCACCAGCACAGGCTACATGCGCCAGGGTTCGCATGTGAACAACGGGCGCGTGGTGCAGCGTTTTGGCGCTTTTTTTGTGGCCGGTCCGGATGAACCCACCCTGCCCAAGGCAGCCATTCTTGACCGCGACAGCCCCCTGTGGCGGCAGCAGATGGATCATTATGATCTTGTGATTCAAAACTACCGCATGATCAATGCCGACAGGCGCATCCTCTGGTCGCCAGGCGGCCCGCACTATTCCATTTCCGCAGTGGCGCAGGACGGGGACGGACAGATTCTCTTCATGCACTGCCGCCAGCCAGTGGAAGCCTATTCCTTTGCGCAGCAGGTCTTGCACCTGCCCCTCAACGTGCGCACCGTCATGTATGTGGAAGGCGGCGGCCAGGCTGGCCTGCTGGTTCGTTCCGCAGCGCTTACCCGCGAGCTTGTGGGCCTGAGCCCCAGCGGCCTGCTGGTGACTGGCGATCTGCGGGCGGTGTTGCCCAATGTGCTTGGTGCCCGGCGCAAAAATGCTGAAGGAAATTCCAGCGGCAACTCTGGCGGCACTCCCGGTGGAGGGGACACACGGCCAGCAGCACCTGCGGAAACGCAAACGCCATCCGCTTCGCCTCTCACGCCCGCGGCAAATACAGATCAGCCCCAGCCCGCAAACGACACGCCTGCGCAACCGGCGCAGCCCAATCCCGCAGGGCAAGCTCCCTCGGGCGCAACGCCAGATATGGCTGCGCCCGCCAAGCCAGCAGACGCTCCCGACGCGGAGGCTGCTCCGACAAACATGACCATGCCCGCGCATGTCCCTGCCGCGCCTGAAACACTCAAGGCCACCCCGGCAGAATCTGCTGACGCGCCGCTCACAGAACCGGGCACTTCCCTCGCCCATCCGGCAAGCACCCCGGAAAGTGCAAACTTGCCAACGAGTGCGGACAGGTAATTTACCGGCAAGCCTCGACACCTGAAAAGTGGCTTTTCATGCGATTCTCGCAGGCTTACACACTTAGTTTATTTGTTGATAATAATTACCAATGCTAAAAAAAAGACTTTACATCAGGGGCCACTTCTTTCACAATATTTCTTGGTTAGGGGCTGAGCGCGCTGATTGCGGCGTGCGCAGCCACCTCCCCCAAGCTAACCTATCAAAACAAGTGAGGGACTCATGCCCACGCAACTCGAAGTGTATAAGTGTACCCACTGCGGCAATATCGTTGAAGTTCTCCACGGCGGCGGCGCAGACATCGTCTGCTGTGGCGACCCCATGAAGCTTATGGTCGAAGGCGCAACCGATGGCGCGCTTGAAAAGCACGTGCCTGTTATCGAAAAGGTTGAAGGCGGCTACATGGTCAAGGTCGGCAGCGTTGCCCACCCCATGGAAGAAAAGCACTACATTGAATGGATCGAGCTGCTGGCCGACGGCAGGAGCTACACCAAGTTTCTGAAGCCCGGCGATGCGCCCGAAGCCTTCTTTGCCATTGACGCTGCCAAGGTTACCGCCCGCGAATACTGCAATCTGCACGGCCACTGGAAGGCGGAAAACTAGTTTTTTCTGATGCAGGAACCGCGGTTCCCGTTTGTTACACCGGCATAAATCCACAATTATATATTCAGGAGACATGACATGCAAAAGTATGTTTGCGGCGTTTGCGGCTACGAATACGACCCCGCTGAAAACGACAACGTGCCTTTTGAAGATCTGCCCGATGATTGGACCTGCCCTGTTTGCGGCGTGGGTAAAGATCAGTTCACTCCTGCCTAATTTTTTCCTTTCCCCGTTCTTTCCCCCGCTTTGCCTTGCCCTGAGGCAAAGCGGGGCTTTTCATGGACGGGGATTCCCCAACACTGCGGAGACACACCATGCAGCCAGTAGAAATAAAAAAAGATATTTTCTGGGTCGGCTTTGTCGACTACGACCACAGGGATTTTCACGGCTATTCCCGCTCGCCTGACGGTTCGACCTACAACGCCTATCTGATCAAGGACGAAAAAAACGTCCTGCTCGATACCGTTGCCTCGGGCTGCGAGGGCACCCTGTTGTGCCGCATGGCTCAGGTACTTGAGCCGGAAAAAATCGACTACATCATCTGCAACCACATGGAGCTGGACCACGCTGGCGCGCTGGAAGCCATCATTGAGCGCTGCAAGCCGGAAAAGATTTTTGTGTCGCAGACCGGCCTCAAATCAATGGCTGGCTATTTTGACTGCAAAAACTGGCCCGTGCAGGCCGTAAAAAGCGGCGACAGCATCAACATCGGCAAGCGCACCATCGTGTTTCAGGAAACCCGCATGCTGCATTGGCCCGACAGCATGGTTTCTTACATTCCTGAAGACAAGCTGCTGGTCAGCAACGACATTTTTGGTCAGAACATCGCCAGCTCCGCCCGCTTTGTTGATGAATTCGGCGATGACGGCGAATATACGCGCCGCGTCAAGGAATACTACTTCAACATCGTGTTGCCCTACTCCCCCATGGTTCTCAAGACCTTGCCCGTGGTGGAAAAGCTCGATATCGACATGATCGCCCCTGACCACGGCCTCATCCACAGGGGTGAAAAAGCCGTGCGCGGCATCATCGACATGTATCGCGCCATGGCCGAGCAAAAGCCCCAGCAACGCGCGCTCGTTTTTTACGATACCATGTGGCAGTCCACGGAGACCATGGCCTACGCCATTTGCAGCGGCCTGGAAGAAAACGGCGTCCCCACGCGCATCATGAGCGTGAAGCAGAACCATCACAGCGCCGTCATGACCGAACTGGCAGACTGCGGCGCGGTCATTGCCGGTTCGCCCACCCACAACAATACCGTGCTGCCCCTCATGGCCGCCCAGCTTACCTATATGAAGGGTCTGCGCCCGCTGAACCGCATTGGCGGCGCGTTTGGCTCCTACGGCTGGTCGGGCGAGGGTCCCAAGTTCCTGCACGAGCAGCTTGCCTCCATGAACATGGAAATGCCCGCTGAACCCGTGAAGTGCAACTGGCGGCCCGATCACGAGGCCCTCAAGGCCTGCCACCAGATGGGCGTCACTATTGCCGAAGCCCTCAAAAAGAAATGCCAGGGTTAGAGCAGGGCGCCGCTGCCCGATATAAAAGCAGTAGCGCCCGCATACCGGGCGCTACTGCTTTTAGGGCCTGTTAACATTATGAGAAATTTTGTTCCCTGCCAAGGAAGGAAGCCTTTGGCGGGCGGCATGCAGCGCGCCGATCCCGGCTGAATACCCAGTGGCTAATTGCGCACGTCGTCGTCATTGTCGGCAGGACGGGGAGCGGACGCTGGCCGTTCTGGGGGCCGCGCTGCTGCACGTCGCGCGGGGGACGGCGATCCTGATTATTCATCTGTCCGTCACGCGGGGGGCGACGGTCATCACGCTGGCGGCCCATTTCATCACCACGGGGGCCTGTGATCGCCCTTGTCCTTGTCGTAGCGGGGCTTACCCATTTTTTCGCCCTGTTCGCCACGGGTTCGTGGCGGCGGTTCATCTGCCCGTCTTACGGTTCTGCCCGTCTTTACGGTCATAATGACGCCCGTCCGGTCGCCCTTCTGCTATACCCCGGGGCATCTCCATTCTGGCCGCATGCACGGCAGGGGTGCCCACAAAGAGCATACCCATGGCAAGGGCGCTCAGCGCCAACGGTTTCAACACATATTTCATACGCATAAAGTTCCTCCTTGGGTGGGCATTTCGCCCATTGCCTCCTTACGCCAGCTCGAGCCTGCGCGCAAGATGGCAGCCATGCTATGGAACTTTATGTTAAAAAGCCGTTAGCCCGGCAAGCTGCGGAGCACTTGAAGCAGACCTTGCACAGCAAAAGGCCCATCAATCTTTGACGCGCGCGTTGCGAAGGGCCGGAACGCCCACGCCGCTGCGCCGGGCTGCGGCCTTGAGCGCGTCGGCCTCGGGGCGCACATACGTTTGCCCTTCAATAGAATACTCCTTGGCTGCAAGGCTCTGCCCCGCCATGTCCATTGAAACGGCGTGGCGCGGCGCAACCACGCGATCAAGCGTCTGCACGCGCAGCCCCAGAGTATGGGTGTGGCGCAGCACGGCGTTTTCCACACAATCCCTCTGCCCGGGCAGGCACAGCACGCGCAGCAATCCGGCCGGACGGTTCTTCTTGCCCACGCCCGGCAGCCACAGCACGTCAAGAACCTCCGGCATGGCGGAAAGAGCCTCCAGCGCCATGCCAAGATCTTCGCCATTCAAATGATCGATATGGCTCTCGATCTGCATGACCTGTTCGCGCCCGCCAAATGTGTGGTCTGCGCTGCCTGCGCCGTCTTCCACAAGCCACGCCCGCAGGCCCGCTGGCGAGGGCCGCGAGCCGTAACCTGTGCCAAGCGCCACGGCAACACCCTCTGGCCCAGGAACAAACTGGTCCACAAGGGTATGCACCAGAGCCGCGCCCGTGGGCGTAACAAGCTCCTCGCGCGCATCTGTGGCAAAAACCGGCTTGCCGCGCATAAGATACGCCGTTGCGGGCGCTGGCAGAGGGATGCGCCCGTGGGCGCACTCGACACTGCCGGAAAACCACGGCAGCGGCGAGGCGCATATCCGGCTCACCCTCAAGGCCTCCACCGCGTATGCCGCGCCCAGAATATCCACGAGGGTGTCGATGGCCCCCACCTCGTGAAAGTGCACTTCAGCCGGAGCAATCTGGTGCGCATGGGCCTCGGCCTCTGTCAGCGCGTTCAGAGCTGCCAGCGCGCGGCTTCGCACGCCGGGCGAGACTTCAACCTTTTCAAATATGGCGGCGACATCCGCCGGATGCCGCAAGGGCTGTTCTTCTGCCTTCCAACTTACGGCAACCGTCTGCCCCGGCCCGCCGGGCCGTGTTTCGCCCCTGGCGTCAATGCGGCAATCCACGCCCGCGCGGGCCAGCGCCGCCACGAGCGGGGCATAGTCCACCCGAGATGCGCCAGGGCCGCAAGGGTCATATCCCCGCTGATGCCGCCAGAGCAATCAAGATATAAAAGCATATCGGCCCCTTCCAAATTTGTCTGTGCGCGCAAAGCAAGCCCGCGCACTTGTGCAGCCTCGGCACATTGGTGTATAAAAGGATCGTGCGGGTCGCTGCGACCACGCCGCTATAACCTGAAACATATCCCCCGGAGGGAAGCATGCCTGTACAGAATTGGATGACCACCGATGTTGTCAGCGTTGGCCCCGATACATCGCTGCTCAAAGTGGGCAAGCTCATGAAGGATCACCACATCCGCCGCATCCCGGTTGTTGATGAAAACGGTCAGGTCGTTGGCATTATCTCTGACCGCGACGTGCGAGACGCCTCCCCCTCCAAGGCTACCACGCTCGACATGTACGAAATGCACTATCTGCTGGCCGAACTGAAGGCCAAAAACATTATGACGGCCAACCCCATCACCGTCAAACCGACCGACACTGTCGAGCAGGCAGCCCTGATCATGCTGGACAACAAGGTCGGCGGCCTGCCCGTGGTGGACGACAGCGGCAAGCTTGTGGGCATCATTTCTGACCACGATGTTTTCAAGGCTCTGGTCGACATCACAGGCGCACGCATGGGCGGCTTGCAGTTTGCCATCGAACTGCCCGACCAGCCCGGCACGGCGCGCCCCCTGTTTGACCTGCTGCGCGCGCATAATGCCCGTTTGCTCTCGGTGCTGACCGTCTCCAATGCCGATGGCAACCGCCAATTGTTCATCCGTGTGCGCGACCTTGAAAATACCAAGGCCGAGCAAGAGCTTATGGACGGCGTAGGCAAGCTCGGCAAAGTGCTCTATTGCCAGCACTAAATCCCTACAATTTAATCATATTTATCTTATCGCATCTGAATTGCTCAACAAAAGCCGTAACAAAAAAATCACGGCAAGAGCAAAAAAGATGCACAGGACTTGCCATCAAAAATTATTTGTGTCATAAGGACTCTCGTTGTGATTGCGGTATGCTTTCGCGCCCAACGGAGGAATTCGGCCGGAAATATCCGGTTGTGCAACGCCTGGGCGTCCGCCCCGGCGAGGTTGAGCAATAGCTGTCCAAGGAGGACACACGCATGGCTGAGATCACCTATAAAGGTAAAAGCTTTGAAGTTGACGAAGACGGTTTCCTGCTGCGTTTTGACGACTGGTGCCCCGAATGGATGGACTATGTGAAGGAATCCGAAGGCATCTCTGAGATCAACGCTGATCACCAGAAGATCCTTGACTTCCTGCAGGACTACTACAAGAAGAACGGCATCGCCCCCATGGTCCGTATTCTTTCCAAGAACACCGGCTACAAGCTGAAGGAAGTGTACGAACTCTTCCCCTCCGGCCCCGGCAAAGGCGCCTGCAAAATGGCCGGCCTGCCCAAGCCCACTGGCTGCGTGTAGTCCAGCCGCAACATTTTGGAAAAAGTGGAAGGGAAACCTTCCGCTTTTTTTTGACCGCCCCCTCGCACGGGCCGCGTCGCCCGTACCGTACGGTGCGCCTGCGGTGGGGCTTGCCTTTCCGGCAACATTTCATATCTTCTCATCAGCCCGCGCTACGCTCCCCTCCCTTTACGCCGGGCCAAAAAAACGGTATCGCCCTGCCATGAAAATTCGTCTGTCCCTGAAAAAATGCGCCCTCTGGTTTGTGGGCATCGTTATAGTCTGCGGCCTTCTGGGCGGCGGCGCGGTGACCATGCTTTTTTACTGGGCCTCGCGCGACCTGCCCGACCTGAACCGCATCGCCGAATACAAGCAGCCGCAGGCTACTGTCGTTCTGGCGCGTGACGGTTCGACCCTTGGCACCCTCTACCACGAAAAGCGCTTTGTCATCGGCCTCAAGGACATGTCGCGCTATCTGCCTATGGCCTTTCTGGCTGCGGAAGACGACGCCTTCTACAGACACATGGGTATTGACCCCGTGGCCATCGCGCGCGCCGCCATCAACAACTTCCGCAAGGGACGTCAGGGCGAGGGCGGCAGCACCATTACCCAGCAGCTCATCAAGCAGTTGCTGCTCACATCCGAGCGCAGCTATACCCGCAAGATGAAAGAGGCCATTCTGGCCTATCAGCTTGAAAGAAACTTCACCAAGGATCAGATCCTTACCATATATCTGAACCAGATATATCTGGGTGAACATGCCTTTGGCGTGGAATCGGCTGCCCGCACCTATTTTGGCAAGCACGCCTCAGACATCACCCTGGCCGAAAGCGCCGTCATCGCGGGCCTGCCCAAGGCCCCCAGTTCTTACAATCCCTTCCGCAGGCCGGAGGAAGCCAAGAATCGGCAGATGTACGTGCTTGGCCGCCTGCGCGACCTCAAGTGGATCACCCAGGCCGAGTATGATCAGGCCGTGGCCGAGCCGCTGGTCTACTGGAGCATGCCCGAGGGCATGGGCGGGGCGGCGCAGTGGTATCTTGAGGAAGCCCGCCGCCTGCTGGTGGAATTTTTTACGGAATCCAATCTCCGCGCTCTGGGAGTGGAAACCACCAAGTACGGCGCGGATTACGTGTATGAAGCCGGCCTGACCGTGCAAACCGCCATGGACCCTGCACACCAGACCGCGGCTGGCGCGGCCTTGCGCCGTGGGCTGGAAGAACTGGACAAACGCCAGGGCTGGCGCGGCCCCGTGGAGCAGCTTGACCCAGCAAAGCAGAAGGAATTTCTGGCGAAAAACCAGTTTTCTCCCCTTGATCTCGCAGGCGGCGACTGGGTGAAAGCCCTTGTGACCGCCGTGGACACCAAGGAAGTCAAAGTGGCGCTGGGTCAGGGCTATACGGGCATTGTGCCTGTTTCAGCCATGTCCTGGGCGCGCAAGCCCAACCCCAAGGTTGCGGCCGCCAACGCCCCAGCCGTCAAAGACCCCCGCCAGGTGGTGGCGGTTGGTGATGTGATTTGGGTTTCCGCCGAAGAAATCACGGTTACGGAAACCAACGCCAAGGGCCGCAAAGAACAAAAGACAATTCCTTTTGATTCCTCTGCGGTCAAAAAGAATACTCCCATCCATCTGCGCCTGCAGCAGGACCCGCTGGTGCAGGGGGCCATTGCCTCCGTGGAACCGCAGAGCGGCGACGTTGTGGCCCTCATCGGCGGCTACCAGTTTGGCGACAGCCACTTTAACCGCGCAACGCAGGCCCGCCGTCAGCCCGGCTCCAGCTTCAAGCCAGTGGTCTATTCCACGGCCATGGACTTTGGTTTTACGCCCGCCTCCACGGTGCTGGACGCGCCCTTCGTGTATGTGAACCCCTACACCAATGAAGTGTGGCGGCCCTCAAACTACGAACACAACTATAAGGGCGAACTGCCTCTGCACACGGCTCTGGCCCTTTCGCGCAATACCTGCACCGTACGCGTGGCGCAGCAGGTGGGCATAGCCAATGTGGTGCAGCGCGCCAAGGCTCTGGGGCTTGAACCGCATTTTCCGCAGGAACTGGCCATCAGCCTCGGCGCTGTAGCAGTATCGCCGCTCAACCTCACGCAGGCCTATGCAGCCTTTGCCAATCAGGGGTTGGGGGTGCGCCCGCGCATCATCACATCCATCAGCGACCCGCAGGGCCGGGTGCTCTACAGGCAGGAAGTGGAACACTGGCAGGCTGTCAGCCCGCAGAACGCCTATATTATGGACACCCTGCTCAAGGAAGTTGTCAATTCCGGCACCGGCAGCCGCGCCAAGATCGATGGGCGCATCATAGCGGGCAAAACCGGCACCACCAACGACGAGCGCGACGCGTGGTTCATGGGCTTTTCGCCCTACCTCGTGACCGGCGTCTACGTGGGCTACGATCAGGTGCAGAGCCTTGGCCGTCTTGAACAGGGCGGGCGCACTGCCGCCCCCATCTTCCGCTACTATCGCAGTGAAGTGGAAGACCGTTACCCCAAGGACGACTTTGTGATGCCCGAGGGTATTGTGATGGCCGATGGCCTGGCCTTCAAGGCCGACCAGCCCATGCAGGGCGCATCAGCCACCTCCCCCACCACAGCAGATGGAACGGCAGTGGATACCTCGGAAGGCGGCGAAGACCTGATGCGCCAGATGTTCTAGGCACAGAACTCAGAAGTCAGACGTTTTAACGCCAGCGTCACGCACGGAATTGCACGGGCCGGGAGGCTATGCAGCTTCCGTGCGTGACGCGGCGCAGACAAGACCATCCCGGCAAAGCCGAAATTTCCATCCTGCAAACGCCCCGGCGTCGTGCAGCCTGCCCTGCGGGGCGGAGACCGCCATGAAACACCGCATCAACATGGCCGCCGGAACCGAGCCGGCGGATATACTCATCACAAACGCCCGAGTTGTGGATGTTTTTTCCGGTCTGGTGCGTCAGGATTCCGTTGCCATCGGCGATGGGGTTTTTCTAGGTTTCGGCCAGCGCGAAGCTCACGAAGTGGTGGACGCCCAGGGGGCCTATCTGCTGCCCGGCTTCATCGATGCCCACATCCATCTGGAATCCAGCATGGTCACTCCGGCGCGCTTTGCCGAAATGGCCCTGCCCCACGGCACCACATCCGTGGTGGCCGACCCGCACGAGCTGGCTAACGTATGCGGCACTGCGGCCTTGCGCTTCTTGCTTGCCAGCGCCCAAACCCTGCCCCTGAGCATCTTTCTGGCCCTGCCCTCGTGCGTTCCGGCCACGCCCTTTGAAGACAGCGGCGCTGTGCTGCAAGCCAAAGATCTGGCGCCCTTCATGGACGACCCGCACGTAGCCTCGCTGGGCGAAATGATGAACTATCCCGGTGTGCTTAGCGGCGACCCGGAAGTGCTGGAAAAGATTGCCCTGAGCCGTTCGCGGCGCAAGCCCGTTGACGGGCACGCCCCGGCCCTGCTGGGCAGGGAACTTGACGCCTACCTGTGCACGGGCATTGCCAATACGCACGAATGCACTACGGCTGAAGAATTTCACCAGAATCTCATGCGCGGCTGCCGCATCTTTTTGCGCGACGGCTCCGCAGCGCGCAACCTGCCCGCGCTGGCCCCGCTGGTCACGCCCGGCAACTGCCACCGCTGCGCCTTTTGCTGCGATGACCGCCACGCCTCCGAGCTGCTGACGGCGGGCCATATGGACGAAGTGCTGCGCAAGGCCGTGGCTCTGGGCATGGACCCCGTCACGGCAGTGCGCCTGTGCACCCTCAACGCCGCCGAGGCCGAAGGACTGCAAGGCAAGGGAGCCATTGCCCCCGGCTATGACGCCGACTGCGTGCTGGTTGACGATCTGGCCTCCTTCAACGTGCGCATGACATTTGCGGGCGGGCGACAGATCGCGGCGGAGGGGCGCATGCTCGCCCTGTTGGCGGATCCGCCCCTGACCGACCTGACCAATACGGTGCGTCTTGCGCCCCTGCCGGACGATGTTTTTGCGCTGCCCCTGCCATCGGGCCGTGCGCGGGTTATCCGCCTGCACCCCGGTTCGCTGGTGACGGATGCCGAAGAGCACGATGTCACCTGCGCCAATGGACTTTTTGACGCCCGCCAGAACGATGGTCTGTGCAAGCTGGCCGTTGTGGAACGCCACAAGGCCACCGGCAAGGTGGGCGTAGGAATTCTGGCCGGATACGGCCTGCGCAACGCGGCAGTGGCAACCTCTGTGAGCCACGACTCGCACAATATTGTGGTCTGCGGCGATAATGATGCAGACATGATGGCCGCTGTGCGCCGTGTGGCTGCCATGGGCGGCGGTATCGCCGTGGCAAGCGAGGGCCGGATTCTGGAGGATCTGCCCCTGCCCGTGGCCGGGCTGATGACCCACGAAGCCCCGGAAACCGTGGTGCGCGCTCTGGATGCCATCCATGCTCTGCTGCACGCGCACGGCGTTCCAGCCAATGTGGCTCCGCTCATGGCCCTGAGCTTCATGGCCCTGCCCGTGATTCCCTCGCTCAAGCTGACCGCGCGCGGCCTTTTTTCCGTTGCCGACTGGCGCTTTGTTTCGGTAGACGCGGCAGCGCGGCACTGAGGCATTTTTTCTGACACCTGAGGGAAGCGCCCCTTGCGCAGCCCTGAAGCAGCTAATAAAGGAACCTCATGATTCCCTTCGGTACGCTTGTCGTCTATGTAACTCCCAAGGGCCGCCGCTATGTCAAACGCCTAGTTGAAGGCCAGGACTGGCACAGCAACGATGGCACCCTTGTTTCCGCAGATGTGGCGCAGGCCGATCTTGGCTCTGTGGTCTACACCAACCAGAATGTGCCCATTCAGGTGATGGAAGCCACCCTGTATGACCGCCTCAAGGGCCTCAAGCGTCAGACGCAGATCATCTACCCCAAGGATATCGCCTACATCTGCCTGCGCCTCGGCGCAGGGCCTGGCCGCACCATCATTGAGGCTGGCTGTGGTTCCGGCGGCCTGACCACGGGGCTTTCGTGGTTCTGCGGTCCCACCGGACACGTGGTGAGCCATGAGGCCCGTGAGGAATTCATGAAGCTGGCGCGCCGCAACCTTGAGTGGGCGGGCGTGGGCGAAAATGTGGAGCTGCACAATCGCGATGTGGCCGAAGGCTTTGCCGTGACCGGCGCGGACGCTCTCTTCCTTGATGTGCGCACCCCATGGGAATACCTCGACCATGCACTGGCCGCAGTGCGCCCCGGCGCAAGCTTCGGCTTTTTGCTGCCCACGGTGGATCAGGTGAGCAAGCTGCTGCTGGGCCTTGAGCGCGGCCCCTTTGCCGATGTGGAAGTGTGCGAGATTCTTATTCGCCGCTGGAAACCCGTGGCTGACCGCCTGCGCCCAGAAGACCGCATGACAGCCCACACGGGCTTTCTGGTTTTTGCCCGTCAGCAGGATCGCAGTGCGGATTTTGATTCGCGCAAGCCCATGGGCACGCGCGAGCGCAAGCAGGAAGCCGCCCGCCAGGCTCGCCTTGGTCTGACTGACGAAGCCCCGGAAGCTCCCGAAAACGATATGGAATGAACCCCTGGGTAGCACTCATTGCGGCCGGGCTGTGCGAGATCGGCTGGCCCCTCGGCTTCAAGGTGGCGCAGACAGCGCCCGCCTGGCGTATAGCGGCCATTTCCCTTTCCGTCGTCAGCATGGCCCTGAGCGGCTGGCTGCTCTTTCTGGCCCAGAAGCAGATTCCCATAGGCACGGCCTATGCCGTGTGGACAGGGATCGGCGCGGCGGGAACGTTCATTCTCGGCGTGATTGTGTTCGGCGATGCCCTCAGCTGGGGCCGCGCGCTGGGCGTTGCCATGATTGTCGGCGGCGTTGTCGTACTGAAAACAATGACGCCCTGACCCGGCACACATCGTGTACAGGAAAGGCCCGCCAATTTGGCGGGCCTTTCCTGTTACTCTTCCTTGCGGTTCCAGAGCAGTGAACTCATTTCATTCGTAACCTGTTCTAGCGCGTGATCTTGAAGAAACGCAGCCGCAGAGCATTGGTAACGACAGAGTCGGAAGAAAGCGCCATAGCCGTGCCCGCCAGCATGGGCGAAAGCATGGGGCCGCCAAACGCATGCAGCAGCCCTGCCGCCACAGGCAGGCCGAGCACGTTGTAGCCGAATGCCCAAAAAAGATTCTGGCGGATGTTGCGCATTGTCGCACGCGAGAGCGCCAATGCCGTGAGCACGGCCTCCATGCCGTCCCGCATGAGCACGATGTCGCCCGCCTCGGCGCTCACATCCACGCCCGTACCCACAGCCATGCCCACATTGGCGGCAGCCAGAGCCGGGGCATCATTGATGCCGTCGCCCACCATGCCCACCACGTGGCCTTCATCCTGCATCTGCCGCACATAGGCGGCTTTGTCTGCGGGCAGCAGACCGGCGGCAATTTCCTCCACGCCTGCCAGCGCAGCAACGGCTTTTGCGGTGCGCTCATTGTCGCCCGTCAGCATGACCACGCGCACGCCCATGCCGCGCAGGGCCGCCACCACGGAGGCGGATTCGGGCCGCAGGGCGTCCGCAAGGGCCAGAATCCCCGCAAGACTGTTGCTGCCATTGTTTTCAAGAGCCAGCAGCAGGGGCGTCTGCCCGGCCTCGGCCAGCAGAGCCAGCTTTTGCTGCGCTTCTTCCGGCACGGAAAGCCCGCGCTCTGCCATAAATGCTTTGTTGCCCACGGCAAGGCCATAATCCACGCCATTATGCGTCACCCGACCAGAAATACCCATGCCGGGCGCTACCTGCACATCATCCACTGGCAGGTATGCGAGGTTGCGCTCCTTTGCCGCGCCTACAAGGGCCAGCGCCAGGGGGTGCTCGGAACGCGCCTCCAGCGAGGCGGCCATGCCAAGCAGCGCATTTTCATCCATGCCCGCAGGAGCATCCAGCATGGTCACGCCTGTCAGCACGGGTTTGCCCGTGGTGAGGGTGCCTGTCTTGTCCACGGCCAGCACGCTGATATGCCCGGCCTGCTCCAGGGCAGCGCCGTTCTTGATCAACACGCCAAGTTGCGCGCCCCGTCCCGTGCCCACCATGATGGACATGGGCGTGGCAAGCCCCATGGCGCAGGGGCAGGCCATGACCAGCACAGCCACAAAAATCGTCAGCGGCGTTGTTATGGGTTCAGAGCTGAGCACAAGCCATGCAAGGGCCGCAACAATAGCAATGGCCATGACGGCGGGCACAAAATAAAAGCTTACCCTGTCGGCCAGCCGGGCGATGGGGGCCTTGCTGCCCTGAGCCTCGCGCACCAGCCGTATGATGCGGGCCAGGCGGGTGTTGCCGCCCACGGCCTCAGCCACAAAGGTCAGCGAGCCTTCGCCGTTGACGCTGCCCGCCGCCAGTTTGTCTCCTGGCCCGATGGGCACGGGAATGGATTCGCCCGTGAGCAGCGACAGATCGACAGCGCTTTTGCCGGTCAGCACGGTGCCGTCAACGGGCACGCGCCCGCCAGGCCGCAGCAGCAGATGATCCCCCACGCGCACCTGTGCCAAAGGTGTTTCTTCCGGCGCGGCGGCGGCATCGTCAGGGTTGAGCCGCAGGGCCGTTTCCGGCGTCAGGCTCATGAGCGCACCCATGGCGTCGCCAGCGCGACGCTTGGCAACGGCCTCCAGATACTGCCCGAATTCGATCATGGTCAGCAGCACGGCGCACGATTCATAATACAGGTTCATGGCGCGGGTCATGGGTTCACTGCCAGCAAGCCCCAGCAGAGTGTTGCCAAGGCTGAACAGAAAGGCAGCGCCCGTGCCCACGGCCACAAGGCTGTCCATTGCAGGGGCCTTGCGCAGAAGGGCCTTGATGCCATCCACATAAAAATGGCGGCCCAGCCATACCACGGGCAAGGTGAGTACAAGCTGCGCCAGCATGAAGGCGCGTGGCGAAAGGTGCGGATCAAGCGCCTGGGGCAAGGGCAGGCCGAGCATGTGGCCCATGGAAATAACCAGAAGGGGAAGGGCAAAAGCCACCATGGGCAGCAGACGGCGCAACCGTGCCCGAATGTCTGCCGCAGCCCGTGCCTTGCCTTCTTCAAACTGTCGGGCGGCGTCATCGTCCGCAGCGGGAGCCGCGCTGAACCCAAGGGCTGCCACGCGTTCCATGATCTTTTGCTGCAAATCGCTGCTCTGCCCATCGCCGGGCCACACTTCCGCACTGGCGGCAGCCAGGTTCACGCTGATTTTTTCCACCCCTTCCATGCGGCCCACAACCCGTTCAATGCGCGAGGAGCAGGCGGCGCAGTGCATGCCGCTGATGTCAAAACGCAAAGGGCAGGCTTTATCCGTAGTTGTACTCATGGGTTCTCCACTTGTCATTCCGCATGGCGGCGAGTAAGCTGTAGATGAAAATGAAAACTCATTCCTGTATGGAGGATATGATGAAAACCCTGAAAGTCAATGGCATGCGTTGCGGCCACTGCAAGGCCGCTGTAGAAGAAGCTGCGGCTAAAATATCTGGCGTTGCCAATCCTCAGGTCAGCCTTGAGGATAAAGAGCTGCGCTTTGAAGAAACCGGGCCTGTAGATATGCAGGCCCTGAAAACTGCCATCAGCAACATTGGTTTTGACCCTGAATAAACTCATTAATCTGTGATAGCCGTCACAGAGGCGCACCATTCATGGCGCGCTGCCCTACTGCTGGTTTTCTGACCATGCACGGCAGCGCGCCTTTGTTTTATGCTGGCACCCGTGATATTTTTACGGCTGCCGTACAGGCAAGGGTACAGTAAATTCCTGATGACATCCGCTTGCAGGTTGCCCCTGCCTTGCGCGTTCAGACCCCGTTCATCTTGCCGTTTTCCGCCGAATAGCGTAGTTCTTGGCAGGCAAATACGGTCACGGATCCACTGCACCTTCAGCGCGAAACACCACAGGCATGCAAACACAAACCACACGCATCATCAGCATATTTTCCACGGGCTTGGGCACGAGCACGGGCACGGGCACGGGCTTTTTTTTGAGCCTTGGACTTATCCTCCTGTGCTGTCTTGTCGCGATTGGCCCGGCAGCGGCCGCCTCCGGCAATTTCCCGCTGGATTTCACGACCATCCGGCTTGGCGACGATGCCCGCGGGCAGGCGCAGGCCATCCCCGCAGCGGCGCAGACTGACGGCAACCATACTGCTGACGCGGCTGCGCAGCCTGACGCTCCTTCCGCCCCGGCCTCGCCAGTGGTGCTGGTTGTGGGCGGCATCCAGGGGGACGAGCCGGGGGGATTTTCTGCCGCGACCCTGCTGACCACGCACTACACCGTCAGCAAGGGCGTGTTGTGGGTGGTGCCGAACCTCAATTTTCCCAGCATTATCAAAAGGTCGCGTGGGCTGCACGGCGACATGAACCGCAAGTTTGCCAAGCTTGACGACCGCGACCCTGAATTCGGCACGGTGCGGCGCATTCAGGAACTCATAAGTCACCCCCGCGTGTCGCTGGTGCTCAATCTGCACGATGGCAGCGGGTATTACCGCCCACGTTTGAGGACAAGCTGCGCAATCCCAACCGCTGGGGGCAGTCTGTTATCATTGACCAGGAAGCGCTTGACGGCGTGTTCATGGGTTCACTGGGGAATGAAGCGCGGCTGGCCGCTGAATCGGCCAACAGCAAGCTGCTCTCCCCGCAGCATGCCCTGCACGTGCATAATACCAAGACTGCCGAGGGCGATCACGAGATGGACAAAAGCCTTTCCTACTACGCGGTGCGGCAGGGAAAGGCAGCCTTTGGGCTTGAAGCCAGCAAGGAATTTCCTGTTGAAGTACGGGCATATTACCATCTGCTGATGGTGGAATCATTTCTTGCGCAGGCGGGGGTTGAATTTACACGCGGCTTTGCGCTTACCCCAGAGGGAGTGCGCGAAGCCCTACTGGACAAGCTTGACGTCACCTTTGCCGACAACAAGATTTTTTTACCGCTGGAAGACGTGCGCCCGGCCATCAACCTGCTGCCGCTTTCCAAGGATGCTCCCGCGCAGGCGGTCACATCCAAGCCCATCATGGCCGTGCTGCCCTGCGCCAAGGGCGAGGAAGGCCAGTACTGCGTACACTACGGCAACCGCATGATCACGCTTATCCGCCCCGACTGGCGCGAAATGGATAACAGCATCAAGGGCATGAAGGTGCTGGCGGACGGACGGGAAACCGAGGCCCCCTTTGGACAGGTGCTGGAGGTGACCAAAAGCCTGCTCGTGCAGCCAGAGGAAGGATACCGTGTCAACGCCATTGGTTATGACAGCGGCCGCAAGGATGAAAG
>JASGGT010000090.1:0-10755 GCA_047602655.1 Desulfovibrio sp. | reverse complement strand
GATCCGCGAAGTGCAGGTGCCCAAGGACTTCAAAGCCGATGGCCCCCGCGTGCTGATTCTGGCCTGCGAAAACGACGCCTACCCGGCGCTCGATATGGCCGGTGCCCGCAACAAGCCCTGGAGCCCCTACTGCCGCATCATTCCGGTGCGCTGCCTTGGCTCGGTCAACGCCATCTGGGTGTCTGACGCCATGAGCAAGGGCTACGACGGCGTCATGCTGCTGGGCTGCAAATATGGCGATGACTACCAGTGCCACTTTGTGAAGGGCTCTGAAATCTGCTCCCGCCGCAAGGAAAACATTGCCGAGACGCTCAACCGCCTTGGCGTGCAACCCGAACGCGTGGAACAGCTTGAAGTGGCCATTGACGAATACGACAAGGTACCCGACCTGATCGACGGCTTTGTTGACCGCATCATGGCCATGGGCCCCAACCCGTTCAAGGGCATGTAGGAGGATGGCAGCAATGGCACAATGTACAATCAAACCTGATATGGAGTTTGTCAGGGCGCTGGAAGAATCTGGGGAGAATCCCTCAAGAAGTGCTACCAGTGCGCCACCTGCTCCGTGGCCTGCCCTCTCGCTCCGGCCAATGCGCCTTATCCGCGCAAGGAAATGGTCTGGGCTTCCTGGGGCCTTAAAGACAAGCTGCGCGCCGACGTGGATCTGTGGCTCTGCCACAACTGCGGCAACTGCTCCGACCTTTGCCCGCGCGGCGCCAAGCCTGCGGACCTCATGGGCGCAGCGCGCAACGTCATTTACCGCGAACTGACCGAACCCACCTGCGTGGGCAAGCTCATGAGCAAGCCTGCTGGCCTGCCCGTGCTCTTCGCCATCCCGGCTGTGTTGTGGCTCTTTGTGTGGTGGATCCGCGCCGGTTTCAACGGCGGTCAGTGGTTCCCCCGCGCTGCCGATGGCCGCATTGTTTTTGGTCAGATTTTTTACGGCGACTACACCATCGACCCCATCTTCATGCTGACCTTCTTTGGCGCGGCCTTGATCATCGCCAGGGGCGTCATGAAACTGTGGGGCATGTTCAAGCCTGAAGGCTCACTGGCCGTCATTGGCAAGAAAAAGTGCTGGATCTGGCATTTGTGGGACGTGCTGTGGGATGAAGTCATCACCCACCGCAAGTTTGACGACTGCGAAGACGGCCCCGTCACCGGCAAGGAAACCCCCAACCGCAAGTTTGGCCACATGCTGCTGGTCTACAGCTTCGCCATTCTGGCTTTTGTTACTGCGGTTGTGGCTGTTGGTCACTGGGGCGGCAAGGTTATTCCGCTCATCCATATTGAAACGCCCATGCCGCTGCTCTTCCCGGTGAAGATTCTGGCCAACCTGGGCGCGCTCATGCTGCTGGCCGGTCTTGCCATCCTGACTGTCCGCCGCGTGATGCTGAATCCCAAGTTCCAGGGTTCCAGCTGGTACGACTGGTATCTGCTGGGCATCATCTGGCTGGTGGCCGTCACCGGTGTGCTGTCGC
This sequence comes from Desulfovibrio sp., assembly GCA_047602655.1. GTDB lineage: Bacteria > Desulfobacterota > Desulfovibrionia > Desulfovibrionales > Desulfovibrionaceae > Desulfovibrio. The sequence goes on along the minus strand of JASGGT010000090.1, from coordinate 9,274 downwards.
AGTGCTTCCGCCTGGCGGACGTCATTGTGCCCGCTTTCCTGGTGTACTACCTGCACCTGGTATTTGTGTGGATGCTTTTCGCTTACCTGCCCTGGTCTAAGCTTGGCCACTTCGTGTACCGCACGGCGGCCCTGGTTTACGCCCGCATGTACGGCAGAAGCTAACGGCGTTGGCCCCTGGCTTTGCGCCGGGGGCCGCCCTTGAGATGCGCACAGTTCCCCGTGAGCTTTTCTGAAAAAAATACGATCTCCGAGGAGGAGGCCGCCATGTCCGATACATCTCGTAAGGTTTTTCCCGTGGAGTCCGTGCTTGCCCTGGTTGTGGGCAAGGAGGGCGTAGACGTCAAGGAAATCGCCGGTTTTGTCGCCGGTCGTTCCGTTGCCTGTGATACCTGCGCCAAGGCCGTTGGCCCCTTTGCCGCCGCATGGCTGGCCCGCTGGTACCCCAAGTTTGCCGACCTGAACTGGGTTGAAGGCCAGTCCTGGGACGCCTTTGTCAACACTGGCCGCAGCGCCCTTGGCGACAACGTTTCCCTCACCTGCATGGACGGCCTGACCAAGGCCCTGTGCGACAAGGTGCTGAACTACCTTGGCGAAACCTACGCCAGCATGGCCGCTCAGACCGCCGCCGCCGTGGCCCTTGAAGACCGCGTGCGCGCTCTGGAACCCGCTGAAGCCCGCGCTGCCGCTCTTTCCAAAAAGGTTGATGAGCTTGAAGCCAAAATCAAGACCATGAACACCGATATGGGCGGGCTGCGCAAGCAGGTTGCCGAATTCCAGGGCAAGGTCGCCATCAACCATGACGAACTGATGATGAACATCAAGGACGCCATCAAGGACGGCCTGAAGGGCATGGTTGTGGGCGGTGCCGCCGCTGGTGCCGCCGCCGCTGCCGGTGAAGAAGCTGCCCCTGCCGCTGAAGAAAGCGCCGTGCCGGACGATTTCGGCTTTGGTGCTTCCGGCGCCAACAACGACGGCTTCGGCTTCTAAAGCAAAGGCTGCCTGTGAGAGGGATCGGGGCCTTTCCCCAACCCCTCAGACAAATAAAAAACCCGCCATTTGGCGGGTTTTTTATTTGCGGCAGTACGTATGCTACACTGAGCTTATGAGCTTTGCTGGCGACGGCGTGCGCCTGCGCTCATCTGCTATTACAGCCTCTGACAGCGCTTGGCGGGTTGTTCTTTACCTCCCGCGTCAGGCGCATCTGCTACCAGCGTTCGGGCATGGAGTGGGGCGGCAGCGAATTTTCCGGCTGGTCGCCAAGCTTCTCGCGCAACAGGCGGATCACAGATGTTGCGTCGGAAAAATCCTGCTCCAGTTTGTCCAGTTGCAACTGTTGAGCGGTCAGCGCCGCATCAAGGGCCTTGATGCGTTCCTCCTGAAAAAAGGTCAGTTCTTCCAGACGGGTCAGCCGATCATCTTCTGAAGTCAGTGGGCGGGACATGGTTGCCTCCTTGTGAAACACCTGCTGGCACAGTTAGGCGCGTCTTCCGCCGCGCCGTCCGTCGCCTCGTTTGCCATTGCGGTCAGAGCTACGATCATCAGAACCGAAGCGTGAGTTCTTGCCCCTTTGCGGGCTTTCGCCACGGCCCGGTCTGTCGTGCACAGCACCACGATCATTATCCTCGCGCCGTGCAGGCCGGTCGTCCCGCTGTCCTTGCGGGCCACGGGAAGGTCTTGCCCTGTCCTGAGGTTTGCCAGCTTTGTCAGGCCGGGTGCTGTCAGGCTTGCGAGCGTCACCATGTGTGCCGGGCCGTGTGCCTTGCCTGACACCAGTCCGCGAGCCAGGTCGCCGGGGTGCGTCCCCATCCTCCGTGGCGGGCATCAGGATGTAGTGCTGGCGCATGCGCTGGGCATCCGTGCGGGCAACATAAATCTGCTCGCCAAGCTCATCGCGTCCACAATAAAACATGGCCGTGGCAATGGTACCGGGGGTGGGAATGAAACACTGCGTCTGCTGCGGATTCCAGTGCCGTTGCCGCAACCAGTGCGACAGGGTGCGCATGTCTTCATCCGTACAGCCGGGAAAACCGCTCATGAGATACGGCACCACGTACTGTTCCCGCCCTGTGGCGCGGCTTTGGCGCACAAAGCTCTCCAGAAAAGCCTCAAATACGTCCAGCGAGGGCTTGCGCATGAGCTCAAGCACTGAGGGCGCGCAATGCTCCGGCGCAACCTTGAGCTGACCGCCCGTAAATTCGCCAGTGTAAGCGGCGAGGGCCTCGGCGTCACGCAGGGCAAGGTCGGCGCGAACGCCGCTCGCCACGCGGGCCTGCTTGACTTCCGGCAGGGCGGCAACCTTGCGCAGCAGCTCCACATGTTTGCGCTGCGGCGTGATGAAGGACTTGCACACGCTGGGAAAACAGCAACTGGTGCGGCGGCAGGCGCTCTTGACTCGTGGTTTGGACGTGTCATCATCCTGCGCAGTGCGGCTGTCCAGCGCACAGTGCCCCTGCCACATGTTGGCTGTGGGGCCGCCCACGTCAGAAATAGCCACCGGGCCTTTGCCTCGGGCCACATTTTGCTGCCCCAGCAGGCGCGCCTCAGCAAGTATGGACTGCTCGGAACGCGAACTGATGCGTTGGCCCTGATGCAAGGCCAGGGAGCAGAAGGAGCAGCCCCCGCCGCAGCCTCTGTGGCTGGTGATGCTGGTGCGCATCATTTCCGCCGCAGGGATCGCTTCCCTGTAGCGCGGGTGCGCCAGCCGGGTGAAGGGCAGGGTGTACAGGTCATCCATTTCTTCGGTGGTCAGCGGCTGGGCCGGGCGGGCCAGCACCACGGCGCGGTCGCCCACGGGCTCAAAGGCCCAGGCGTCAAGCCGGTGCACCTGCCGTTCCAGCTCCTGCGTCAGTTTGAGCAGCTGGAAGGAATCGGCCAGAATTTTATCGTGCGAAGGCAGGGCAACCCACGGTTCGCCTTCCAGGGCTGGGGGCAGGTTGGCCGGATGGCCGGAAGCGTCCAGCTTGTCCATCCAGGCCGTACCGGGATGCCGCGAATGTCTTCGCCCTTGTCCAGGCGTTGGGCGCATTCGATAATGGCCTTTTCGCCCATGCCCCAGATGAGCAGGTCAGCCTTGGCATCCATAAGAATGGGTTTGCGCAGGGAGTCTGTCCAGAAATCGTAGTGGGAAACGCGGCGCAGGCTGGCCTCAATGCCGCCAAGAATGATGGGCAGGCCGGGAAAGGCCCGCCGGGCAAGGTTGGCATAGACAAGACACGCGCGGTTGGGGCGCGCCCCGGCTTTACCGCCGGGCGTGTAGGCATCGTCGTGCCGTTTTTTGCGAAAGGCCGTGTAGTGCGCCAGCAGGGAATCAAGCGCTCCGGCGCTCACCCCGGCAAACAGGCGCGGGCGGCCCATGACGAGCAGATCGTCAGTATTCTCCCAGCCGGGTTGTGCCACAATGCCGGTACGGAAACCGTGGTGGATCAGCCAGCGGGCCAGCAGCACGTTGCCAAACGAGGGGTGGTCAACGTAGGCATCGCCGTTGATCAGCAGCACATCAAGCTGATCCCAGCCAAGGGCGCGCATTTCTTCCGCGCTCATGGGCACAAAACGTGGCTGACGCAAGCGGCCTTGCGGCTGTGCGCCGCCAGCGCCTGCCTGCGGCGTGTCCGCCCACAGAGATTCTGGGGCAACAGCCTTGCGTTGTTGCGCGTTTTCGCGCAGCAGATCGGGGAAGGGCGGCTTGCGCGTGTGCGTGGGCTTGTTGTCTGCGTGTGCGGTGGCTTTGGCACCCTGGCGGCGTGGCGCACCCTTGGGCGCGTCAGCAGAAAGCGGAACGGCAGCCGTTTTTGATCTTTCGGGCTGCCGCTCAGGAGCAGCACAGCCCTGGTCGCCGTGCTGACGCCAGGGCTGCGGAAATGGCGCGTGGCGTTTATTTGCCATTGGGGGGCGTCACCAGGGGCATGTCTGCGCTGCCGGGAGTGGGCATCATGGCGTTGCCGGGCATGCCGCCCTGGCCGCCCATCATGTTGCCCATGCTGCCGCCCATGTGGCCGGAGGAATGGTTGGACACAAACTCGTCCCATTCAGCGCGGTCAATGACTTTGTCGCCGTTTTTATCAATAACGGCAAAGGCTTCTTCGCGCATGTTGGGGAAGTACGCCTTGAATTCCTCGTAGGACACCTTGCCGTCCTTGTTGGTATCCATAAGCTCGAATTTATCAACCTTGGGCGCATCGGTTGCGGCGGGGTTGGCCTGGGCAGAGGCGGCCCAAAGGCAGAGCACGGCAGCGAGGGCTATGTGCAGAAGCTTCATGGGGGATCTCCTTGTGGTGTTGAGCCGTCAGCGCGTGTGGCTGCCTGCGGCCTTGCTGTTTTCAAGATAAAACCTTGCCAGCTATCGGCAAGGCCAAAATTTCAAGCCCGGATTATTCTGTTCTGAAATCAAGGCCCAGTTTTTCCATGCGGTCAATGCACAGAGTGAGGTTGTCGGGCTGACCCGGCTTGTGGTCATCGGGGTAGAGCAGGGCTGACATATAAAAAATTGAGTTCAGACGCAAAGACATTCTGGCACTTGCCGAAAAGCCTTCTAGAGCGAGCGCGTAATTGAAGCGCGTTTCGCCCGGCAGCGGCTCAAGCAGGGGCTTGGCGTCTTCGGCCATGGCTGCAAGCAGTTCGGCCTTGAGGCGCATATGTTCATTATGGCCGGGGGTGTCCCCGGCGTCAAGGCGGGCAAGGGCCTGCGCCTCTGCCGCCATAACTTCTGCATGGCGGTTGCGCAGCCATTTGATAAGGCTTGTCAGGGCCTGTTCGCTGGTGTTGGCGCTCACGGGATTCTCCTTGCTGGGGTTCGGCGCGGCCTGTTGCGCAGCCGTGCATGATTTTCAGGGGCTGTACCACTTGAAATGCTCGCTTACAGCAGGCAAAGCCTGCCTGCCCGCATTTCGTGGCAGGGATTTTCAGGAAAATCCTTGCAGAGCGGTTCACCCAGTTCATTCGTAGCCTGCTCTAAAATGATACAGTTCAGGTAAGAAGGCAACGCCGGTCATGCAGTTTTGTCCCTTGGCAGGCGGGGCATTTGGTGGAGCTATGACCATAGCTCCTCCCTCACGATGTCTCCCGCGTACTGGAGGATAAGGTGATGTCTTGAAAGAGGCATTATTTTTATTTTTTAATTAGTAGTTATTTCAATATATTATATTTTTTCTATGCAAAATATCATGAAATTTTGAAACACGTTTTTATCCATTAAATTTAAATAGTTATTTGAATAAGTAAAAAATACTCAAATCAGTTATCTCAAACGTATGTGTATTTAACATAATAAAATAACTGTTATTATTTAATATTCAAACATAAAAAAAGTACTTCCAGTTTACTGAAATGTTTCAGTCTTACAGAATAAAATTTTTGTGGCATTTATTTTGTTCAGCCCCCGACTTGAAGTGTGGTGACCATTCTAGCAGCCCGCAGATTTGGAAATCCATGCGTGAAATTCTTGGGATGAACAAAAAACAAAGAGGTTCTTATGCGTGACGCGCAAGTGGTGAGAAGACAGAATGGCCTGGCAATCCAGTATCAGTATGACGCTGCTGGACGTATTGCCCGAAAAACAGAGCAGTTTAACGGGGCCTCAAATGTGCTGGAGTATGCCTACGATGCCGAGGGCAGGCTGACCGAGGTAAAAAACAACGCTGCCATTGCGGAAACATATAAATACAGTGCTTCTGGTCAGCGCGTGCGCAGCAAGGTCTGGTATGAGGGCTGCCCTTCCGCATCAACAAGCGCAATGGAAAAATCGCGCTACAGCTATAATGACAAAGGCCAGTTGGAAAGCGACGGGTAAAACCGCTATGCCTATGACAAATACGGTTCGGTAAGCAGCATCACAGGCAGGCGCGGACTTCGGCTTGCCTACGGCAGCAGTACCATGCTGGGCAGGGCCGAGCTCAATGATGGTTGCGAACTGCGCTACGCCTACAAGGGCACAAGGCTTTACAGGCGGTACCGCCACAACGACATTACGGGCGAATACCGCTGGAACGATCAGGCAAGGCTCGCAGGCTTCCGCGACCATGAACTGCGGCTGGAGTATGGCTATGTCTATGATGCGGACGGCACCCTGAGCAGGATAGTCATTCGCCCCTTGGGCAAAACGGTTCTGGCTGCTGATGCCGCTCCGGAAAATGAACGCAACGGCTCGGACGGCTGGTTGCACTGGTTTGGCGCAGTAAATCGCAAGGAAAGAGTGTGCCAGTGCCTCTCTGCATACCAACAGTTCCGCAACCCTTCTGATGCTGGCAAGCCGGAAAAGTCCGCTCTGGGAGGGGCAATGACCGGGAGCGCGCCTGCCGGGGCGGCATCGGCGCTGTCGTCACTCGTGCTGGCGTGCTGCTGCGATCATCTGGGCACGCCACGCCTGTTTGTGGGGCCCGACGGCAAGGTGGTCAAGGAGGTGGTGCGCAGCAGTTTTGGCAAAATTGTTTATGATTCCTTACCTTGCCTCTATGTGCCCATAGGGTTTTGCGCCGGGCTGGAAGACAGGGACACCCACCTCATACGGTTTAACTGGCGCGACTATGATCCGCGCATTGGCAGATTTATGTCGCTTGACCCTGCAAACGACACGCGCGGCGATGGCGACCTCTACGACTATTGCGTGGATGACCCGGTCAACAGGCACGATGCCAGTGGGCTGGCCTGGGATGAGAGCAAGCATCCACGCGATGCAGGCGGTCAGTTTACCAATGCGGGGGGCGGTATGCCGGGCTATTCAACCTCTGGGCAGGAACTGCGGGCGCCAGTATCTCGAGAGGTTATGCACCGGGCAAATATTGGTCGCAATGCCATGAGCGAAAGGGAAGAGCTTAAACGGTCTGCCATATCGCGCAACGGCATGATGCGGAGGGAGGAAATTTTGCCGAATGACAAACCATTGCCCAAGTGGGATCTCGACGCGGCTATTGCGCATCTGCAAAATGAGGCGCTTAAAGACCCAAGTAGTAATTGCGGTAAATTTGTCCACGAGGCAATTGATGCAGGCGGAATCAGACTCAACACAGCTTACAATCCTCATGGGGTCAATGCTAGTGGGTATGGCCCAATTTTACGTCACGCGGGTTTTAGAACTGTGGCCCCAGGCGAGAAGCCGCAAAAAGGGGATGTAGTGGTTTTTCAGCCTGTAGCGGGGCATTCAAGGGGGCATGTCGCCATGTTCGATGGAAAACAATGGATATCTGACTATAAGCAGGACAGCATATACGCTGCCTCAGCTTATAAAGATGGTGCGCCTTATGTTCTTTACCGGCGGCCATAAATTCGATAAGTGATATAAGTAATTATGTCATTGCATGGTAGGAGTCGGCAGATCATGGAAATGTCATTGCCCGCATAGCCAGAAGTCCCTTTGGCAACAAACAACCCCTGCCCACGGTGGTTCGAACACGACCACCGAGGGCAGGGGTTGCAAAAAACTATAGAGGTATAAAAAATGTATATTCGCAAAATACTTATTTGTGTGCTCACAAGCATGCTGTATCTTGGCATTGTTTGCCCCAAGGCAGCGAACGCAGTGCAAACACCGCAGGAATTTGTTAAGGAATTTTATGAGTGGTATCTTATTAAGCATTATGAACATAAAGACATTCTGGAAGAGGAAAAACTACCGGAATACGTCGAGGAATCTCTTATTGAGTATCTTAAAGTCAAGCCGTCTTATGATATATACTATTTTATACACCATGGTAGTAGTACTATGGCATTTAAAGATTGCCGTATTGTAGTGAAAGATACACTCAAAATGACAGATGATGTTTTCGTTGTGCCTGTCACGTTTAAAGGGGAAAACTTTGAGCGTACAGTAATTGCATATGTAAAAAAAATTGACTCTGGCTTTAAAATTGCGTCTGTATCAGACGCTTACCCATATTAAAGAGCAGGAAAATCCATATGAAAAAAAATCCCCTTGCATGCATATTCCTTGTCATGAGCCTGCTTCAGCCATACCCACAAGTTGCACACGCGCAAGACGTGGAAGCGTTTGTACAGGATTTTTACAAATGGTATCTTAAGCAATCGCTATCGTTTGTTAAACAACACCATGCGTTTGAAGATCTACCTGTTTTTGATCAAGCCATACTCAAATACGTGTGCAGATGTACAGCCAAGCGAGTTCAGTTTGATTATAATAGGGGAGTGAGCGCAGATGACTCAGATTATTACATGAGGCGTCAAGATTTTGATAAAGAGCAATTGGAGAATCTTATGGTAGGAAAATCCATTGCTGTAAACGAAAGTCTCAATCTTGTGCCTGTGAGCATGAGCAATCAAAAAGAGTACAATCCATATCTCGTCGTCTTTGTGGAAAAAGCAAACGGACGCCTATGCATAAGCAAGATAGAATCTTCCCTTAGGCCTAATTCCCGCGCGCCTGTGTACTGATTCACTGCAATTATTGGTTGGCCGAGGCCTGTCATGTGCTCTCAGGCTGAAATCAACTTGGTACAAAGCATGATCGACTAGAGACAGGGGCAAGCCAGCAAAATCACCAGTAAAGAGTAAACTACATGCAAGAATTCGCAGTTAGAAGTGTTCGCCAGAATGATTTGGAGAGTATAGCTGAAATAGAATCCGTGTGCTTTCCTGCGGCTGAAGCCGCCTCACGGGCCTCCTTTAAAGAAAGAATTGTGGCTTTTCCTGAGTCTTTTCTTGTGGCTGAAGTCGGCGGTAGATTGGTGGGGTATATTAACGGATGCGCTACCGATAGCCCCGTCATATTCGATGAACTCTTTTATAGCACGCCTCACCACAATAAGACTGGTGAAAACCTAACTGTTTTCGGGCTGGCTGTGATTCCAGAATTTCGGAAGCAAGGCATTGCCTCCCAGCTCATGAAGAATTTTGTGCAAACAGCTAAAAAGTTAGGCAAAAAGAAAGTCATACTGACGTGCAAAGAGCGACTGATTCGCTACTACGAATGCTTTGGTTATGTGAATGATGGAATTTCGAAATCAAGTCATGGCGGGGCGCAGTGGTTTGATATGACGCTTGCGCTTGATACGTAAAGTAAACTGTAAAAATTGCAGTGTGGAAAAAGTGGTTTGCTTCTTTTTCACGCCGCTTGCGGTTCTTTTAGAATTGCAAAAAACAAGCCCGGCTTTTGGCCGGGCTTATTGCGTATATCTGCGGGTTAATCCCAGTGACGCTTGTCTTCGATGGGTCTGATCTGCGGGGGCAGGCTGCCGGGAGCCAGCACGCGCAGTTCGGGGCGCAGTTTGATCTTTTCACCCGCGCCAAAGGCAGCGAGATCGGCAAGGCGTTCATCGTCGCCCTGC
>JASGGT010000089.1:0-10771 GCA_047602655.1 Desulfovibrio sp. | reverse complement strand
GGCGGCCCCAAGTGGGACGCCCACAGCCGCCAGAAACACGGCATCGGCATTGCGGCACTTGCGCACGGTTTCTTCCGGCAGGGGGTCGCCAGCTGCATCAATGGCAGAACCGCCGATGTGCGCGGTGTCAAAAACAAATTCGTGGCCAAACTTTTCAGCGGCGGCCTTGAGAACCTTAACACCTTCGGCCAGAATCTCCGGGCCGATGCCGTCACCCGGCAAGAGGCAGATGGTCTTTTTCATAAAATATCCTTGAACTCAATTCTTTCTGTTGATGCTCATTTTCTTATAATTAGCCGACTACCAGCTCTTTTTTTACATGAAGATTTTTGCGCCAGAACAAGGAAAAAAGGGTGTTGCCGACAGGAATATACTCTTACGGTATTTGACTGGAGGCAAAAGCCCGTTTTGACGCAGTTCTGACCAAAAATATCCTGTAAAAATTGGATTTTTGTTCTCAGGCAAGGCAGATAATCCTTTTTGCGCAGGGAGTGTACTCTCATGGTACTCGACCGGAATAAAAAGGATTATCTAACGCAGCCAGAGGACAAAAGGCCAATTTAGGCCAAGCGTTCCTTGACATAGCCAACCAACCCACCCTTATCCAGAATGGCAGCCATGGACTTGGGCAGCGGGGGGCAGGTTATCTGCGCACCGTTGGTCAGATCGCGGATAACGCCGGTGGTGGCGTCGATTTCCAGCTCGTCGCCGTCATTGATCTTGTCCACGTCGTCGCCCACTTCCATGAGCAGCAGGCCCATATTGAAGGAGTTGCGGTAAAAAATGCGAGCAAAGCTGTGGCCGATCACCACGTGCATGCCCGCGCCAAGAATGGCGATGGGCGCATGCTCGCGGGAAGAACCGCAACCGAAATTGCGGCCTGCGACCATGATGTCACCGGGGGTCACGCGCTTGACCCAGTCTGGCTCAAGACCGGACATGCAGTTTTCGCCCAGCTTTTTGGAATCGGTGGTGACCAGAAAACGCGCGGGAATGATGGCGTCCGTATCAATGTGCTCGCCCACTTTGTGGGCCTTACCTTTGTAATTCATGAGGCTGTCCTTCTTTCTCTGCGCCGGGCGCGGTGGGCCGTGGCGCAGGCAGGTGCTGATGTGTGCTGCCTACAGCTGATCAGGCCCGGCCACGCAACCCGCAATGGCCGAAGCGGCTGCCACGATGGGGCTTGCCAGATAAACCTCGGAACTCAGGCTGCCCATGCGGCCCTTGAAATTGCGGTTGGTGGTGGCCACGGCGCGTTCGCCATCGCCCAAGATGCCCATGTGACCGCCAAGGCAGGGGCCGCATGTGCAGGGGCCGACCACGCAGCCGGATTCCATGAAGGTTTCGATGAGGCCTTCCTTGAGGCACTGCTTCCACACCGTGGGCGTGGAGGGCAGCACGATGCAGCGCAGGTGCTTGGCAACCTTGCGGCCCCGCAGCACTTCGGCGGCATCGCGCATATCGCTGATGCGGCCGTTGGTGCAGGAGCCGATAACCACCTGCTGGATGGGTGTATCGCGCACCTCGGAGACAGGCTTGACGTTGGAGGGCAGGTGCGGGCAGGCCACCACAGGCTCCTTGCCGGTCACGTCAATATTGACCACGCGCTCGTAAACCGCGCCGGGGTCTGCGGCCAAATCCTGCGTAAGGCCAGGGCGCTTGTGCTCCGCGCAATAGGCGCGCGTTTTGGCGTCCACGGCAAACAGGCCAACCTTGCCGCCCGCTTCGATAGCCATGTTTGCCATGCACAGGCGGCCTTCAACGGAAAGGTCGTCCACCACGGTACCACCGAATTCCAGGGCCTTGTAGAGAGCGCCGTCCACGCCGATGGCGCCGATGAGCATGAGCATGAGATCTTTGCCGCGCAGCCACTTGGGCATCTGGCCATCAATATTGACGCGGATGGTGGACGGCACCTTGAACCAGGTTTCGCCCAGCGCCATTGCGGCGGCGATATCGGTGGAGCCCATGCCCGTGGCAAAAGCGCCGATGCCGCCGTAGGTGCAGGTATGGCTGTCTGCGCCAATGACCACATCGCCGGGGCCCACAAGGCCCTGCTCGGGCAGCAGGGTGTGTTCCACGCCGCAGTCGCCGCCTTCATAGTAATGGGTGATGTTCTGTTCTTCTGCGAACTTGCGCGTCACCATGACCTGATTGGCGGAATCAATATCTTTTTGCGGCGTAAAGTGATCCATGACCAGAGCGATCTTGTCTTTGTCAAAAACTTTTTCCGCGCCCATTCCCTTGAAAGATTTGATGGCCAGCGGCCCGGTGATGTCGTTGGCGAGCACCAGCGACACGCGGCACTGAACAATCTGGCCGTCCTGTTCCACAACTTCGTCTGTGTGGGCTTGCAAAATTTTTTGCGCAAGCGTCTGTGGCATGATCTACTCCTTTCATCCTGGCTCCACCGAGGGGGGCGCGGCGAATACGGTGTTTCGTAAGGCGCGGTAAAAATCCAGCGCCTGTTTTTTATTTCGGCCGAACAGGCATTGCCCGGGCGGCGAGGGTACGTCCTGGCTCCACAGGTCGCCGCCCCAGGAGGGGCGGTCAGACCCGTAGCAGACCAGAGGAACAGCCGTTAATCGTGCTGGCAGTGCAGCCTTGGCCCTTCCTGCTCCTTCTTGAACAGGTGGTTAAGGGCGTTGACGTACGCACGTGCGCTGGCGACAAAAATATCAGGATGGGTACCGCGCCCAACGGCGCTCACGTCGCCCTCGCGCAGACGCACGGTCACTTCGCCCTGGGCATCGGTGCCGCCGGTGATGGCGTTGATGGCGTACTGCTCAAGCTCGGGCTGACGGCCCACCATGTCGGCGATCACGTTGAACAGGGCGTCCACAGGGCCAACGCCAAAGCCAGCGCCGCTGCTTTCAATCCCCTTGATGTCCATGATGACGGCAGCCGTGGGCGGCACGCCGCCCGCATCGGAACTCTGCACACTCACATGACGCAGGCGGAAAAGATCGGGCATGCGGTAGACTTCTTCCTGCACAAGGGCCATGAGGTCATCGTCGTGCAGGGTTTTCTTGCGGTCGGCCAGCTGCTTCACAGCTTCAAACACGAGGTTGAGCTGTTCGTCGTCCAGCGTGTATCCCATGCTTTCAAACTTGTTGCGCACGGCGTTGCGGCCAGAGTGCTTGCCGATCACAAGATTGCTCTCGGTACGGCCCACAGACTGCGGAGTCATGATTTCGTAAGTTTCGCGGTTCTTGAGCATGCCGTCCTGATGAATACCCGACTCGTGCGCAAAGGCGTTGGCGCCCACAATAGCCTTGTTGTTGGCAATGGGCTGACCAATGGTCATGGAAAGCAGGCGGCACGAGGGGTAAAGCTGCTCGGTAACGATGTTGTGCTCAAGCTGGAAATAGTCGTGGCGCACACGCAGATTCATGACCACTTCTTCAAGGGCGGCGTTGCCGGCGCGCTCGCCAATGCCGCACAGCGTAACCTCTGCCTGGCGCACGCCCACGCGGAAGGCGGCCAAGGTGTTGGCCACGGCAAGGCCGAGGTCGTTGTGGCAGTGCACGCTGAAGATGGCCTTATCGCTGTTGGGCGTGTTCTTGATGACGTGGTCAAGCAGCGCGGCGTATTCCTGCGGCTCGGCATAGCCCACGGTATCGGGCAGATTGATGGTGCTGGCCCCGGCCTTGATGGCGGCTTCGACCACGCGGCAGGCAAAATCGCCCTCGGTGCGCGAAAAGTCCTCAAGGGAAAATTCCACGTTGCTGGTATAAGTGGCGCAGCGTTTGACGCCCTCGACGATCATTTTAAGAACGTCTTCGGGGTCTTTGCGCAGCTTGTGCTTCATGTGCAGGGGCGACGTGGACAAAAAGACATGGATGCGGGGATTTTTAGCCACTTTCACGGCTTCCCAGCAACGGTCGATATCATTGGGAACGCAACGGGCAAGGCCCGCCACCTGAATGTCGCCAGCCTGTGAGGCAATGCGCTGCACAGACTCGAAATCGCCGGGGCTGGAGGCGGGAAAGCCCGCTTCCATAATGTCCACGCCGAGGACTTCAAGCTGGTGGGCTACACGCAACTTTTCCTGCAAGTTCATGGTGGCGCCGGGCGACTGCTCGCCATCGCGCAAGGTGGTGTCGAAAAAATAGACGCGGTTGTTCATGACAAACTCCTCTGGTTCTGACAAAGATGGCTATATCTTGCATAACGGCCACCGTAAAGGGCGGCTGTCCAGGGGAGCGTTTCCGCCCTTAGGGGGCGGCAACCGTTACGCAACCTCAATCGCTCTGGGGCGATAGGGCGCGTAGTAGCTGACGATTGCGGCGGGGAAGGATGACGAAGGTGTAGACAATGCCGCCAATGATGTAGACGGCGCAAAGCACAAATCCCATGACGCGCGGAAAGGAAATAACCGTTCCGAGCACAAGCAGGAAGAAAAGCATGGTGCGGATGGGGTGGGCGCGCAGGAAATCATATTCCTTAAAGGAAAAATAGCGCACCTTGCTGACCATCAAAACCCCAACGCCAATGGCGAGAACAAGGGTCATGTAGGGCAGGGCCGAAGCCATGGCGGCAGGGAAATGCGCAGCGCAAAAAACAAAGGTAACAACAGTGCAGCCGCCCGCAGGAATGGGCAGACCAATGAAGAAGCGCTTGCCCACAGCCGCGGTGCTCACGTTAAAGCGCGCAAGGCGCAAAGCGCCGCAGGCAGCGTAAATAAAGGCGGCGGCAAGCCCCATGCGGCCAAGGGCCGAAAGCTCCCACTGCCACATGAGCATGGCCGGGGCAATACCAAAGGCCACAAGATCAGAAAGCGAATCGTACTGAACGCCGAACTCGCTGGCCGTGTTGGTGAGGCGGGCAACCTTGCCGTCCAGACCGTCCATGACGGCGGAGAGCAGGATGGCGAAGCAGGCCGATTCAAAACGTCCCTGCACGGCCCAGACCATGGACAAAAAGCCGAGAAACATGCTCAACGTCGTGATCATGTTCGGCAGGAGGTATACTCCCTTGCGCGGCTTTTTAACTTCCGGGGCCATCATTCACCATCTTTACTGAACTAAGTGCCGGTCTGTCGGCTTTTGGGCGCGTCATTGGGCGCGTTTTTCGGCCAGGCTACTTCGCTCTGGCCACCACGCTCTGCCCGGCGAAGACCTGTTCGCCGATGCGCGTGGCCGCAACATATCCCTGAGGAAGGTAAAGGTCAACTCGCGAACCAAAGCGGATCATGCCGTAGCGTTCCCCACGTGCAAGGGCGTCGCCCTCGTCAACGCGGCAGACAATACGGCGGGCGATAAGCCCGGCAATCTGCACCATGGTCCAGGGGTTGCCGTCCGCATCGCGCATGCTGTAGGCGCAGCGCTCGTTGTGCGTGGAGGCCTTGTCAAAAGCGGCATTGACAAACGCGCCGGGGAAGTAGCGGATGCCCTCGACCGTTCCCGCCACAGGGGCGCGGTTCACGTGCACGCTGAACACGTTCATAAAAATGCTGATGCACAGCTTGGGTTCATCAGTGAAGGGGTCCGGGCGTTCCTCAATGCGGATAACCTTGCCGTCCGCTGGGCTTACGGCAAGCCCTTCGCCCTGTGGCACAACCCGCTCGGGATCGCGGAAAAAGTGCATGCTGAACCAGCAGAGGGCCAGAAAAATCACAGCCAGAAGCCACCAGCCCATGCAGGCAAAAACCAGCGCGCTGAGCGCGGTAAGGCCGATGCAGGGCCAGCCTTCGGGGGTGATGCCGCAATTGGGTGTGCGCATGGCGACTCCTGTATGAATTGGCGCAGCCGGACAAATCCGGACAACGCTTGAATAAAAAAGGACAAGTGTTGAACGTGCTACATACCCTGCGTTTTTCTGCAAGGCAAGCCCGCATGTGGATGCCGTGCCCCAAGGGTGCGGGCAGGCATGGGGCCTGAAGACCGCGCGCAAACGGCCCTGCCCTTCCGTGCCAGCGCCCGTGTCCCAGGCCGGAATACGCCGGGGAAACAGGACATCCGCCCCTGTTGCAGAGTTTTTGCGACACAGCTATACTGTCTTTATGAACAGAAAGACCCTTGCCTGCCTTTTTGTAGTACTGCTGGCCGCTGTAGGCGGACTGGGCGGTTGCGGCCCAAAGGATATCGGCGCGGGTTCCTCCAGCGAGAACGATTCGCAGCCCCAGGGCGTGAGCGTGGAAGATCAGTTGCGCTACCCTGTGTATGGTTCAAGCAATACCCAGCGAATGCTCTATTATCAAAACCGGCCCGACGTCATGGTCAACATGCAAAAGCTGCGCATGCAGCAGTTTCGCCGCATGAACGGCCTTGATACGGACGTAAGCCCCGAAGACCCGCAATACAGGTCTGTGCCCAAGCAGCGCAGCCCGTTCAGGCAGTAATACATGGACCCGATAACTCACGCCGCAAGCGGCGCGGTGGCCATGCTTGCCATGCCCCACCGACCCGCGAGCCGATGGGCTGTGCCCTTGGCTGCCCTGGCCGCCGCCTCGCCCGATGTTGATGTGCTGATGGCAAACACCCCCCTGCAATTTTTGCTGTTGCACCGGGGCATCACGCATTCCCTGTTTTTTGCCCCGCTGCTGGGGCTGATTCTGGCGCTCGTGGGCTGCTCGCTGTGGCGGGCGCAAACTCCCGGCCACTGGCGGTTTGCCAAAACATGGCTGTTCATGACGGCCATGGTCTTGCTGCATATCTGGCTGGACTGCATCACCACTTACGGCACCATGATCTTTGTGCCTTTCTCGCACATGCGGGTGCGACTGAACGCGGTGTTTATCATTGACCTGCTGATCACCCTGCCCCTGCTGTGGGCCATCTGGCGCTGGCGCGCCCGGCGTGGCCACCTGCTGCTGACAATGGCGTGGCTCTTTGTCTATCCCGGCATTTCCATTGGGCTTAACGCATGGCATACGGCGCAGACCCGCGAACGCCTCACGGCGGAAGGCCGCGCGCCTCAGCAGATTGTGGTGCTGCCGGATGCCTTTTCGCCCTTTTTCTGGCGCGCGCTGTATTCGGAAGCCACACCCAACGGGGGTATGGTGTACACTCAGGGAATAGATGCCCTTGGCACCCCCCGAGGCCCGGAAATTGCCGCCACCGCCCTGCCCGACAGCCTGGCCCGCGACCTTGCGCGGCAGTCTGTTGTGGCTGATGCTTTTTTGAATTTCACCCTGCTGCCAGTGGTGGATCCCCTGCCAGCCGACATGCTGCCCGATAATCCACAGACAACGCAGACAGCAAACGCCCCGGCCCCCACCTATGTGATGATCCACGACCAGCGTTTTGGCAGCAGCCTTGCCATTGTGCGCAAGATCATGAGCATGCGCCCGAGTGCGGATATACCTTTTAAATATATGGTGGAGCTGACCCCAGCGCCGCAGCTTGCCGAGCAGGATGCCCCTGCCGAAAATTCCACTCAGGAAAATGCCGCAACAGCAGGGCCGATCGTATCCACAAGGGCCACATTTCCACAGCGCCTGCTGCGGGAGCGGATGCGCTTTTCTGACAGCGGACGCGACTCATTTTGGCAAGCACCCCGCCCGCCCACAAACCCCACGCTGCTGCAATGGCTTGTGGGCTTGCGCTGAACCCGCCCTGTCCGGCCCTTCCAGGCTCTGGCATGCCTCTGCCCACCCCCCGCACGATTCAAGCCATCGGGATATTCTCCACCGGAGAAAGTGCAGCGGGCAACGCCATCACAGGCGCGATGACTCTCATTGCTTTTTGGGGTAGCATCATCAATTGTTCCACAGTGCTGTATTTTTCCATCAGGACATGCGGAACGCATATTTGAAACAACATCCCGGCGGCCCGTGCTGCGGGAATTTTTTGAGGTATCAATGAACGACAACTTTACGCATCTCGACAGCCAGGGCAACGTGACCATGGTGGATGTGGGCGCGAAAACTCCCACAGAACGCGTAGCCATAGCTGAAGCCGTGGTGGAACTGGCCCCGGCCACAATGGAACTACTGATCAAAAACGCCCTGCCCAAGGGCGATGTGCTCACCTGCGCCAAGATCGGCGGCATCATGGCCGCCAAACGCACCGGCGAGCTTATCCCCATGTGCCACCCCCTCAACCTCACCTATGTGGACGTGCGCTTTACGGTAACAGAAATGCCGCCCACGGTGCGTATTGAAGCGGAAACCCGCACTGTCGGCCCCACCGGCGTGGAAATGGAAGCCATTGTTGCGGCCCAGACCGCAGCGGCCACCATTTACGACATGTGCAAGGCAGTACAGCGGGATATCGTCATCAGCCGGGTGCGCCTGTTGCACAAGCGCGGCGGCAAAAGCGGCGAATTCAACGCCTTGGATATTGACGCATGAACCTCGCTCAAATCGACCCCGTAGCCCTTTCCATCGGCAGCCTGCAATTGCGCTGGTACGGGCTTATGTATCTGGCGGGCTTTGGCCTTGGCTGGGCGCTTGGACGTTGGCGCGCCTCGCGGCCCGGCTCCGGCTGGACAGCCCCCGATGTGGACGACCTGCTGACCTGCGTGATGATTGGCATCATTCTAGGCGGCAGAATCGGCTACGTGCTGTTTTATGATCTGCCAGTCTACATCAGCGATCCCATGGAGATTCTGCGCATCTGGAACGGCGGCATGTCCTTTCATGGCGGGCTGCTGGGCGTGCTTGGCGCATTCTGGTATTTTGCCCGCTCGCGGGGCAGGTCGTTTCTGGAAGTATCTGACTTCATCGCTCCGCTGGTGCCGCAGGGCCTTTTTTTCGGGCGGCTCGGCAACTTCATCAACGGCGAGTTATGGGGCAAGGTCAGCGATGTACCGTGGGCAATCGTGTTTCCCGGTGCCGGGCCTAATCCGCGCCACCCATCGCAGCTTTACGAGGCTGCGCTTGAGGGGCTGATACTCTTTTTCATGGTGTGGATTTTTTCGTCCAAGCCAAGAAAGACGGGCGCTGTCTCCGGCCTGTTCGCCCTGGGCTACGGCGTATTCCGCTTTGCCGTGGAATTTGTGCGCATGCCTGACGTGCAGCTTGGCTATCTGGCCTTTGGCTGGCTGACCATGGGGCAGCTGCTCTGCGTGCCGCTTATACTGGCGGGCCTGTGGCTGCTGTGCCGCGAAGCCCCGGTGCTTGCACCCCACGTGCCCCCGGTGGAGGACAAGCCCCGCCCCGGCGGCAAATCGCCCAGCGGCAAATCATCCAAGGGACGCAAGAAATAACTTTCAACCCGTGCAGTGACAGCGGGCGCTGTTTGCGCGCCGATTATCCCCTGAACAGGGGCACCGGCGTGTTGACAGCGTTCCGCTTTTTTGTGAAGCTGACCGGCGTTTATCCACATCATATTTTGGAGTACTCATGGCCAAGGAAGGATCAATCGAAGTAGACGGCGTGGTGCAGGAAGCTCTGCCCAACGCCATGTTCCGTGTGGAACTGGAGAACGGCCACGAAGTTCTGGCCCACATTTCCGGCAAGATGCGCAAGTTTTATATCCGCATTCTGCCCGGCGACCGCGTCAAGGTGGAGCTTTCCCCTTACGACCTCACCCGCGGACGCATCACCTACCGCATGAAGTAGCTGCGGGCGCGGCGGCTTTTTCCGCCACCAGAGTGGCCTCTTGCGCCATTGGCCGCGCCCCCTTGCAGCTTCCCGCCTATTCTGTGGCCCTGCCCTCGCAGCCTACACAAGGCCCAGCACACGCAGCAGAGCCACGCACAGCAAGGCCCACACGCCAGCCACAACATCATCTATCATGATGCCAAACCCGGCGGGCAGCCAGTTTTCAGAAGCCCGCACGGGCCACGGCTTGCAGATGTCGAACAGACGGAAAAAGGCAAAAGCCGCCAGCACCAGCCAGAAACTGGGGCTCTCAAAAGGCAGTAGCACAAGCCACACCCCCACCAACTCGTCGATGACAACCTCGCCGGGGTCTTTGCGCTCAAGCAAATGCTCGGCGCGGGTGGAGGCCAGACCGCCGACCACAAAAATCACGACCAGCAGCACGGCCCGCCACGGCAGGGACAGGGGCAGAAAAATATACGGCGCCAGCAGGCAGGCTATGGCGGTGCCCCAGGTACCGGGGGCCTTGGGGTCAAGCCCGGCTACTCCCAGACGGCAAAACGACAGAATCAGCTTGTCAAAAAAACTCATGCGGCCTCCGCTATGTGCGTGTTTTTTGTGCACCTTACGCCCAAAGGGCCCGCAAGACCAGTACTGAAGACATCCACGCGCAATTATTGCCTAAAGGGCTTCTTTGCCGTATATGCAAGCTCATGGACAAGAACCGCAGCGAACTTTTTGCCCACTTCAGCTATGACGACAGCCTCACATACGAGGCCCTGCTTGAAGTGGAAGAAGACCTGACCCGCGAGGTTGAGCAGTTGCTCCAGCGGGCCGGGGCGGCCCATCTGGACTTTACGCCCCTGGGCGATGCGCTCATGTTCCAGTGCGTTTTTGAAGCGCACAGACTGTATGTGTACCGCAAGATTGCGCTCGAAATTGCGGCCCTGCTGCCGCAGGGCGTGCGCGGCAGACTGCTGTGCCTGGACAAGAATTTTGAATCCATGCATGTTTTCTGGCTGCGCCCCGGCGAATGGCAGGAAGAGGAACGCCCTGTTCCCCAAGACCCGCCAAGCGGCCTTAAAACATGGCACATTGCAGGCTCCGGCCCGCAGGATATGAACGGGGAAGAGCCGGACACATAACAGATCATAGCGGCCCACGCCGCTTGCCACGCGCAGCAGATGCCCGGATGGTGGAATGGTAGACACAAGGGACTTAAAATCCCTGGCCGTTAAGGTGTGCGGGTTCAAGTCCCGCTCCGGGTACCAAGCTTCAATC
>JASGGT010000088.1:0-10783 GCA_047602655.1 Desulfovibrio sp. | reverse complement strand
GGATTCGGCTCCTGATGCCTGACAATAGGCTTTTGTGCAAAAAAGAACAATATCGATTTTCTGGCTAAGCGTGCTGCCGGATGTCTGCCTGTGTTTTGTCGTGATGGAGTGCCGCCAGACACAATGAAAGTGCCGCGCTGTTATTTGGTTCAAGGTATCAGAATAATGATTAGTTATGTCTAACTTTATTTGACTTAAATAAGTTTTTACGCCAATGTCGGGGCATGTCGCAATCATTGCCCGTCACAACGTGGGAAGTCCTGAAGCTCACTGTTCCACAGATGGGGCTTATGCTGTGCCATCTGGCGGTTTCCATGACCGACCTGTGGGTATGCGGCCAGATTGATGGCCGAATCCTCGCGGTGCTTGGCGGTATCTCTCAGGTTTTCGCCTTTCTCATGCTTGTCACATCCATGGTTGCCAGCGGCTGTATGGCTACTGTCAGCCGCGCCGTGGGGGCTGGGCTGTTTTTGCGGGCACGTCGATATGCCGGGCTGGTTCTCTGTATATCGCTGCTTGCCGGAAGCTGCGTTGCCGCTCTGGCCCTTATGGCTTTGAGGCTTGTTCCCGTGAATGGTTTGTCTTCTCCGGAGCTTGCCCCTGCCGCCTCCCTGTTTGCCCAAGCCTATGCCCTGCAATTGCCGTTTTATTACAGCATGATAATTCTCAATTCCACATTTCGCGCGCACAAGATGGTGTGGCTGCCCTTTGCCACGTTATGCTTGGTGGCGCTGGTCAATTATGTGGGCAGCGTGGGCTACGGGCTGGGCCGCTGGGGTCTGCCCCAGTTGGGCTATGCAGGGGTGGCGTGGTCAACCGTTGCCTCCTCTGTGCTGGGCTTTGCCTGCAATATTGCTCTGGCGTTGCGACGGGGGATCATCAGCCGGTCATCCTTTGCAAGCTGGCGGTGGAACAGGGCCGCGCTGCCGAGGTTATGGCGCATTGGCATGCCCGCTGCTCTGGGGAGTCTTGCAGGGCAGAGCGGCAGCATGGCCCTGCTGGCCTGTGTTGCAAACATGCCCGGCAATGCTGCGGAAACACTGGCGGGCATGACCCTCGGCATGCGGGTCATCAGCATGCTGTATTTTCCTGTGGCGGCGATAGGCATGACCCTTGCCATCATGGCAGGGCATTTACTTGGCGCACGGCGCAAAGTGGAATGCTACGGCATGGGCCTGCACTATGCCCGGCGGGTGGCCCTGATTGCCATTGTGGCGGCAGCGGCTCTGTTTTTGAGCCGACACGCCGTTGCGCGCTGGTTCACTCAGGATCAGGCCGCCGTATCCGTAGCGGGGATTTTTTTGCTGGTCGCCTGCGCAAAACTGCCGCTGGAAGTGGTTGGCATGCTGTTGCAGGCAGTGCTGGATGGCGCAGGGGCCACGCGCTTTACCAGCCGCATTACAGCCCTGACCCGCTGGGGTATCTGCCTACCCCTGGCCTATGCCCTGACCTACCTGCTGCATCTGGGGGCCACGGGCATCTTTGTGTCCATGGCCTGCGCCGAAGCAACCGGAACCTTGTGCCTTCTGTATCTGTACAGGCAAAAAAAATGGCTTGGTAGCCTGTGATCTCTTTGATATACCCTACAAGTTAACAGCATTCAAAGAATGTTAGACAGAGGTATATCAAGGAGCCGCCCCCAATGCCCGAAGACGAAAAGCAGCTTTCGCCAGCGCTGGAAAATTATCTCGCCATTATTTTCAGGCAGGAATTTGCCGCCGGAGCCTGTCGGCCCAGCGACATTGCCGATGCCGCCGGAGTTGCCCGCCCCTCTGTAACCAACGCCCTGCGCGAGCTGGCAAAGCGTGGCTACGTGACCTACGCCCCATACAGCCTTGTAAATCTGACCGAAAAAGGGCTTCGTGCCGGGCAGGAACTGGCGCACCGTAACATGGTGTTGAAAGACTTTTTTCAGAATGTACTGCAACTCTCAGAAGACAGAGCCGCAAGCGTGGCCTGTGAGCTGGAACACGTCATTCCTGAGGATGTGATGCTGCGCTGGCGGCAGTTTGTGCTGTACATGCACCACACGCAAAGCGAGTGGGAGCATTGGCAGCAAAAAACCGAAGCCCTGCGCGAGGAGCATGCCACAAAGCAACATGCGGCAAGCCCCAAGGTGCCGCCAGCAATCGTGCATCGCAAAGAGTTTGTAAAGGACTGACCGCAGACCAAAGTGGTGCGCCGAGCAGGCTTTTGCATGCGTCAACAGGGTGGATTTTCGCACCATCAGCGCATGCTGGGGCACTCTCGGCCAACGCGCTCTAGTGGAGCGAATATTCCACAGGCACCCGCACGCTAAAGCTGCTGCCGCGAACTCCGGTATCCAGACCGGCAAGCCTTGTACCCAATTGCTCCGTAGCCGAATCCAGTACGCCGTGACCGCTGCCCCTGTGCAACGAGGAGCCAGTGACCTTGCCATCGTTGCCCACCTGCACCAGCAGTATGGCTGTGCCCTCGGCTCCTGTGCGCCGTGCGTGCTTGGGGTAGTTTTTATACTGTTCTATGGCCCCCAGCAGTTTGTGCAGCACGCTTGGGCTGGCTGCACCGCCTGATTCCGCGCCGTTTTTTCCATGCTCTGCGGTTCCCTTGCCGTCCGCAGCGCCTCTGGCCTGGGCTTCAGCACCAGTGCCCGGGGTCGCCTCCGCGTAGTGTTGCTGCGGTGTCTGCACGGCAGCGGCGGTTTGCAGCGGTTTAACAGGCGCGGCCCGTTGTTCAACCTGTTGCGCGGGCTTGCTCACGCTGCTCTTCTTTTTGATTGGCGAAACCATTTTTTCTGACGCCTGCGCCATGTTGTTCACAGGCTGCGGCTGGGGCTGCTGCGCTTCCCGCGGCTTCAGCACCTCTTGCGGCGTGATCGCCCTCGCCGGGGCTGCCGCGCCCCCATCCGGCAGGCCTGGGGCAGCAGCGGGGCGAACGCTGGCAGCCATCTGCGCAAGCGACACCCGATAGACCTTTTCCTGCGGCAGGGAGGCCTGCCCACCCAGCAACAGGGCAAGGGCAATAAGGCCACCGTGCAACGTCAGCGAAGCCAGGGTTGATCCTGAACACAGACCGGGCAAGACTGACAGTCTTTTCATGATGTTGACCTCCATGCGTGCAAGGTCGCCTGCGGCAGGGTATTGCGGCACCGCCGCAGGCGGGCCTGTTCTGTTATACCGTAGCTGCAAGGGCCGTGATGTATTCCCGCGCCTGTCGGCAGTCTTCCTCATCGGGATGCCTGGCGGCCTCTTCAAGGCGGGCGCGGCGTTCGTCCGTCATGGGGTGGGCGTTACCGGCCATTTTCTGCATCATGGCCACCACAGCCGGGTCAACGCGGCCCTGACACAGAAATGACCCCAAAACCCGGTTGCCGCGTTGCGGCTCGTTGAGCAGGGCCTCTCCCTTTTTTTTGCAGTCTGCGGCGTGTTCCGAGTCAGGCCATGCCCCAAGGGTGCCGAAGAGGGCCACGGTGCAGTTTTCGATGCTCTCAAGATACAGTTTGGCATCGGCATCGGGCATGCCTTTGTCCACCCAGTAGCCCACGGCCACAAAGTCATAGCCGCTGGGGTTCGGGGCATCCTTTACAGGGTAAATGTCGCAGTCGTGCAGGCCCTCAGCCACGGCACGGGCCACCTTTTCCGTATTGCCAGTGCGGGAGGAGTAGACCACCAGAGTTTTCATTGCACATTCTCCTTGCCCAGCGCCGCGCGCAGCGCCAGAAAGCGTTCTTTTACCGAGGGGATGAGCGCGCGGTTTTCGCGCCCCACATAGATGGAAAACACAACCGCGCCCGCAGCATCAAAAAACTGGATGCTGTGACTTTCCAGCCCCATGAAGGGCAGGGACAAAAAAGCCATGCGGGCAATATTGCTGCTGCAAATGTGCCCGCCCAGCGGGCAGCCGTGTACGAGGTTGAAATAGCCGCCGCCGTGCTTGCCGGCGGGGATCTGCCCCTTGATCTCCACAACGCTGCCGCCGTGCCGCATGATGAACGTGGCGGATTCCCAGGCGGTAAGGTCGGCCCATATGGCGTCAAAGTCCGCCGCTGCGGCAAAGGCCCGCATGGGCTGCGGCAGTGCTTCTGCCGCCTGAAGTTCGCTGACGCCGCAGGTCTGCGCCAGCGTGTCCAGCATGACCATTTTTTTCTCTGCCAGCAGGGACGCTACCTTGTCTGCCAGTGTACTGTCGTTTGCCGTTGTCATGGCGGCTTCCTTTACACCGCTTGGGCGGTGGGCTTGTTGTGTTGGGTGGTGATGTCCGGGGCCTTGCAGTGCTGCTCACGGGCGGGAGTTCCCGCCTGCGGGGTTTCCATTTGTCGGGGGCTGACCAGCGGCAAGCGCAGAGCTTGCCGCCCCATGCCCGCCAGCAGCTCCAGATCGTGCGTGATGAGCAGCACGCTGCGTTCCTGATGGGCCTGCCTCTCAATGGCGGCTGCAAGCCTGTTCATGTTGGCACCATCAAGGCCGCTGGTCGGTTCGTCCAGAATGAGCAGGGAAGGGCGCTTGGCCAGAGCGCAGGCAACGACCAGACGCTGTTTTTCCCCGCCGGAAAGCGACTGCGGATGCCGCCCCGCGAGATGCAGCAGGCCGAATTCTTCAAGCAGCATGCGCGCATGGCCGGGGTCCTTTTGCCCTGCCAGTTCCAGACAGGTCTGCACCTCCTGCTCCACGGTGCGCATGTGCAGTTGGTGGTCGGCATTCTGCAAGACCAGGCCGCTGTGGCGCATACGCTGTCTTGCATCGCACGGTTGGTCGCGAATGGAGATTTCGCCGTTCTGCTGCTGGTCGAGGCCAGCAAGAATCCGGGCCAAAGTGGTTTTGCCCGCTCCATTGTGCCCGATGATGGCGGTGACGCCGCCGGGCAGGTCAAAATTAACGCCTTCGTAGAGGGGCTTGCGGCCCTTGTGCGCATGGGTGAGGTTGCGGGCCTGTATCAGCCCGTGGGCGCTGGTGCAGCCGGGCAGGGTGCGGCGCGCATCGGGAACGCGGGCCTCGCGCAGGCCGAAGCGCCGCCGCAGTTCCGCATCGTGCAGCATGGCAAAGTTGCCCTCCGCCTCAATGCGCCCCTCGCGCATCACAACAACCCTGTCCACCACGTCGGCCAGCCAGTAGAGCCTGTGGTCAACCACCAGAATCGCCATCCCGCGCTCCTTGAGCTGGGCCAGCTTGAGGGCCAGCTCGGCCGTGGATTCCGGATCAAGGTTGGCCGTGGGTTCGTCCAGCACAAGAGCGTGCGGGCACTGTGTCCACAGGGAGGCCAGGCCGACCTTCTGTTTTTGGCCCTCAGAAAGCTGATGTATGGATGATCGGCAAATTTCCTCCAGGCCAAACTGCCTGACGGCCCCGGCAACGGCATGACGCATGGTTTCAATGCCAAGACCTTGCCATTCCAGAGCAAACGAAAGTTCGTCCTCAACATTAAGGGCAAAAAACTGCTGCTCGGGATCCTGAAACAGGGTTCCGGCCTGACGGGCAAGCTGGGGCGGGGTCTGCTCCGTGGTGGGCCTGCCGTTGACCAGCACCCGGCCTTGCAGCGTGCCGCTGAAGTAATGGGGGCACAGGCCGTTGAGCAGCCGGATGAGCGTGGATTTGCCGCAGCCGCTTGCGCCGGTGCAGAGTACAAGTTCGCCCGGCTTCACGCTCAGGCTGAGGTCGCGCACGGCAGGGCTTTGCTGGTGCGGATAGGTGTAGGTGACGTT
Source organism: Desulfovibrio sp. (assembly GCA_047602655.1). Taxonomy (GTDB): domain Bacteria; phylum Desulfobacterota; class Desulfovibrionia; order Desulfovibrionales; family Desulfovibrionaceae; genus Desulfovibrio. Next base: position 5,106 of record JASGGT010000088.1, on the reverse strand, counting down.
TTCGCAACGCAGCATCAGCGCATTCCTCCAAGGCTGGTTCCGCCCAGATGCATTTGCAGCGCCAGAGCCGCCCCCAGCGCCGTACAGGCTGCAATCAGCAGCAGGGTGTCGCGCAAGGCCCAATGGCAGGTCTTATAGGGGGTCATGGTTTTGCCGTATCCGAGCCCCTTGAGCTCCGCCGCGATGCCAAGGTCTTCCGATGTGCGCAGCGAGCGGAACAGCAGGGGGGTGAACAGCAGCCGCATGCTCTGCACCGGATGGCGGGTGATACCCCATGGTGAAAGTCTGTAGCCCCGAAGCCGCAGCGATTCCGTGACCTGCTGCACATCGGCCAGAAAGGTGGGGATAAAGCGCACCACAACCGCTGCTGGCAAATAGATGCAGAAAGGCAGCCGCATGCCGCGCAAGGCGTTGAGCAGATCCTGCACACGGGTGGAGAGCGCCATGGGCAAAACCACATGCAGCATGGTGAGCATGCGCAAAAAGGGAACAACAAGCCCTGTAAATCCGGCTTTGTTGAGCGATGGCATGAACTGCCCCATGATCCACATGCAGCCCATTGCCATGCCGCACATGAGGGTAAAAAAAACATATGCCCAGAGCAGAGCCTTGGGTTTGCGCAAGGAAAGCGCGTAGCACATGGAAAATCCGCAGAGCAGCAACTGCCCCTGAATGTTTGAAACAACCAGAGAGCCGATTGCCGCCACCACGCTCAAGGCCAGCTTTGCGCGCGCGTCCACCTTTGGCAGCCAGCCTGCGGCGTCTGCCGTGTTATTGTCGAACAATGCCCGCATGCCGCAGCTCCTTTACAGCGTTGTACCCGGTGAACAGACCCGCCGCCGCCCCCAGATACCCCAATATGACCACCGGCACAGCCGCCATGAGCAGGGAAGGGTTTTCGCGCATGAACAGCCAGGAAATCCCCAGCGAACTTGCCCTGCTGACGATGTCGTACACGCCCACGGCCAGCACCGGGCCCCATGCCCGGCTGTAGCCGCCGCCAAAAGCGACAAATGCCTCGGCCATGAGAGCGCCCATCAATATGGCGGGCAGCAGGGTGATGCTGGCCCCCAGCAGCAGCGCGCTCACAAGCATGCTGACCAGAGAGAACAGCAGCAGGGTTCCTGCCTTGCGCACCCTGTAGAGCATTACCACCAGCAGAGTCGTGTAGATCAGGTTTTTCAGCAGCAGCGAAACCGGGTTCATGCCGCCCCCGGCCAGGGCCACAAGCAGCGTGGAAACCTTGGCCGCAGCGGCAAAAACCCCAATGACAACGAGCTCGTGGGCGCTCCAGTATCGATGGACCAGTTCACTCATGATGTAGCTCCAATATCTGCCCTTGTATAGAAAATGAATACGAAATTCAATATCAATACAAGGGCAGATACCTGATTTAAAATTCCACACTCACCTTTATGTTGGCGTGGACCCCGGGTTCGTAAATGGCGGCATTGGGTTCAAGACTGTATTTTTGGTTAAAAATGTTAAGCACTTCGCCCACAACCATGTACTGTTTTTCTTTGCCGAACTTTACGCCCAGCATGGCGTTGGCCGTTGTCCATGCATCGTTTTTGTATTCGATACGGGTGGAGCCGCTTTCGGTTTGGGTCTGGCTGGCAAAGCGGGCGTAAACATCGCCGATGATGTCCACGTCATCGGTGACGGAATGTAGCGAGCGTACGCCTGCCCGGCCTGTCCATTCCGGTACGCCGGTTTTCCACGTGGTGTAGTCGCCGTTGTCATACTCACGTTTCATCCAGGTGGCGGAAACGTAGGGGGTGAAGCCGAAGGGCAGGTCATAGCTGCCGCTCAGTTCCATGCCGTGGGTTTTGGCGGAACTGACGTTGCGGTAGCGGTAGGTAGTGCTGCCGGTCTGCTCGGTGGCGATGTAATCCGTAGCTACGGTGTAGAAAAGCGACGCGTCCAGGGCCAGCCCGTGTGCGGCGTAGCGCGCGCCCACTTCCCAGTTATTGGAGTGCTCGGGTTTGAGCGAGGCGTTGGGTTCAACTGTGCCGCCGCCCATGCTGGAGATGATATATTTCTCCTGAAGGTTGGGAACTCTGAACCCTTGCGAAAAACCTGCCCTCAGGGTGAGGTCGTCAATGCCCTGCCACATAAGGGAAAGGTTGAACACCGGCTGGGATTCCCACGAGCTGCCCTCGCCGCCGGCGCTGGGGTTGGAATACGTGGTGGTGGGCGGGCCCATCATCTGGGACGTGGTGGTTTTGTCGCCGCGCGCGGTGTTCATGGTTGAGCGCACCCAGGTTTGGCGCACGCCGTAGTTGAGGGTGAAGTCCCACGGCAGTTTGGTTTCCATAAGGCCGTACACGGCATGCGTATCCATGTAGCCCTCGTACTTGTAGTGCGTGAGGGAATTGATTTTTCTGGTCATGAAGGCGTTTATGGGAATGGACATGTTGGAATAGGTATTGGTGTCGGCATCCAGCCCGTCGCGGTTGAATTCATAACCGGCAATGAGGTAGTTGCTTTCGCCCAGAGCCCAGTCGCTCTGCATGCTCACGCCCCATTGCTCGTTGGTGTTGTCCGCGTAGTTGTTCATGAGCACGGATGTTGTGCCGGAGGTTGCCTCCACATGGTTGAGCATCTTTTTGTGGGTGTCCTGCCAGAAGGCGTCCAGCCGGAGCTTGGGCAGGAAGGAGGTAAGGCTCCTGGCCTCCATGAAGACAGCGGCCTTTTTGCGTTCCCACGGGGAGATATCGACGTAAAACGAATTGTCTTCCGTGGTTCCGGCCATGACATCGCTGTAAAACTGCTCGTAGGAGCCGCCCAGGGTGAACTTGTCGCTGAAGTCGTAGCTGAGAAAGGCGGAGCCTGACTGTTCTTTGAACTTTGAATGCGGGGCCTCGCCGTCAGGAGTGGAGAGGTTGTGCTGATAGGTGTTGAACCCCGTGGCCCGGTACTTGAAACCCTTGTACGCGCCGTAGATGGACAGGCTTTCGTCAAATCCCTTGGTTGAGCCGTTGTAGCTGCTGGTTATCTGCCCTTGTATGGGCTTGGTGCCGCCCTTCTTGGTGATGATGTTTACAACGCCGCCCAGCGCCTCTGAGCCGTAAAGCACTGAAGCAGGCCCTTTGATGACCTCAATGCGCTCAATGATGGCCGGGTCCACAAGCAGGGGCGTGCCCTCCATGGACTTGTTTTCGGCAATTTTTTGCCCGTCGATGAGAATAAGCACGCGGGTGGGGTTTTCACCCCGCAGGGAAATGCGCTTGAGCCCCTGTGCGCCCGAATTGACAACCTGCACGCCGGGCACGTCTTCCAGAAGGCCGCCGACAGTTGTCGCTGTCGATTCCTTGATCTGTTCCTTGGTGACTACGCTGACCGACATGGGCACGTCGAGCAGTTCCTTTTCCACCCTTGAGGCAGAAACCTTGACGGTCTCCGTCTCGAGGGTCTCGGCCAGGGCCGGGGCTCCCCAGAGCAGCAGCCCGGCAAGGCCCAAGGGCAAGGTTTGAGCGTTTAATTTACGCAGCAGCGACATTCTTTTCCTCCAGCATCGCCTTGAGAAAATTGAGTAAAAGTTGTGTGAGATTTACCTGCCAGAATTGCCCGGCCAGGGTGAGCACCACCCGGCCATCATGCCATTCAAGCAGTTGGGCGCGTTGCCATTGGGCAAGCACTGGCTCCCATATTTGACCAAGAGGCAGGGCAAAACGACGCTCAAGGCCTTTTACATCCATCCAGCCCTGCTCCATACACTCGGCGACCGACCTGTAGAGGAAGTAGTGGCGCTGGGGGCTTTGCACAAAGGCCAGAGGCTTGCGCCCGTCACGCACCGCCTGCTGCCATTCTGCGTAGTTGCTGTTGTTCATGTAAAAATGCCCGCCCAGATTGCCCCCTGCGCCGGGGCCGAAAGCAAGACAGTTGGCTGAGGCCTTGACGTACAGATTGTAAAGATTGCGCTCGCGCGAGGTGCGCGCCCAGTGGCTGAGGGAAAGGCGGCGGTAAAAGGCCCCTTCCATGTCTTCCACCGCTGCGGCGTACATGGCCGACTGGAGGGGAATATCCGCCGTGGGGGCGATTTTTCCCTGTTCTATGCCGCGTCCCAGCGGGGTCTGGCGGTACACATTGAGCTGGTAGCAGTCCGCCCCGTCAAGATTGAGGGACTGGGCAACGGCAATGTCCTCGCGCCAGAGTTCCAGCGTCTGGTTGGGGAAACCGTAAATAAGGTCAACAATGACGGCAGCCTGGTCGTAGCTCAAAAGCTGCTCAAGGCCGCGCTCCATGTCTTCGCGCGACCCTAGCCGTCCCATGGACTGCCGGATGGAGGTATGGAAGCTCTGCACGCCCAGCGAAAAGCGGTTTGCGCCGCCTTCAAGGCAGGCTACCATTTTGCGCGGCCCGAAATTGGTGAGCCTTCCTTCAACGGTGATTTCGCAGTCGTTGGCCAGCGGCAGCGCCTCGCGCACTCCTTCAAGAATGCGCTTGAGGTCTTCTGCTTCAAGGGCTGTGGGGGTGCCGCCGCCAAAGTACACGGCGTGAACCGGCGTGCTCTGCACGGCCTTGCGTTCGCGCCATTGTTGGAGTTCCGCCAGCAGGGCATCCGCATACAGTCGGCTGTCGCTTTCGTGATAGGCCTTGTTGTAAAAGCCGCAGTAGAGGCAGTGCGTCTGGCAAAAGGGCACATGGATGTAGGCCACTGTTTTGCCTTTGAGGGGCGAGCCCAAAAGCAGATCCATGTGACTCTGCATGCTTTCCGGCGCAATCATGTTGCCGCCGGTGCCGGGATGCATGGCGATTTTGGCGTCAAAGGCGTGCGAGAGGGCGCATACGCCTTCTTTGGCAAAAAAGGCGGAGAGGTCTTTGGGCGCGCGCCCTGACGCCGCTGACAGTTTGCCCGGATCGGGCATTTCGTAAATTTTCTGGTTAGGCTGGGGCTGCATGGACGTTCCTCGATTGCAAATAAAAGTTAGTCTTAACTAATTCTGTTAAACACAATTAATTAAATTGAAAAAGAATGTCAATACCAAGTTGAAAAAAGCTCGACAATTCGGGAACGCGCAGGGATGACAATGAAAAAGAGGTGGAGAAAATAGCTTGGAGGCAAAAACCGGCTATTGGGGGGCTTGCAAATTTTGCGAGGGG
>JASGGT010000087.1:0-10827 GCA_047602655.1 Desulfovibrio sp. | reverse complement strand
TCGTGAATAAGAGTAAGCCGCAAGGGCGACAGCCCGCGTCACAGGGCCGCCGGGGTAGAGGCGGCTCGAAATGTACGAGCCGGTGTCGGCTTTGCCGACCCGAAAGCGAGTGCATTTCGTGAATAAGAGTAAGCCGCAAGGGCGACAGCCCGCGTCACAGGGCCGCCGGGGCAGCCTGTAGCGCAAGAGGATTATTGTGCTTTGTAAAGAAAGAGAATAACATTGCATTGTTTGAGTATCTGTGTTCTCAGCAACAGCGCGGCTTGCCGCGCGTAAACGTGGTGCCGGGTCCATCGGCACAGCGCCGCTCCTCATGAAACAATATCCCCTCTGGGTCAGGGCGCTTTTGGCTTGCGGGCTTTCCCCGCAAAAAACCCTGCTTTGTCTTGCTGACCTTTTCACCATTCTCGGCACGGCCCTGGTGGTTTTTCTTGTGCGCGCCGCTTTTGGCGATGTGGATTTTTCACAGTACCGCGGGGCATTGCCCTTGTTGCTCATGGGTCCGGTGATGGCCGCAGGGCTTGGCCTTTATCAAAGCATAAGCCTGCCTCCGCACCGCGAGCTCAAGGCTTTGTTCCAGCTCACAAGCCTCATGTACGGCATCATTCTGGCCGTGCTCTTTCTGTCAAAAGCAGGCGATACCTACTCCCGGATCGTCATTGCGGGCAGTTGGCTGGCTACGGTATTTACGCTGCCGTTCTTGCGCAGCTATTGCCGCCGCCTGTTTATGCGCCGCCGCTGGTGGGGCAGGCCTCTGATAATTTTTGACAGAGGTAACGCCGGGCGTGACTTCTGGCGGTACCTCAAGCGTCGCCCCGAGCGTGGTCTGCGCCCGATAGCCATATATTCTCTGCCCACCAGTGAGGACGCCGTGCGCAAACTTTTTGCGGAAACGGCGCAGGCCAAGCCAAAGGCTATGGCCATGATTCTGCAAAAGGCTGATCAGGGGCAGAGCCTTGACTATATTACCGAAGCCAGTCGTTATTTTGAGCGTATTCTTGTGGTGCCCTCGTTCAACGATGGCTTCCGCGCGCACTGGCTGACGCCACGCGACCTTGGCACTGCCGTAGGCTTGCAGGTGCGGCAGAACCTGCGCGATAAGCGCCGCCTGCGGGTCAAAAGGTTTATGGATGTGCTGCTCTGCGCCCTTGGCGGCGTTGTGCTGCTGCCTCTTGGCTTGCTGCTGGCCCTGGCTATCCGCATAGACAGCAAGGGGCCAGTATTCTATCGCCAGCGGCGTATTGGCAATGGGGGCCGCGAGATACGGATTTTCAAGTTTCGCACCATGGTGGACAAGGCAGATATGGTGCTCAGGGAGGTGCTTGAGCACGATCCTGAATTGCGGGCAGAGTGGGAAAAAGACCACAAGCTCAAGCATGATCCGCGCATAACCCGCGTGGGCCGTATTTTGCGCAAGGTCAGCCTTGATGAGCTGCCACAACTGCTCAACGTGGTTATCGGCGATATGAGCCTTGTGGGGCCGCGCCCCATTGTGCAGAACGAAGTCCAAAAGTACGGCCCGGTATATGAGGAATACTGCATGGTGCGGCCCGGCATTACCGGGCTGTGGCAGATTTCTGGCCGTAACAATACCACCTATGCCGAGCGCGTGGCCTTTGACCACTACTACATCAACAACTGGTCTGTGTGGATGGATTTGTGGATCCTGGCAAAAACGATTCCTGTGGTCATAACCGGGTATGGAGCATACTGATGGGAGAACGCGGCAACAGGCTTAACCGTTTGCTTGATCGTTATGCGGGCATACCCCTGGCGGCATGCAGCGCCGTTGCGCGCCTGGGCAAAAAATCTGTGCCCGATGCCGCACCCCAGCGCGTGGGCTTTATCTGCCTGGGGGCCATTGGCGATCTGCTGTTGCTTTCAGCGTTGATCACCGCCCTGCGTGAGCGGCTGCCCAACGTGCATATTGCCCTGCTTGTGTCCCGCGCCAATGCCGCTACTGTCAGCCTGATTCCTGGTATTGACCAGTACGCGTCTTTTGCGGTGACGGATGTATCCGCAATGGCGGCGTGGCTGCGCGAACAGCGCCTCGATGTGCTCATTGACAGCACGCAGTGGGCGCGGCTTGGGGCCATATTGAGCAATCTTTCCAACGCCAGAACCACCGTGGGCTTTGATACGGAAGGGCAGCACCGTGCCTTTGGCTATAGCTTCAAGGTGCCTCACCGTAATGACAGGCACGAGGTGGAGAATTTTATGGAGCTGGGCCGCGCTCTGTATCCGGATATTCAGGGCGCGCCACGCCTGCTTTTGCCGCAGTCGCCTCCGGATGATCTGCCCGCTGAACTTTGCGGCAGGCTGGAGCCTACAGGCGAAATAGGCGATGCCTTGCCAAAGAGGGTTTATCTGCACATGTGGCCTTCAGGCTCCAATGCATGGCTCAAGGAGTGGCCCGCCGACAGTTGGGACGCTCTGGCCAGACTGCTGGGTAGCAAGGGGTTTGAGGTCTATCTGACCGGTGCGCCAGCCGACGCGTCACGTAATGACGCTTTTTTGCGGGCGCATCCAGAATGTCCTGCAATTTCGATCGCAGGCAGAACCTCGCTTGCAGGCCTTGCATGGCTGTTCAGCCGCGCTATGGCTGTCGTATCCGTTAACACGGGCACCATGCACCTGGCAGCTCTTGCAGGCGCGCCCACAGTGGGCCTGCATGGGCCGACCAACCCCCTGCGCTGGGGGCCTGTGGGGCGTCATGTGCGCGCGCTCCTGCCGCACAAGGGGCCATACGCCTACCTCAATCTGGGCTTTGAATACCCACGGCCCCACACCCCCTGTCTTGATTCGTTGCCAGTGGAAGATGTGGTGGATGCCCTGCACAGTCTTTCGCTCTTTTAGCGCAAGTATCGGTAAAATTTCTTCGTCTTGCGGTCACAGCTTGCGGGCGGATGTATTGCTCCTGAGGGCAGAAATATGAAAGGGGAAGGGATGAAAATCCCTTCCCCTTAAACATTGCGGTCAGAGTTTGCGAAACTAGCTCTTGGGCCTGTCGCCGATGGCGGCGGTAATTTGCGCTTCTGCGGCCAGCTTGCCATCCACAAAGGCGCGGGCTTCCATTTTGCAGAGCTTGAGCTTCATGCGCAGATTGCTGCATTCGAGGTCGAGCCTGTCCCCGGGAACGACCTGCCGCCGGAATTTTACACCGTCAAGACCGGTGAAGAGAAAGAGCTTGTCGTCAAGGCTGTCCATGCCGGAAACGGCCAGCAGGCCGCCAGTCTGGGCCAGAGCTTCCAGAATGAGCACACCAGGCATGATTGGGGCGCCGGGAAAATGCCCCTGAAAAAAAGGCTCGTTGAAGGTAATATTTTTATAGGCCCGGATGTGCGAGCCTGCTACGCATTCCACAACCCTGTCTACCAGCAAAAAGGGGTAGCGGTGCGGCAGCAGGCGCAAAATGCGCTGTATGTCCATGCCCGTATTCTGGGGGGCGGTATCCTGCATGGGGGCCTCCTGATAAGTTGTTCTTATTCGCCTGTTGGCGGCATGAAAAAAGGCCTCTCGCCCCATCCGGGTTGAGAGGCCTGAGAATTAACGGCTGAGGGCTTTATTTTTTGCCGCTCTTGTCGTTGGCTTTTTCTTTGTAGATCTTGTTCACTTCGGCCAGCACGTCCTGAGTCAGGTCCATGGACTGGTCGGCGTACAGCACGCCACCGGCGGTGACGTCCACCACAAAGTTAAAGCCCTTGGCGCGGGCGACTTCATAGGTGGCGCTGAAAACCAGGGTAACCATATCCTGGCGAAGCTTCACTTCTTCCTGTTCAACCTTGCGCAGGAAGTTACGGGTCTTCTGATCCAGATCCTGCTTGGAGCGGATGAAGTCCAGCTTCTTTTCTTCGCTGGCCTTGGGGTTTTTCAGAGCGTCGGCCTTTTTCTTCAGCGCTTCGCCCTGTTTTTCAAGTTCGTTACGTTCAGTGCCGAACTTGCTTTCCATTGTTGTTTTGGCGGCCTGGGCAGGGACGCTCTGCGTCGCCACGGTCTGCATGTCAACAACACCGATCTTGGCTGCGGGTACGGCGCCGCCGTCTGCAGCATAGACTTGCCCGGCAAGCAACAAGCCAACCGCAACAGCCGTCATCAAAACCTTGCGCATGAAAGTTCTCCTTCCCCAATGCTGATTTGTTATGTCGTCCTTGCGGAACTGGGATGACCCGCGCGCCGTAAGAGAAGATGCCACTGCTGTTTGCAACTGTTCAATACACTTGGCAAAACAGCTATAATTATCAGACGCGCCCAAAGGAACAGTCATTTGCTATGATACAGGCCGGGGACACGTAGTTGAAATTACTTGCCTCACATAGCACCAGCGCTTTCTTGCGTCAAGGAATTCTGGACAGTCCTGCGTTTAAGGAGCTTGTCCTTGTATGCAAGAATGCCCTCGGCAAGCCCCTCGGCAAGAGTCATGCGGTATTTGGGCGTGAGGAGCCTTGCGGCTTCTTCCCTGTTGGTGCAATAGCCAATTTCCACAAGTACCGCAGGCATTTGTGCGCCGAGCAGAACAATAAATGGCGCAGATTTGATGCCATTGTCCTTTGTATCATACTGGCGGCGCTTCAGACGGAACTGCGACAGCCGCTGTATATCCTGCGCCAGATGGCGCGACTCGTCCACCCTTGCATTGAGCATAACATCGGCAAGCATTTTCTGCATGTCGCCGAGCCGGTGGTCTCCGTCGGCATTTTCAAGCGTTGCAAGGCGTGCAGCCTCAGGATTGCTGGCGATATCAAGGTAGTACGTCTCAAAGCCCTGCACCGATGGATCATCATTGGCATTGACGTGGATGGAAACAAACAGATCAGCCCCGGCGGCGTTGGCCATGGTGGTGCGCTCGCGCAGCGAAATATGCTTATCCGCGGTGCGGCTGTATACGACCTCCAGGCCATTGGCTTCAAGCAGTCTGCCCAGGGTCAGAGCCACGTCAAGGGATACGATGCGTTCCAGCACTCCGTTGTGATTGGTGCCGGGGTCCCGCCCGCCATGGCCGGCATCAATGAATACCGTGCGCACAGTCAGGCCGAGCTGACGGGCCATATCGCGAACGAGGCGCGGGGCCGGGGGCGTTGCCGGGGCAGAGCCGCTGGCGGCCGCAGTGGCCTGACTTGCCGTTTCCGGCTGAACCTCGGCAAAACCGGCGCGGGCATTGCTGACCGGCGCCAATTGCGTGCTGCCACCCGCTACCCGCAGGATAATGCGGCAGGGGTTCGTTTCCGTGCGGGCATCAAAGCGGCGAGCATCCTGAAAATTAAACTGAAGTACTGTTTCGCCGCCCTTGCTGTCGTTGACGCTCATACCCTTGAAGAGGCTGCCACGGATATTCACGCCTTTGCGAATATCTTTTTCTACAGAGGCGTTTTCCAGAGAAACATGCAAAGATGCCTGTTCGGCCCTGTTTTTGCCTTTTCCGCTGCCTGTGTTCAGCTTTGCCGTGTAGCGGGCCGGGGCACTCAACTCAAGAACAATCTCCACGCTGCTCTTGCTCAGCGAATTCCAGGAAAGAGACTGTACAACAGGGCGGGCTGCCTGAGGCGCGGGGGCGGCCTTGCTGGCCGCTGTCGCAGGCGCGCCTGTGAGGCGGTTGCGAAGGTTTTGCGCCTCCGTCACCATATCACCCGCTGAGTAAAGGGCCATGATGGCATCAAGCAGCTCCAGAGCCTCAGAAGTCTGATTCAGTCGGTCTGCCTCTATTGACGCGGCTCGGAGCAGCGAGTCGTCCGCAAGGGCACTCTTGGGAAACTCCTGCGCAAGTTTGAGATAGAGGTCGCGCGCCTGACGGTACTCATCAGCTAGATGCGAGCAATCCGAAAGGGCCTCCTGGCTTGCTGCAGCCCGAAACAGAGCCCCGGGAGAAATGGCCCAATCTTTACGGCTGGTATAGATGCGCAAAAATTCGGCGGTCAGTTCTTCCCATGGCTGACGCCAGCATGAACGGACTTTGTCGGCGCGCAGGGCATCCATTTTTGCCTTGGCTTCGCGGTAGCGGGGCAAAAGCTCCGCCTGCGGCAGAGGCTGCAAGGCCGAAGCCTTGGCAAGCTGGCCTGCTGGCGCATCTGCGCCGCCAGAAGTGGAAGATGCGGCGGCACCGGGCGTAGCGGCGGTAGACCCCTTTGCGGGAGTAGCCTCGTCCTTTGGCTCCTTGCCATCAGTGCTGGAAACCTGACGCGCCTCAGGTGCTGTGCGTCCGTTGGCGGCAGCCTGAAGCGTCTTTTCCAGAGCCTGGGCCTCCTGAATCATATCACCCTTGGGGTACTGGGCCTTGATGCGCTCAAGCAGGGCCAGCGCCCCCTTGTCATCCTTAAGCCACGCGGCGCGCAGCTTGGCCGCACGAAAAAGGGCGTCGTCCGCAAGCCGACTGTCTGCATGGCGCTGAGCGACAGCTTCATAGCACTCAATGGCTTTGCGGGCATCAGCCTTGGCGAACGAGCGGCGGGCCAGCTCCTCAAGGCTTTCCGCCGCACGGAACAGGGCCGCGGGGCGGTTGGGCCAACCCGGATCAGCATCATAGATGGCGCGAAACTCCGCAGCCAGATTTTCCCAGGGTTCACGCTGGCCAGATCGCTTTTCATCCTGCCGCAGGGTTTCAATATTTGCCTTGGCAAGATCGTAGCGTTTGCCCGTTGGCGGCAGGGATGTATAGCCGGAATCGTAAAAGCAGACGACCATCAGGCACAGCGCAACCAGAAAGGCCAGAGGCGGAGCAAGTCTGCGCATCTGGTTGTTGCCAGTTGGTTCGGAAGCCTTGGGCTGGGCTTTTTTTCCGGCCACGGTTTTTCCTTTTGCCATGATGGTGTCGGTAATTTGACTCTTAAAGTTTTGTCTGCGTTACAATAAGCATATTGTATGCCAGCGGCGCAGAGATAGCAAAATTCGCTTTTACCGGTTGATAAGCGCTGGCATGGTCATAGAAAAAAGCAGCGCGCCGGATACACAGCAAAATGTGCATCCGGCGCGCCGAATCTTTGCCGCTACGGCGGCAGGGGTGAGGGCTAGAAGAACTGGCCCATGCTGAATTCTATGCGACCGGATTCACGTTCCTTGTCGTAGTCCTGAACCAGCGGGATACCGTAGGCGATACGCAGGTCGCCCATGGGTGAACGCCAGCGCAGTTCAAGGCCCGTGGAGCAGACAATGTACTTGTTGAGGTCGTTGCCCATGGTTTTGCTGTCGATGTTGTAACCAGCATCGAAGAAGGGAACCAGAGCAAGGCCCAGTTCTTTCTGGAAAGTCCAGATGTATTCAAAGTTGGCAACACCCATGCGGTCGCCGCCGATCTGGTCGCCATTGTACTTGTAGTCGCGTGGCGAGAGGTCGGAGAAGGAGTAACCGCGAATGGTATCCATGCCGCCAACCCAGAAGCGTTCAAACACGGGGACGTTGGAGTTGGTATTCTGGTACACGCCGCCCAACCGGCCACGCACGTGGACAGTGTTCTGCGGGTTGAAGGACCAGAAGCCCTGCCAGTCGGCCACAGTCTTGATGAAGTTGTCTGTGCCGCCCAGACCGCCCCCGCCGTATTCCGCCCACAGGCGGGCGATGGTGCCCTTGGTGGGACGTTCCTTGGAATCGGTGGTGTCGCGCAGGATGCGGCCCGAAACGGCGCTCGTCCAGTTGGTGCCCTTGTAGTCGCGAATGTAGGGGGAGGCGTTGTCGTCCACATCATAAAGAACATAGCGTTCCAGACGATAGCCGCCGCCTACGCTGGTGTATTCACCAATGGGGTACGACAGGCGAACGCTGTCGCCGATGGTGTCCTTGGTAAAGTTGTCCCAGTAGTCGTGCGTGTAGTACAGGTCGTTGCCGATGGAGAGATCGGTATCGTACAGGCGCGGGTTGGTGAAGGACAGCACGCCCGACGTACGACGCCAGGAGAAGAAGCCCTGCAACTGCAACCAGTAGCCGCGGCCAAAGAGGTTGCGCTCCATGATGGAGGCGGTGACGCCCACGCTGTAGTAGCTGGAGTAGCCCACGCCGCCCATGATGGCGCCAGTATTGGTTTCCTTGACCTTGACCTTGAGATCAACTTCATCTTCGTTTTCCGTGGGGATCAGTTCCATATCCACGGCAGAGAAGAAGTGCAGGCGGTTCAGGCGCTCGTTGGAGCGGCGCAGCTTGGCGCCTTCGTACATGTCGCCGTCACCCAGGCGCATTTCGCGCAGAATGACGTTATCGCGGGTTTTGGTATTGCCCTCGACAGACAGACGGCGAATAAAGACCTTCTGCTTCTTGTTGATCACATAGCCCACGTCCACCTGATCGCTGCCGTCATCGGCCTTGACGACCTTGGTGTCCACTTCGGCGAAAGCATAGCCGTAATCGGAATAGTAGTCGGTCAGACGCTTGGAGTCTTCCTGCATGACCGTGAGGGAGAAGTACTTGTCGGACTTTTTCCAGTCGTCCATCTGCACGACTTCGAGCATCTTGTCTTCGCTGTCGATGACATCGCCTGCAAAGACCACGTCGCGCACGGTGTAGCGGGGGCCTTCATGCACGTTGAACGTGATGTAGATGCCATCGTCGCGGTATTCAACTGTGGGCGCGGCCACCTGAATGTCCACGTAGCCTTCGTTAAGGCCAAAGGCGGCAATGGCGTTGGTGTCGCGCTCCAGGTATTCGTCCTTGAGCACGCCGGTGCCCGTAAGCCACGAGAATATGCCGCGCGTCTTGAGGGCCATGTATTTGTCAAGATCGCCGCGATTGAGCTTGTTGAGGCCTTCAATCTTGACGTCCCTGATATAAAGCTTGTTGCCTTCGGTAACGCTGATCACCAGCACTGCGCCGCGGCCACCCTGACGGTCTTCAAGACGGTAGGTGACCTTGGCAAGGTAAAAGCCTTCCTTGTGGTACAGTTCGCTGATTTTCTGGAGGTCGTCCGAAAGCACCTGTTCGTTAAGAACGCTGCCGCTCTTGGTGCCCATGGCTGCCAGCACGTCATCCTTGCTGACCTTGTCCGAGCCATCCACAACGATGTTGTCGATGCGCGGCTTTTCAACCACGGTGAACACAAGCACGTTGCCTTCGAGCGTGGCCTGCACATCGCTGAAGTAGCCCATATCCCATATGCGCTTTACTTCTTCGTTGATGGCCGTGGCGTCCGGGCTGTCGCCCTTGCGGATGGTGAGGCGCATGAGCACGGTATCGGGGTCAAGCACCTTCATGCCGCGTACCTGCACATCGGCAAGGCCGCCGTGGGCAGAGGTGGGGGCGTTCATGGGAACAAGGGTGGCCGGCGCATCGCTCTTTTTGGGCGCTGCCTCGGCGGCTGCGGCGGGATTGGAAATTTCTGCCGCGCGTTTGGCCAGCGCAGCGGCGCATTCGTTCAGCGAGGTCAGCGAATTGCGCTCAAATCCGGCGGGGACGGCTTCGCCCTCATAGACAGGCACAATGCGCGTGTCCATGGAAAAACCCTGACCAAGCTGGTTGAACTTGCCGTAAATGACCATCCGCGCTCCGGCCTTGCGGCCAAGTTCGCGGGCGGTGGCAAGGTCAATGGATTCACCGCTGTTGCGCTGCAAAACACGCGCGGTTTCCATGGGAACAGTGCGCATGCCGTTCTGCTTGAGCTGATCGGCAATCGCCTGAGGCACATCCTGCGAGGCGTTGGGCATTTCCGGCCCGGCGTTCACCTGAAAGGGCAGAACAAGCACAAGAGCCCCTTCTGCCGCTACGGCTCCACCTGGAAGCGCCAGGGTGGCGCAGGCCAGCACGGCAAGGCACAGGGCTTTGCACAGTACGTTATTCAAAAATCTTTTCATACAAGGTCCCCGCTTTCAGTTCCAGGGTTCTGCCCATGCCTGCGGCCAGCTCTCGGTTGTGCGTTACAACAACGAGGGTCATGCCCAATTCACGGTTGAGTTCGTTCATGAGAGCGCCCACCTGCGCTCCCGTAACTTCATCCAGATTGCCGGTGGGCTCGTCAGCCAACAGAACGCGCGGTCGCATAAAAACCGCGCGCGCAATGGCCACCCGCTGGCGTTCGCCGCCCGAGAGAGTGGCGATTTTGCTTTCCATACGCGCCGATAGCCCCACGCGGTCAAGCATCTCACGCGCACGGCTCATAACAGCGCCTTGTTTAGCACCGCCGATAATTGCCGGCATCGCCACATTTTCGAGGGCTGAAAATTCCGGCAGCAGATGATGAAATTGAAAAACGAAGCCCAGAGTCTTGTTGCGAAAGGCAGCTTTCTGGTCAGCGCTCATGAGCGCCATGTTGCGCCCTTCAAAACATATCTCGCCCGTACTTGGAGTATCAAGTGCACCCATAAGATGCAAGAGGGTACTCTTTCCGGAACCGGACTGTCCAACTATGGCGAGCATCTCGCCTTCTTCCACAACCAGGTTAATATCCTTGATAATCTCGGTATCTTCACCGGGTGTGGCAAATTTTTTGCCCACGTTTGAAAAAGTATAGAGTGCTGACATGGCTATTCGTAGCGCAGGGCTTCTGCCGGTTGCAGGCGCGATGCCTGCCGTGCCGGGTAAAGGGTGGCCAGAAAACACAGCAGCATGGCGCTTGCGCCAATGATGAGCACATCGGAGAGGGAGATGATAATGGGCAGATGATCGAGGGTATAGACGTTTTCAGGCAGCTTGATGAACTGGTAGCGCTTGAGCAGCCAGCCGAGCGACAGACCAAACGCATAGCCGAGCAAGGTGCCGATAACCCCGATGCTTGTTATGGAAAAAACGCGCGACATTGCCATTATGATGTCTATGGGCGCAACAAGCAGCATGATACGGCGTATTTTCATGTTTCAGGGAACAATCATCGGGGTTATCGGCACCTTGCTCGGCTATGCGTTTGGTCTGTCGCTCGGC
>JASGGT010000086.1:0-10868 GCA_047602655.1 Desulfovibrio sp. | reverse complement strand
GACACTTGCCTTTACTATTCCCCCCACAAATATGGTCGGCGCGATGGCGCTGTTCTGTCAGGCCATGCGTCTTTGTTTCCGGCAACATGCCGCACAGGCGCTGGTCTTGGTGTGCATACATGGCGGGCGTCTGCCCGGCAGTCATACGATTGCACGGCTGGGGCGCCCAGCCCGCCGATATCCTGAACATACTTCCACTGTGGAGCTGTTATGGAAAAGAATGATAAGCCTTCCGGGGTATCGCGCCGCCGCCTTTTGCAGGCGGCAGGGGCAGGCGTAGCAGGGGGCGCGGTGCTGTACGGGCTGGACAAGCTACGCCTCCTGCCCAGTTTTGAGCAGCCAAAATCTGTGCCGCCTGCGGAAAAGATGACCTGTCGCGTCAACCCCAGGAATGGGGACAAGATATCATTGCTGGGTTTTGGCTGCATGCGCTTTCCCATGCTGCCGGGTGCAGACAGCCCCACCGGGCCGGATGTGAACGAGCAGGGTGCCTTTGCCCTGGTGGACTATGCCATTGCCCACGGGGTGAACTATTTCGATACCGCCTGGCCCTATCACCGCGGCGTTTCGGAAAGCGTCATCGGCAAGGCCTTGCAGCGCTACCCCCGCGAGAGTTTTTATCTGGCCGACAAAATGCCCACGTTTCTAATGCCCACTAGGGAACAGGCCAGGGAAATTTTTGAAAAGCAGCTTGAAAAATGCAAGGTAGAATACTTCGATTACTACCTCCTGCACGCAATACAGTCTGTTGAGGCGTATCAGACCGTTTACGAAAAGAACGGCGTGCTCGGGTATCTGCTTGAAGAAAAAAAGAAGGGCCGCATCCGCAACCTTGGATGGTCTTTTCATGGCAATGCGCCAACGCTCGAATATCTGCTTTCGCGCGATGTCGCGTGGGATTTTGCCATGGTGCAGCTCAATTATCACGACATGCTGCACGAATACAAGATCGCGCCAAATCAGGCAAAATTCATTCCCAAAGACCCAGCGCCCACACAGTGGATGTTTGAAAAAATGCAGCAAAGCGGCCTGCCGCTGATTGTCATGGAGCCGCTGCTGGGTGGTCGCCTTGCCCGGCTGAACAAAAAGGCGCTTGCGATCCTTCAGGCTGAAAGGCCCGAAGCCTCGGGCGCATCGTGGGCCTTCAGGTATGTGGCGGGCTTGCCCAACGTGATCACCATGCTGAGCGGCATGACCTATATGGAACACCTTCAGGACAACCTGCGGGCGCTGGCCCCTTACGAACCGCTTTCCGGGCGGGAAATGGAAGTTCTCAAAGCGGCGCTGAATGTTTTTCTGACCCAGTCAAACATCCGTTGCACCACGTGCGGCTATTGCATGCCGTGCCCCTATGGGGTTGATATTCCGTCTGTATTCGCCCATTTCAACCGCTGCCTTGACGATGAGCTGATCCCCAAGGGGACGCGCGACCCTGACTATGAAAAGGCCCGGCGCGCCTACCTTGTGGAATATGAACGTTCGGTCCCCGAGTTGCGGCAGGCGGCGCGCTGCACAGGGTGCGGCAAATGCCTCACGCATTGCCCCCAGATGATCGCCATCCCCGATGAAATGGCCCGTCTGGGCAAGTTTGTTGAAAATCTGAGAACAAGGCAGGGATAGCCAATGTTACGGATCGTTCGCATCGTGCTGGCCGCGCTCTGTTTTGCTGCAATCTGCCTGCTGTTTGTGGATGTAAGCGGGCTGTTTGCGCCATCGCTTGCCATTATGGCAAGGGTGCAGCTTGTGCCAGCCGTACTGGCTGGCAGCCTTGGCGTTGTAGCGGGCATAGCCTTGCTGACGCTGGTTTTCGGCAGGGTTTACTGCTCCGTGCTGTGCCCGCTGGGCGTGGTGCAGGATATCATGGGCGCAAGGGCGGGCAGGTACCGCTTCCGCTATTCCTCCCCGCGCACGGTGTTGCGGTTGGCGATTTTGGGCATATTCGCGCTCTCCCTGCTGGTGGGCGTGCCTCTGGTATTTTCCCTGCTTGAGCCGTACAGCGCTTTTGGCCGCATGGCGGCGGATCTGCTGGCTCCCCTTTGGGCAATGGGCAGCAATGCGTTTGCCTGGGCCTCCGAACGGGCGGGAAACTACGACGTGGCCCCCACAATGGTGTGGCAGAAAGGCCTGGCCGCGCTGGCCGCAGCGGCCGTCACCCTTGCCGTCATAGGGGTGCTGTCATGGCGTCCGGGCGGCTGTGGTGCAATCGGTCTGCCCTGTGGGAACTTTCTGGGATTCCTGAGCCGGTTTTCGCTATTCCAGCCCCGCATAAACGAAAGTACCTGTAAAAAGTGCGGTCTGTGCGAAAGGCCTGCAAGGCATCCTGTATTGACGCAGATGCAGGAAGCGTTGACGCAAGCCGTTGCGTGGCATGTTTCAACTGTGGGGCTTGCCGTCACGGGGCTGTCAGCTATGCGTCAAGGTTGCGGCAGGGCATGCGGAAGGGCAGCAAAAGCACAGGCTACACCCTCTGCGGAAACGCGGCAAGGGCAAGCATAATGGCGCCGGCGCAGCGTGCTTGCGGCACTGGTTGGCGTTGCCGTGCCCGGACTTGCCTTTGGCAGGAGCGCTTCGGCCATTCCGGCGCTTACCCGCAGGCAAAGCCCCGAGCGTCAAACTGCCATTGTGCCGCCGGGCGCGCAGTCCGCGCAGGTGCTTGGCGCGCACTGCACCGGGTGCCAGCTCTGTGTTTCTGCCTGCCCCAATCAGGTGTTGCGGGCATCGGATACCGGCAGCGGCATGCTGCAACCCACACTTTCCTTTGAGCGGGGCTACTGCCGCGTCAACTGCGTGACCTGCTCGGAGGTTTGCCCGGCAGGAGCCATCCGGTCCATTACCCCGGCAGTAAAAAGCTCCATGCAGATCGGACGGGCCGTTATTGCCCTTGAGAGCTGCATAACCGTGACGGACAAGGTCGCCTGCACTGCCTGCGCCAAGATATGTCCTCCAAGGGTGATAAACCTGGTGGGGCCGGATGATGCACCCAAAAAGCCGGTTGTGGATGCGGAGCGTTGCACTGGCTGCGGCGCATGCGAATATGTTTGTCCGGCGCGGCCTTTTGCCGCCATCCATGTGGAGGGTGTTGCGGAGCAGAGGCGCATCTGATCTGGCAGCCGCAGGCCTGCCGCTCGCAGGCCATGTGGTTGATTGCATGCAGGAATGGTTGTCCGGGGCGTCGGCCCGGGCAGCCATTTGCAATTTTGCCTGATTTCACAGAAAACAGTTCTGCGGCGGCCGCAGAGGGCGGCATGATTGACTTGCCGTCTGTTGGAGCGACGATGCGCGTTTATGGCGCGCGGAATTGTCTTTCCGCAGTGCCGCACTACGGGCGGGCCTGGCATGTTTTTGAGACTGTCTGGCCCCTTGATGTCGGCCATCTCCGCGTACAGGTAGAAGCAATGCAATATACACAGTGGCTCGATGAAAAGGAAAACGGCAGCCTGCGCGCTCTGCGCAATATCGACGCCGTGCGCCGGGAGCGGGAGCAGGCCGGAGCGCCCTTCATCAACCTCAGCTCCAATGATTATCTTTCCCTTGGTGAGGATGCCGCTCTGCGGCAGGAATTCTGGTCGCAGCAGGATGTTTCCACCCTGCGAATGAGCGCCTGTTCCTCACGCCTGCTCACGGGCACCTGCGACCAGCAGGAGGCCTTTGAGCGGGAACTGGCGACGGCCTACGGCGCGGAGGCCGCACTGGTGTTCGGCAGCGGCTACCACGCCAATCAGGGCATTCTGCCAGCCGTCTGCACAAGTCGTACGCTTATTCTGGCCGATAAGCTGGTGCATGCCAGTCTGATTGACGGCATCCGCATGAGCGAGGGCAAGTGCATCCGCTTCCGGCACAATGACTA
This sequence comes from Desulfovibrio sp., assembly GCA_047602655.1. GTDB lineage: Bacteria > Desulfobacterota > Desulfovibrionia > Desulfovibrionales > Desulfovibrionaceae > Desulfovibrio. The sequence goes on along the minus strand of JASGGT010000086.1, from coordinate 7,021 downwards.
CGCGCAGCTTGAAATGCTGGTGCAAAAACACGTTGCTGATTACGAAAACATCATCATCGTCACCGAATCCATTTTCAGCATGGACGGGGACGCCTGCGACCTGCCACGGCTGGTGGCGCTGAAAAAGGCCAATCCCACTGTACAGCTTTATGTGGATGAGGCCCACGCAGTGGGTGTGCGCGGCGCAAAGGGGCTTGGCTGCTGCGAGGAGCAGGGCTGCGCGGCGGACATTGATTTTCTGGTTGGCACAATGGGTAAGGCCTGGGCCTCCCTGGGCGCATATGTGATCTGCTCCTCAGCCCTGCGGGAATATCTTGTGAATACCGTGAGGCCATTTATTTTTACTACGGCTCTGCCCCCGGTCAACATTGCCTGGAGCCGCTTTGTGCTTGCAAAGTTTGCCAGCGTCGAGGTGGCGGCCCGCAGAGAGCATCTTGCGGGGCTGGCGGGCATGCTGCATGCCTTTACTGACGGGCTTGGGCAGTCTGTGCGCAGCACATCGCAGATTGTGCCTGTCATTACGGGCGAAAACCAGCGCACGCTTGCCATTGCCGGGCATTTACAGCGCGAGGGATTTTACATTATGGGCATACGCCCGCCCACGGTGCCTGCGGGCAGCTCGCGCCTGCGCATCTCCCTCACAGCCGGAACCGCACGCGAGGAGGTCGAAGCCCTCATCGCCTTGCTGGGCAGGTTGCTCCATGAATATTGATTTTTTGCGGCGCGCCCAGTGCCCGACTCTGGAACTGTTTTTTGCCGGGTGGGGCATGGACAGTCACCCCTTTGCCTGGGCCGGGAATTCACCGCATGCGGCGCACTGCGATTTTGCCGTGTGCTATGATTATACAGATATGACACTGAATGCGGAGGCCCTGCGCTCTTACAGCGAGGTGAGGGTACGTGCATGGTCGCTTGGCGTGTACGCGGCCTCTCTGGTCTTGCCGGCTTTGCAGTGCCCTGTGAGCAGCGCCCTTGCTATTAACGGAACGCTCACGCCTGTTGATGATACTCTTGGCATACCCGTTGCGGTCTATGATGCCACGCTTGAGAACCTTTCCGCTGAAAGCCTGGATCGTTTCAACAGACGCATGTGCGGCGCGCACCGGGCCGTGTTTGAAGCGCGCAGATCACCACAAAGCATGGCGCGCACGGTGGATTCACTGCTGGCGGAACTGAGACATATCAGGGAATGCGCCGCCCGCACGGACAGGGCGCAGTTTACTGGCTGGAACATGGCAGTTCTGAGCAAAAAAGACAGGATATTCCCCATTGCAAACATGCGTAAAGCATGGTCTGCAATCCCGGTGCTGGAGCTGGACGAGCCGCACTATATGCCGGATATTCCTTTTGTACCCGTAGAGTTGTCATGAATGCTTCGTCTGTCAGGCGGCGGTTTAGCGCCGCTTCCGCAAGTTATGATGCTGAGGCCAAGGCCCAGCGGCAAATCGCCTCGCGCCTCTGGGCGCTTGCAGCGCCGCACATTGCCCCGGCTGCCTCCATACTGGAAATAGGCGCGGGTACGGGCCTGCTGACGCAGCATATTTTGCGCGCGCAGCCCGGCAGCCTCACTGTCAACGATCTTTATACCAGCCCGCAAGTGCTGGCTCTCATACGGCAACAGCCAGACATCTTTTTTTGCCGCCAAGGCGATGCGGAAACGCTGGACTTCTGCGGTCCGTATGACGCCATTTGCAGTGCCTCAACCGTGCAGTGGTTTGCGGATATCAAAGGCTTTTTTCACCGTTGCGCCCGGTATCTGCACAAGGGCGGTCTGCTGGCATTCAGCAGTTTTTTGCCCGGCAACCTGCACGAAGTGGCCGAGCTTACGGGAGTTGGGCTGGACTATCCCGGCGTTGCCGCCCTGCAAAGCTGCCTTGAGCTGAATTTTGAGCTGGTTGCAATGGAGCAGGGCGAAATCATGCTGCATTTTGCCAGCCCCCATGACGTATTGCTGCACCTGAGGCATACCGGCGTTACAGGCATCAAGTCTGTGGGCTGGAACAAGCGCAGATATCTTGAGTTTGTCGAGGGCTACCTTTCCCGTTACAGCACCGGGCAGGGGGTCCGGCTGACTTATCGGCCAGTGTATGTTGTTGCCCTGCGCAAGGGACTAGAGTAGATATCTATTATCAAGTTGTGCCATTTTTGTTTTTTCCTTATCTTTTTAGTATTGTTGCCTGAACAGTAAGGGAGGCGCGGGATGAAACCTTCGGCAAGATTTCTTCACTGGTGCGTCATCTTGCTGATCCTCTGTCTTGGTCAGAGGACTTTTGCCGCATCGTCCTCGCAGGAGGATGCCGTTGCGGGTGGAGCCTATGGATTCGAAGCTGCCAAGGCATACCTTGAAATGCAGGGGCGCGACCTGGCAGAAGCACAGGGCAAATTTGAGAACGATCTTTTTCAAAACCTTGATGAAGCAAACGCCATTAATATCAAATACGGGGTCTTGCCTCCCAACTATGTGCTGTACAGACTGAAACTGGCGGAAAATATTGAGAAGTACGCCAGCAAGCCAGACAAACTGACAGCATACTGCAAGGAATTCCTGTATATTGACAATGCAGAAAGAGAAAATGCGGATAAATTTTCGGCATATAATGAATCCATGACGGAAAAATTTATTCCGCGCGATACGTATCAGGTCGTGGATGAAGATATATTGCGCAACGTGCTTGTGCGGTATCTTGAAACATACAGTATGGTGTATGGCTTTAAAAATCCTGATTCCATCAGGATTCGGATAGAAAAGGCCATTCCCTACAAAAATGCCGAAGGCGACTTTGGCATTTTGTATTCGACGGCCTGATGAAAAGGATGCCGCTGACGAATCCGCGCCGGAAAGAATTTTCAGGTTTATTGCAATGGGGATATCGTCAGGTTCAGCCGTCCGCCAACGACCCGGCAGACGCCGAGGTGATGAAGATTTGCAGCTCCGGCAGTAGCCGCAAGGGGTGGGCGTGGCGGCAAACCTGAAAAATCTGTTTTGACGGGGCATGAAACTTGCTTTAAGCACTCATTATCGGATATTTGACGGTTCGTTGGCTTTCTCCTGTTGTCGCATTTGAAGCGAGTTACCCGAATGTTGCTGCTCTCCAGTTGTCTCCCGTTGTCGCCGGACAAAGAAATATACCCAGCCAGGAGCCGTCTTGCCCCCAATATTCCGGGACGGGGAGGGTCGAGGCGTGGCGCTCACCAGCGGTATGAAGCCGAGCTTCAGGTGTCGGTATATGATGCTTCGGAAGAATCCGCCCCGGTGCGCTGCCTGAGCGAAGACCTCTCGTCATCGGGCATGCTGCTGCATTGGGCTGAGGATGCGCCGCTTCCTGCCGAGGGGCAAAAGCTTGTGCTGCGTTTTACCATGCCCCCTGGCACCCTGCCGGAGGGCTATGAATCGCGCGTGCGCATCCCCGCAGACGTTGTGCGTATTGTGGATGGCGAGGATGGTGAAAAAAAGCTTGCCGTCAATTTTTCGCGCAATCTGGATAGCTATCTGCGCCTGAAAAAGTGGCTACGCCTGATTGTTACTTCTGTAGTTCTGCTTGCCCTTTCTGTATATGCCGTTGCCTACATGCGGCAGGAAAGTCTGTTTTACTTCATGTTTGACGTGCCCGTCTTCACCTACGGGATTATCGCGTCTGTTTTTCTGGTGAGCCGCTTCGTTTTTTCCTTTTTTTATCGCAATATTCCTGTTGATCCTGACTTTACACCTGGGGTCACTATTGTCATTCCATGCTTTAATGAAGAAGAATGGATTGAAAAAACCATCCAGTGCGCCATTAATCAGGATTACCCGCAGGAAAAACTGGAAGTTATCCTTGTGGACGACGGCAGCACGGACAAATCCATGGAGCGCGTGCGGCGCATTGAAAAGCAGATTCGCAAGGAAATAACCGGGGACCGTTTTGTGGTTCTTGAGCAGCCCTACAACATGGGCAAGCGCCACGCCCTTGCGGCAGGGGCACAGCATGCAAAGTTTGAGTTGCTGGTCTTTGTGGATTCGGACAGCTTCCTTGAGCCGGACGCAGTGCGGGAAGTGGTGCAGCCCTTCCGCGACCCCAAGATGGGGGCTGTCTCTGGCAGAACGGAAGTGCAGAACAAATGGACAAACGCCCTCACCAAGATGCAGGCCGTGCGTTACTATGTGGCCTTTCGGTTCATCAAGGCGGCGGAATCCGTTTTTGACGGCGTTACCTGTCTTTCCGGCCCCCTTGCCTGTTACCGCAAGGATCTTGTGCTGCATTACCTCGATGAATGGCTGAACCAGAAGTTTTTTGGCTATCCTGCCACGTTTGGCGACGACAGAAGCCTGACAAACTATATTCTCGCCCACCACCGCACGGGTTATCAGGATGCGGCGGTGTGTTCCACCATTGTGCCCTCGAGCATGCGGACCTTCATCAGGCAGCAGATGCGCTGGAAGCGTTCGTGGCTGCGTGAAACCCTGCGCGCCAGCTCCTTTATGTGGCGAAAAGAGCCGTTCATGGCGCTTTCGTTCTACATCGGCTTTTTGCTGCCCGTGCTGGCCCCGCTGGTGGTTGTGCGCACCATGGTGGTCATTCCGCTTGAGCTTGGCCTGTTCCCCTACAAGTACCTTGCGGGCATTCTTGTCACCAGTATGCTCATGAGCGCCTCGTATTTGCTGTTCAAGCGCAGCAATTTGTGGCCCTACGGCATTGTTTTTTGCGTGTTCTACTTGGGGGTGCTGCTGTGGCAGCTCCCAGTGGCCGTGCTCACGTTCTGGAAGTCGGAATGGGGCACACGCAATACCTCTGCCGACGTGGCCGCACAGGAAAAGCTGCGTTACGAGCAGAAGATGTTCGTCATGCCCTCTGAAAGCGCCGTTGCTGCAGGGGCCGGGCAGCCTGCCGATCACGGCAAGCACGGTGAGGGCTAGGGCATGCGCGCGCTCTCCAAAGACACCTGGAAGATCCTGCGGTCATGCCTGCAATGGGCATTTTTGATCGGTCTGTGTGTATTTATTGTTCAGCTCTTTATTGAGAGGGGCAGGCCGCCGCAATTTGACCGGGAATCATGGACGCAACGCGATGGTTTTACGGCCATTTCTTACGGTTCGCTCACACGCGATCAAAAACCGGGGCTGAACTCACGCCAGCAGTTTGCGGAGCATGTGGCAGCTTTGGAAAAGGCTGGCTATCAGTGGATAACCACTGACGATGTCATCAGTTTTTATCGCGATGGCGAACCGTTGCCAGAGAAAGCCCTGTACCTCATGATGGAAGGGGGCCGCAAGGACTCTGTCATCTTTGGGCAGGAGATCATGGGTAAAACTGGGGTGCATGCCACACTCTTTACAACAACCGGCACCCTGAAAAGCTGGAACAACTTTTTTGTCACCAAGTCCAACGTGGCGGCGCTGGCAAAGAGTCCTTTCTGGGATGTGGGCAGTCAGGGACCTGGGCTGTTGCCCATCAACGAGAATATGCCCAATGTGACGCCTGCCTACTTTTTGACAGATCTTCTGCGCGATCCTACAGGCCTGCCAGCGGAAACAGAAGAGCAGATGCACGACCGGCTGGCGGTGTATTATAAAGATTCTGTCGAGCCGCTGGCAAAGCTTATGCCCGAGCCGCCCAAGGCCTTTGTGATGATGCCAGCCAACTCCTTTAACGGCTCCATGCCGCATGCTGTCAAAGAGGCCAACCGCGATCTGGTGCAGCAGTATTTTCAGATGGCTTTTACCAGAGAGGGGCTGTCGTTCAATTCCGCAGTGGATGACCTGTTTGCGCTCACGCGCGTGCAGATCAAGCCTGAGTGGACGGAACAGCACCTCATGGAAGTGCTCTCGCTCAAAAGCGCCAAGCGCACGAGGTTTTCACTGGCCGAGGGTGACACAGCTGAAAGCTGGGTATCATTTCACACAAAGGTAGAAGCCGCAGGACAGGATATTGTGCTGATGCCGCAGGAGGGCAGGACGGATGCGGTTCTTCTGCGCGGCAGCAACCTCTGGGACAATGTTTCGCTGTCCATGACCATTGCCCAGAAGGAGAACGTTGATCGCTACGTCTACCTGCGCTATGCCACGCCCAGCGCCTTTTTGCGCGTGACCCTGCTCGGCGCGCGCCTGCTGGTGCAGGAACGAGTTCCCGGTCAGGGGCTGTACACTATTGCGGATGAAACCATTTCCAGCCAGCCGCCTTGGCGTTTTGATATTTTGCTCAAGGGCAACAGACTTAAAGTTTTGCTTGATGGCAAGGCGCTCGGCCCTGGCTTTTTGCCTGTTTCTCCTGCACTGCGCCTTGGCGCGGTTGCGCTCGGTACGGACAATGTGGATGGCTACCAAGGGCGTTTTGGCGCGCTGAATATCGTGCATATTCCTTCGTTGTGGCGTATCGAGCCTGCAGTGGAAGCGGTTCCTTCCAGCGTTGGGCGGGCAAATGCAGCTCAGCCTGATGCCATGCAGGCCAAAACCCAGGAAATCACCGCCTCTGTAGTGCCGCTGACGTCCGGGGCCGGTGCTGGCAGTGCCGATGCCGAAAGGGTTTCGCGCCAGGTGTTGCGCGCCAGAGCCATTGGCAGCATGACCATAGCGGCCCTTCCCCCCGGCAATCTGGACCTGGACGACCATATGCTGCGAATAGCCCCCTTTACCATGGAGCAGAGCCGCAGGCTGTGGGACGGCATCATGGTGCAGCCCCTTGCCCAAAGCTCGTGGAAGGATGTGGCTGCAACCCTCAAGGCCATTGCAGCCGCAGGTTATAGGCCCGTGGTGCGCATTACGCGTGATGTGGCAACAGCACTCGCCGCTTCTGGCGTGACCCTGCCCGCAGACCATTATCTCTTTGATTTTACGCGTGCGGAAATACCCGCGCCTCTTTGGACGGTACTTGCCCACCGGCATAACCGGAACAAATTCCTTTATGCCACAGCAGAAAAGGGCGTTCTGTACGCCGCTGGGGGTAACTGATGCGCGTCAGTATCCTTTATGCCAGCCTGCTGTTGGTCATGTGCATCGTCCGTTTTGCCAGCCAGTTGCAGCGCCCGGGCCGTCATGGCCTCAAAT
>JASGGT010000085.1:0-10944 GCA_047602655.1 Desulfovibrio sp. | reverse complement strand
ATTTTCTCTTTCTTCTTGGTAATAGTCTTTTCCAATTATCTCCGGTGAATCTGATTCGCCGTCAAAATCAATTATTTCTGTAACAGACCCGCCATAGTATCGGCTTAGTGATGTTTGTGACTACGAGTCTGAGTGCCGCGCCAGGCTAAAATTAATGCCGCGCCTTTTTCGTGCGTACAGACCGCAGCCCGACCATCACAGCAATTTATGTGGAGGGGGACATGCCCGATTCTTCCGCGCAGGATTTATTTGTAGAAACTTTTTGCGATCTGCCGCTGCATCCTGCAAGTCTGGTGGATTCGCAACCGCATCCATGCCGCGCTTCGTCAATGGTTCCGCCGCCAGCATCAACGTCACTGAATGTTGCAACTGCCGATGATGATCAGCGCCGTCAGGGCCTGCTGGATGTCCTTCAGAACCAGACCATCACCAGCGTGCTCCAGCCCATTGTTTCCCTCCGTGATGGCGCTGTTTTTGGCTATGAGGCGCTTGGTCGCGGCCCTGCGGGCACGCCTTTAGAAAACCCAGAGGCCCTTATTCAGTGCGCGCTTGAAAACGGTCGCATGCTGGAGCTTGAGCATCTCTTTAGGCGCAGCGCCTTGCGCGCGGCCCGCCAGATGCCAACTGGCATCCGCCTGTTCCTCAATGTAAATCCTAACATCATTCAGGATTCCCATTTCGGCATGGGGTTCACCAAGGAATACCTGACCCGCTTCGCTATAAGTGCCGAAGATATCGTTTTTGAAATCACCGAGCGTGAATCTGTAGTGAATCTGCGCGGCTTCAAGCAGATTATCGAGCATTACAAAGGCCAGAATTACCAGATCAGTATCGACGATGCGGGCGCGGGTTATTCTGGCCTCAACCTCATATCTGACGTGCAACCGCACTTTATCAAGCTCGACATGCAGCTCATACGCGGGGTGGATAAAGACCTCACCCGGCAGGCGCTCATCAAGAGCATGCAGGAATTTGCGGCGCTCACCAATACGCGCATCATTGCCGAGGGCATAGAAACCGAAGAAGAACTGGCAACCCTTATCAGTTTTGATGTACCCTACGGGCAGGGGTATTTTCTCCGCAGGCCAGATCCCACTCCCCGGGCTGTAGACCCCGTGGCCCTTCAGGTCATTCACCGCGAAAATAAGATAAAAAACAGATTTTTCGGCGCGCGTGTCCACAAGTTTCATGTGCGGCACATTTGCCGGCCTGGCACAGTTGTTCCGCCGCATATGCCCATGCGTAGCGTAGTTGATCTGTTTGAAAAAAACAGCAAGCTCAACGGCCTGTGCGTGGTCATGGGGGAACTGCCCGTTGGCGCGCTCACGCGCAACCGCCTGCACGAGCAATTGAGCGGCAGGTTCGGTTTTTCCCTCTTTGCCGACAAAGCTGTTGAGGCGGTCATGGACCGCTCTTTTCTATGCGTAGACCATCAGTGCACCATTGATCTGGTCGCACGGCAGGCCATGCGCCGCGATGATACAAAGCTCTACGATTTCGTCACCGTTACTCGCGAGGGTCGTTATCAGGGCGTGGTTACAGTCAAGGAGCTGCTCGAGAAAAGCATCGAACTGGAAGTCGCCAACGCCCGCCAGCTCAACCCCCTTTCAGAACTACCCGGCAACGCGCTCATAGATATCGAACTGGAACGTCTTGTGCGCCTCGGTTTGCCGCGCATTGTCCTCTATTTCGATATCGACAACTTCAAGGCCTACAACGACAAATACGGCTTTAAAAATGGCGACAGGGCGCTCAAGCGCCTCTCGTCGATCATCAAGGAAAGTGCGCAGGAGGATGATTTTGTGGGCCACATCGGCGGCGATGACTTTATCGCCGTAACAGATGCCCAAGCGGCCCCAGGCGTGTGCGAAACCATCATCTCTGCCTTTAACGACAGCGTACCGGCCTTTTACAGCGCCGATGACGTGCAGCGCGGCTACATTGAGGGCAAAAGCCGCAGCAATATTGAGGAGCGCTTCCCGCTCATGTCCCTGACCATTGTCGGCGTGAAGGCCAGCAATTTCCAGAGCAGCTTTGACCTGGCGCGGGCGGCCGCCACGCTGAAAAAGCAGTGCAAACGCATCAGTGGCAGCAACTACCAGCTAGAAGCGTAACAATCCTGCTGCCCCTGTATCGGCAGCAATCAAACTACGGGAGCATTCATGAAGCTGACTACGAAACTGGTTCTTTCGTTCAGCAGCATTATTTTTCTTATGCTGGCTTTGTTTGGCGTGTACTACGTCAATACAGACCGCATTGATCATGCAGTCAGCCATATGGATCAGCAGTATGTGCCATCGCTTGTGGCGGTGCAGACCATGACGTCCCTGCTGTATTCGGCCCGTTCCGATCTGGCGGCGCTTACGCCGCACACGGACAAAGTCACCATTGCCGAGTATCGCGACCGCATCAGGCGCGCCCTCAGGCAGTTCGCCCACCATGCGGAGGCCTATCAGACCCTCATGGATGCCCGCAAAAAAGCAGGTGAGCCAGTGGACGACGAGCTGTGGGGCAATATTACGGCCCAGTTGCATGAGGAGGAAGCCACACGGGAAGAAATCATCCGGCTGGCGGGCGAGGGCGATACGGATGGCTCCATCGCGCTGTTCACCCGCAGCAGGGCTGATTTTATCCGCCTTGCGCGCTATTTTGACCAACTTGTGCAACACGATGTGCAGCTCAGCCAGGAGGCAGCGGCGAGCGCGCAGGAGATTGCGCGTCAGTCGCGCATGGCTGGCGCCGTTCTTGCCATCGTCGGCATATTGTTCAGCATTGCGGTTACGGCGGGCATCACGCTTGCCATCAAGCGCCAGCTTGGCAAAGATCCAGCGCAATTGCAGCTCATAGCGGGCCGCGTGGCTGAAGGAGATTATGATCTTGAGCACTCAGGCCGTCAGCAAGGCGTGTACGCCTCTCTGGTGCTCATGGTTCAGGCTTTGAAGGCCCATATAGAAAGCGCCCGCAGCGAGTCGGAAAAAGCGCGGGAAGAATCCGCCCGAGCCAATGCCGCCCTGCAGCAGGCCGAGGCGGCGGAGCGCGATGCCCGCGCAAAAACTGAAGCCATGCAGCAGGTGGCCGAGGCGCTGGAAGAAGTGACCCATGTTGTGGCAACGGCCTCCGGTCAGGTAGGCGAAACCATCCGGCAGGCAGAAGAAAGCGCCGACAGCACGGCCCAGAGGCTCACAGAAGCCGCCACGGGCATGGAGCAGATGAACGCCACCGTGGGCGAGGTCGCCCAGAATGCCACCGTGGCCTCTGATTCTTCGGCAGAAACCCGCCAAAAAGCAGAGGACGGGGCCAAGGTGGTTCGCCACGCTTTGGAGAGTATTGAAACCGTACGCTCCACCTCCCTGCGTCTCAAGGATGATATGGAGCAGCTTGGCGGGCATGCGCAGGCTATCACCCGCATCATGAATGTCATTTCGGATATTGCGGATCAGACCAACCTGCTCGCCCTCAATGCCGCCATCGAGGCCGCACGGGCTGGCGACGCCGGGCGCGGCTTTGCCGTGGTGGCGGACGAAGTGCGCAAATTGGCGGAAAAGACCATGGCTTCCACGCACGATGTGGATACGGCCATCAAGGCCATTCAGCACAGCGTGGCCCGCAGCGCCGCCTCTGTGGACGAAGCGGTGAAGGGTGTTTCGGTGGCAACCGACGCGGCCCAGCAGTCCGGGCAGGCCCTGGAGGGCATAGTGGGCACGGTGGAAGGCACCGCCAGCCAGGTCAGCGCCATTGCGGCGGCCAGCGAGCAGCAGGCCGTGGCCACCAACGAAATTAACCGCACCATTGGCGATGTTACCGACCTTTCGCGGCAAACCGCCGCCGCTATGAGCGCCGCTGCGCGCGCCGTGGCGGGCCTCTCCGCACAGGCCAGAAATCTTGAAGGCCTTATGGAGCAGATGCGGAACTGCTGAGAAAACTCCTGTCGCAAAAAAGAAGCCCCTTCAATGGAAGGGGCTTCTGGCGTGTATACGATTTTTGCTCAGTCGCCGCATGGGCTGCGGGCTGCGCATGGGCGCTTATTTGTTCACGTAAGCCTTGCCCAGTTCCAGCGCCTTGAGGTTGGATTCCTGCAATTTCGCTGGCAGGAATTTTTTAATGGCGGCTTCCAGCGCGTCCACGCCAAAGGGCAGCACGCCAGAAGAACAGACCACGCTCAAAAGCACGGTGTTGCCGCTCTGTACGGAACCAGCCTTCATGCCAAGCTCGCGGCAGGGCACAAAGTGGCACTGCCCCGCAACCTGACGGGCCTTTTCCATAATGTGCGGCATGTCGGGGTACTCTGCCTTGCCCAGCGAAACGCTGAGGGGCGGCAGGGCATCACTGCTGGAAAAGATTGCGCCGCCGGGCTGCAGATAAGGCAGGGCGCGCAGGGTTTCCAGCGGCTCAAAGCCAAGCAGCACATCGGCTTCGCCGTAATCCAGCTTGGGGGAACGCCAGCCGCCAAGCAGCATGACAGATTCCACTACGCCGCCGCGCTGGGCCATGCCGTGCACTTCGCCAGCCACCACATCCAGTCCGGCTTCCAGCGCCGTGCGGGCCAGCAGGGTTGTGGCCGTCAGGGTTCCCTGACCGCCCACGCCGGTAAAGAATATACGCATCCGCTTCTGCATCTCTTGTGTCTTCATAATATCTCCCTACCGCTTCCGCGCCTTGAAGGCCGTGGGCGCAACCTGCAAACAGACCATGCAGCCCGTGCAGAGCGTGGCGTCTACAGCAAGATTGTCGCCCTAGCGGTAAAAGGCGGGGCAGGCCAGCTGCTCAAGGCAGCGCATGGCTTCCGGTCCCTTTTGGGCCACCTCGGCCACCTGGGGCTGGGCCTTTTTGAGCTGACGGCGGGCATACAGCACGCAGGGCTCTTCGGTAATCAGCACGCGCACGCCGCTCTGGGCCTTCATTTCTTCCAGCGCCTTGGTGACGGCCTTCACGTTGAAGGAGCGCACCTTGGTGCACTGGGTAACGCCCATGGCGCGCACGATGGCTTCAATATCCATGTGCTGGCTCATGGAGCCGAGCATGTCCTGCACCATGCCGGGGTTGGGCTGGTGCCCGGTCATGGCCGTGGTGCCGTTGTCCAGAATGACCAGAATGATGTCATGCTGGTTGAAAACCGCGTTGGCGAGGCCCGTCATGCCAGAGTGGAAGAACGTGGAATCGCCGATAAAGGCGACCACTGGCTTTTCCGAGGCACGGGCAAAGCCGCTGCCTGCGGAGATGGAAGACCCCATGCACACCAAAAAATCCGCAGCGCGCAGGGGCGGCAGCAGACCAAGGGTGTAACAGCCGATATCGCTGGAGTAGAAGGCATCGTCGCCAAAAACCTGCCGCGCGGCGTAGTAGACTGCGCGGTGCGAGCAACCGGCGCAGAGGTTCGGCGGGCGGCCGGGCAGCTCCATGTCCACGCTACGCACGGGCTTGGCCGGGCAGGGAGTATCGAGCCAGGAGGAAAGGCGGCGCATGACAAGGGTGGTGGAGTATTCGCCCTGACCGGTAAGGCCGGAATCCTTGCCTTCAATGCGCACGTGGATGTCCTGCTTCTGCACCAGGGCGCGGATGTCCTGCTCCAGCAGGTCAACGCCTTCTTCAAGCACCAGCACACGGTCGCAGCCGTGCAGAAATTCGGTGATCATGGCGGTGGGCAGGGGCCAGGTCATGCCAAGCTCAAGCACGCGCACACGGTCTTCCCAGCCGCCAGCCGCGAGGGCGTCGGCCAGATAGTTGCGGGCCACGCCGCTGGTGATGATGCCGAGGCGCGTGGGCGTCTGGGGTTCATGCACCGTGTTGAAGCGGCTGGACTCCGCGAACTGACGGGCTTTTTCAATGATGCCGTCCAGCACCTGGTGCCGCTTGCGGGCCACAGCGGGAACCGGCACAAAACGGCCCGGGTCGCGCTTGAACTCAACCTTGGGCTGGGTGGCGGGCAGATCGTCAAAATCCACAGCGCCGCGCATGTGGCTGACGCGCGTGGTGGTGCGCAGCATCACGGGCTGTTGCAGCTCGCGGGCAAGGCGAAAGGCCTCGCGGGTCATGTCCTTGGCTTCCTGCGCGGAGGCAGGCTCAAAACAGGGCAGCAGGGCAAATCGCGCATAGGTGCGGTTGTCCTGTTCGTTCTGGCTCGAGTGGCAACCGGGGTCGTCAGCCGTCAGCAAGACCAAGCCGCCGGGCAGGCCTGTGTAAACAGAGGTGAACAGCGGGTCGGCAGCCACGTTGACGCCCACGTGCTTCATGGTCACGAGGCTCATGGCGCCGCCTAGGGCAGCACCGGCGGCCACTTCCATAGCCACCTTCTCGTTGACGGAATATTCCAGCCGGTAACGGCCTTCGCCGCCCAGGCGGTGGAACGTGTCCGGCACTTCCGAAGACGGAGTGCCAGGGTAACAACTGACCATATGCACACCCGCTTCAAGCGCGCCGCGCACAATGGCTTCGTTTCCCAACAGCAGGTGCCGCTCGCCGCGAGCGCCCTGCAACAGCGGATGATTGCTCATGTTCCCTCCAGGCCCAGGCATATGCGCCTGAACCGCAACTGGATGCAAAATGGCGCGGCCCATGCGGCCCCGCCTACAATGGCGCAAGCCCGCGCTGTTTGCACATGCGCGGGCTTGCGAAGAGATATTTACTGGGCTTTGCCGGAAGATTTTTCCCCAGCGCCGTCTGGCGCTGCCGGGGCCGCGGTCTGAGCGGTTTCTTCTTCAACAATCTTGGGGGCCAGCGTGGTTGCGCGGGCGCGGAAATATTCGCTGTTGAGGCCCTGGGCCTCGCGCGAGAGGGCAAGGTAGAGGCGGGCGGCCTGTTCCGTTTGCCCGGCGGCAACGGCGGCTTCGGCCATCATCTGCTTGAGCTGGGGAGCGGTGACTTCACCCGGCAGCGCGGCTTGCAGCTTTTGCAGCAGGGCAAGGGCATCGGCGTATTTTCCGGCCTTGAGCATGGCTCCGGCTTCGTTCATGCCGGCAATCAGCGCAAGGGGGCCTTCGCTTTCCTTGGCGGCCTTGGCAAAGGCATCGGCAGCGGTGGCGTTGTCGCCGTTGCTCATGGCGCTTTGCCCAAGTGCCAGATACGCGGAAAACCGCACGTCCGAGGGGGCTTTTTCCGCCAGGGCGGCAAGTTCCTTGACCTGCGCGGGGCCGCTGGTTTGCAGCACAATGCGCGCAAGCGACTGCCGCGCCTCATCGTTTTTGGATGTGCTGTACCAGCGCCAGATGCCCGTACCCGCCAGAACCAGCACAAACAGCACCACAATGCTGGCAATGGCGCTTGCGTGACGCAGCATGAACTGGAGCATGGGGGCGCTTTCGGAGCTGACTTCTGCCTGAAGGTCGCGCAACAGGGGAGAATCCTCTGCGCCTTGATTCTTTTGCGGATTCATGTATCAAAACTCCTTAGGGAGGCGGAACCGCCGTAGTTTTTCCGCGCGTTTGCCCTGCGCGTTCCATGATCGGCGGAGCTGGACGGAAGCTTTTTTCTTAGGCCAGAATCAGCCCCTCTGTCAAAACAAATATCCTCTGGTCAGGCGGCCTGCGCGGCCCCGGCCGATACAATAAGGAGTATGCATGACGCCTGCAGAAGAAATGTCGCGCCTTGGCGCGCGGGCAAAGGAAGCGGCCAGGGCCATAGCCAAGGCTCACCCCGATGCCAAAACGCAAGCCCTGCTGGGGCTGGCGCAGCTGCTGCAGGAGCGGGAGGCCGAAATTCTGGCCGCCAATGCGGAAGACCTCGCAGCTGCCCGTGCCGCCGGGCAGGACGCCCCCCGCCTTGACCGCCTGACGCTTACCCCTGCCATTATGGATGAAATGCGCTCAGCCTGCCGCCACGTGGCTAATCTGCCCGACCCTGTGGGCGCTACGGAACGCCAGTGGCAGCGCCCCAACGGCCTGCTTGTGGGCCGCATGCGCGTGCCACTGGGCGTAATCGCCATGATTTACGAGGCGCGCCCCAACGTGACCATCGATGCCGCCATTTTGTGCATCAAGGCGGGCAATGCGGTTATCCTGCGCGGCGGCAGCGAGGCTTTGCGCTCCAATATCGCGCTTGCCAAGGCCCTGTGCGATGCGCTGGCCCAGGCGGGATTGCCCGCCGATGCGGCCCAGCTCGTGTCCATACCTGGGCACGAGGCCGTCAACGCCCTGTGCAAGCTCGACCGCTATATTGATGTCATCATTCCGCGCGGAGGCGAGGGCCTTGTGCGCGCCGTGACCGAGGCTGCCACCATGCCCGTGCTCAAGCACTTCAAGGGTGTGTGCCACGCTTATATTGATGCGGATGCCGATCTGGACGCAGCGGCGGAGATTGTTTTTAACGGCAAGGTACAGCGCCCAGGCGTGTGCAACGCGCTGGAATGTCTGCTGGTGCACCGCGATGTGGCCAGGGATTTTCTGCCCAAGGTGGCGGCAAAGCTTGGCGCTGCTGGGGTGGAATTCCGCGCTTGCCCGATATCGCTGCCCCTGCTTGGCGCGACAGCGGTAGCCCAGCAGCCGGATGACCTCGGGCAGGAATTTCATGCTCTGGTGCTTGCCGTTTGCGTGGTGGAAAGCATGGATGCAGCGCTGGACCACATTGCCCGCTACGGCTCCAATCACACGGAAATCATCTGCACCAACAACCACGAACACGCCATGCGCTTTCTGCGCGAGGCGGATGCTTCCATGGTGGCGGTCAATGCTTCGAGCCGCTTCAACGATGGCGGGCAGCTTGGCCTCGGCGCGGAGATCGGCATTTCTACCTCAAAGCTGCATGCCTACGGCCCTATGGGCGTGGATGAACTGACCACCACCAAGTTTGTGGTGTTTGGCCAGGGGCAGGTGCGCGGATAGATGGCGGGAGCGGTGCCCCCCCCGCCGGGCAGAGCCATTCTTGGCGGCAGTTTTCACCCGCCCCATGTGGGGCACCTGCGGCTGGCCATAGAGACCCGCGAAGCCCTGGGCGACCTTGTGCAGGGCGTGGATATGGTGCCGTGCGCCGTGCCGCCGCACAAGGCGCAGAGCGGCATGTTGCCCTTTGATCTGCGCGCCGACATGGTGGAGGCCTGCTCTCAGGGTTTGCCCTGGCTGCGCTGCAACCGGATGGAGGCACAGCGCCAGGGGCCGTCGTATACGTGGGATACGCTTTGCGCCTATCGTGAGGCAGAGCCGGATACGAATCTGTATTTTATTCTGGGCAGCCCGGATTTCGCCATGCTCTCCACATGGTATAAGGGGCTGGATATGCCCCGGCTGTGTCATTTTGTGGTTGTGCCCCGCAAGGGGCATACCTCTGCCGATTTTATCGCCGCCGCCATGGCGCTGTGGCCCGATGCCGCAGAGCGCCTGCCTTTGTTGCCTGCCAGCCCCTGCATGGTTTTGCCTGGGGGGGGGCTGGCGCATTTTCTTTCTGTGCCATGGCTGGCTGTGAGCGCTTCTCGGATACGGCAACTCTGGCTGGCTGGCCGTAACGTGGATTTTCTTGTGCCGGATGCGGCCTTGCAGATTTTGCGAAACAACGCTCAAACTGTGCGGCATCACTGGCTGAAGGACGGCTCGGCATGCTGACTACTGCTCCAAAGGAAATCAGGGAAAATATCGCCCGTGCAATGGGCTATCTGCGGCGTGACGAAGTTGAGCGCGCCCTTGTAACCATGAGCGAGGCGCTGCGGCTTCTTGCCGGAGTGAAGCTGATGCGTTCCGCAAGGGCGGAACTGGATATCCAGATCGGGGAATTTTTGGCGGCCATTGTGCGCCATAGCGCGATGCAGCCGCTGCTTGATCCCGGCAATACGGGCAAGCCGCGCGGAATCTCCCTGCAAGCGGGCAAGGAAGCAACGCTTTCAACAGTGCTGGATGGGCTAGCCAAGATTCTGCAAACTGCGGCGGAGCAGGCTGTGCAGCAGGAGGCGGAGGCCCGACTGGAGCGGAAAAAGCAACTTATCAGTAGCGGACTCGATTTTTTGCGCGAAGGGCAGGTCGCCAAGGGGCGCGCCTTCTTGAAGCGCATAGTGGAAGAGTTTGGCGATGAGGAAGGCATCCGTCTGCAAATGGGCCAGATTTTTGCCGCTGCCGGGCTTTTTGCCGAAGCCGCAGCCATGTATGAGGAAGCCATGATCATTCAGCCGCGCGAGGCATCGGCCTACACCGGGGCCGTGGCGGCGTGGATGGAGCTGCGGGAATACGAAAAGGCCGAAGCGGTGTATCAGGCTGTGCTGCGCACTTTTGGCGGGCATGCCTCCACCTTTGGCAAAATGTCGAAAATGTACCTTGCCTGGCGTAAAAAACAGGCTGCGGAAGATAACGCCTTGCGCGCCTTGCAGACAGACCCCGAGCAGCCCGATGCCCTGGAGGTCATGGCGGCGCTGGGCAAGCACTAGGAGCGGGTTGGCAGGATTTGGATGAAGAACGCGACTAGAGCGATATCGCGGAATTGGCGCGCGGGCTTTTACCTTGGCCTGCTTCCCGGTCCATTATTGCCGGATGATCTGCTGTCCTTGGCCTTGCGCCTATGCCCGTGGGGCCGTTCCCCTCAGGTTGTCAGAAGGGTTCGTAAATATGGGAATTGCGGGCGACTCTTAAGCCTTTTTGAGGCAAAGCATAGCGGCGACGCGCCATTGTGAGACAGAAGCATTGCCTTTCACCCAAAGATAGGCTATATACCGCCTTCGGCTGCAAGCGGGGCACCCAACGCCCTTTGTGGCCTGCGGAGAGGTAGCGAAGCGGCCGTAACGCGCTCGACTCGAAATCGAGTTAGGGGTTAATAGCTCCTACGTGGGTTCGAATCCCACCCTCTCCGCCATTAATACGTAATAAAAACGGCGAGTCGCTTTAGATAGCAGCTCGCCGTTTTCGTGTCTAAAAATGGTATGTTTTTAGCGAGTGTGCAATTCAAATGCTTTCCGCTTCATAACGCCCCCTATCAGCAAGAAAAATTTTGGTGAGGGCTATTTTTTGTTATTCTTGCCTTGCGGGAAAATTGCTG
>JASGGT010000084.1:0-10958 GCA_047602655.1 Desulfovibrio sp. | reverse complement strand
GGCCAAGTTGCACGGCATAAGCCCGCTTGCAGAGTCGCCTAATCCCATTGCCGTTCAGAGTATCTGCATGGTCTGGGTCATGATCCCCTCGTTCTGCCGTTCCCTGTCCCATGCGCGGGAGTGGAACTGCCAGAGGCACTTTTTCATGATATAGTCGATGACGACTTCTACATTTTCACTAAGGGTTCCGGCACTCATGCTGCTCCTCCGCAGTGGTGGGTCTGGTGGGCTGGCCGCTGGGGCTTACACTGCCTGCAAAAGCGGTTCTGGATAGGGCGGATACTCCTTGCTGCGCAGATGGGTCACGCAGTCGTAGCCGCCGGAGTATTCCCTTTCGCCCGCTTCGTCCTTGATGTCGCGCCCGCAGACCATTTCCTGGGTCATGAAGCCCTGATCCAGCGGATACTCGTCCTTGGTAATGTCGATTTTTGCCAGCTGATGGATGGGCGAATACACGGCATTGTAAATATCGCGGGCAAAGCGCACCCAGCCTTCAAATCCCTTCCATGGGCCGTTGTGGTAGGCGTGGGCGTTGAGGTAGGGAACCAGCACCTTCTTTGCCACTTCGCCGGGACGCTTGCCGGTAAAGATGATGTCGGCCTTCCAGTCTTCCATGGCCTCCAGGCCTTCAAGCTCGTTGGGGTCATCAATGGCGAGGGTGCCCACCTTGGCGCGGGCAATACCCTTTTCAAAATCGCCCTGATGGCCGAACTTGGAGTAGATGGAAACCACATCCAGCCCCATTTCCTTTTCAATAATGTGCGCCCAGTGCCACAGTTTGGAACCGCCGGGCCACAGGCAGACCTTCACGCCCTTGAGGCGCTTGGCGTACCAGTCAAGCTCGGGCCGCCAGCGGGCGGTTTCTTCATCAATGATGGCCTGGGCTTCTTTTTCCAGCCCGAAGAAAAGGCCGATCTTGAGCAGGGATTCGCTCACCATCTCGTGACCGAAGCCGTCAATGTCGAGTCGCGGGGTACCGTAGCGCACACGCAGCTCGTTGCAGATGTATTCCGCCGAACGGGCGCACTCCAGCACGTTGAGCTGGGCCTTGTGCATGGCGCGCAGGTCGTCATATTTGCCGTTGCCGGTAAAGACCGAGAGCACCTGAATGCCCATGCGGCGAAAGTAGTCGCACATGATTTCCACATCACCCTGAATATTGTAGTCGCCCACGTAGTTGATGACGTAGCGGCTCTTGATTTCAGGTTCGACCGTACCCACCTTCTGGTTGATCCAGGCGATATTGATTTTGTGGTGCCCGCCGGACTGGCTGGGGCCTGCAAAACCGGGCGAGTTGCACACAAAAATGTCAACTTCGGGCATTTCTTCCATGATTTCCTGGGCCAGGGCGTTGATATCATCGCCGATGAGGGCCGAGGCGCAGGTCTGATAGATGGTCATGCGCTTGATATGCGGAAAAGCCTTGAAGGCCTCCTTGATGCTGTTGCGCAACTGGTCTTCCGCGCCAAAGACCACGTGCTTTTCCTTCATGTCCGAGGCGAAGGTGTATTTGAGCTGAAAGTTGCCGTCGTCGCTGATGTAGCGCTTGGTCTGCCATGTGTCGTAGGTACAGCCCACGGGGCCGTGGCTCAGGTGAATCACGTCCTTCATGGGAGTGCCGATCACGTGCTTGGCTCCGCAAAAGGCGCAGCCGCGCTCGGAAATGCTACCGGGGATGGTGTTCAGGTAGCCAAGCGGCAAACAGGTGGAAAGGTCATCGGTCTCGCCCTTGACCACTGCGTGCTTTTCCCGCTCGGGGATGCATTCGCTGCATTTAAAAAGATGGTATGGCATATCAGTATCCTTTACGCGGTCTAGAGCCGTTTACGAATGAAATGAGGTAACTGCTCTGCAAGGATTTTTCTGAAAATCCTTGCCGCGAAATGCGAGCAGGCAGGCTTTGCTTGCCGTAAGCAAGCATTTCAAGCGTCACACGCTCTAGAGAATGGCCGCCGAGCCCATTTCGCCGGTACGCACCCGCAGGGCTTGTTCAACCGGGCATACAATGATCTTGCCATCACCAATACCGCCCGTCTGGTTGATCTTGACGATGGTGTTCACGACCCTGTCCAGCATGTTGGCGGGAACCACAATGGAAAGCAGCCTCTTGGGAACGTACATCATGCCCTTGTAGCTTCCCATGCCGCGCACGATGGGGCTTATCTCCACCGAGACTTCTTCGGCGATGCCCTTCTGCTTGCCCCGCCCGAATACGGGGATGACGCTCATGCCCGGAAAGCCCATGCGATCCAGGGCCTTCTTTGTGGCCGTCACCTTGTTGGGACGGATAATCGCGATAATCTCCTTCATGGCGAGCTCCTGAACTGTATTGCCTCAATACTGTGTGAAAGCGCCTTTGGCGGGGCACAAAAGCAGCTGCGATTGCGCTAGATGCCTTCCTGCCCGGTGCGGATGGTCAGCACCCGCTCCACTGGCGACACAAAAACCTTGCCGTCGCCGAAATTGCCCGTGTTGGCATAGCTCTGCACCAGTTGCAGCACCTGATCCACGTGCTCGTCCTCCACCACCATCATGAGCATATTCTTGGGCAGCTCGTCGTAATGAACGCTGCCGCTGTCCAGCCCTTTCTGCTTGCCGCGCCCAAAGGCCTGAATTTTTGTCAGGGCCACAAACCCTGATGCGGCAAGGCCCTCCACCACATTTTCGGTGCTCTCTGGCCGAACGATGGCTCGTACCATTTTCATTGGCGGCTCCTTTGGAGTTGTTGAAACTGTCACTCTACATTCACTGGGATTCAGGCCGTTGGCCGCGTTGAGCATTCACACATTGCCAAAAACGTCTTTCGTTCTCTGGCAAGGAAAATGTCCGCTTCAGGCTTCAGGCGCGTTGGGCATTTGATGCATTTTTGCTTTCCTGCAAGGATGGCGAGGCTTTTATGCAGGGAGTGTACTCTTTGGTACTCGACCGGAATAAAAGGCGAGCCAGACGCAGCAGGGAACGAAAAGGCGCGAATGCCCAACGCGGCCTAGTCGGCAATGCCGTACTTCACCACCATCGCCTCCAACTGATCCATCGACAGCGGCTGGGGAATGACAAAGTTCTGGTTGTTGATGATCTTTTCTGCCAGTTCGCTGTATTCCTTGGCCTGATTCTGGCTGTCGTCATATTCGGTCACGGTTTTTTTGTTGAATTCGGCCTTCTGCACGATGTTATCGCGGGGCACAAAGTGGATCATCTGGGTGCCGATGGAGGCGGTGAACTCTTCAAGAAATTCCTTTTCGCGGTCCACGTTGCGGCTGTTGCAGATGATGCCGCCAAGGCGCACGCCGCTCTGCTTGGCATACTTGAGCAAGCCCTTGCAGATATTGTTGGCGGCGTAGATGGCCATCATTTCGCCGGAGGCCACGATGTAGACCTCCTGAGCCTTGCCGTCGCGAATGGGCATGGCGAATCCGCCGCACACCACATCGCCAAGCACGTCAAAGAACACAAAATCAAGATCATCAGTGTACGCGCCCTGATTTTCCATGAGGTCGATGGCCGTGATAACGCCGCGGCCAGCACAGCCAACGCCCGGCTCGGGGCCGCCAGATTCAACGCAGAGGATGTCGTGAAAGCCCTTCTTGACCACCTTGTCCAGGGTCACTTTTTCCGCACCCACGGCACGCAGGGTGTCCATGAGCGACTCCTGCGGCTTGCCGCCCAGAATCAGGCGGGTTGAGTCGGCCTTGGGGTCGCAGCCGTGGATGAAAATTTTCTTCCCGTGAAAATGGGCCATGGCCGCAGCCGTGTTCTGGGTTGTGGTGGACTTGCCGATGCCGCCCTTACCGTAAATGGCTATCTTGCGAGGCATAACGCATTCTCCCGCCGTCTTCCGGCTGTTTTGACCAGGGACAAGGCGTCTCTGGCATCGTGTATGGCCCCCTTGTGCATCGGCTGTGCCATTATGAGGATTTTTGAATTTATTCTTTTTAAACAGATATTTATATAAATTACACTTTGTCACGATTTAGAGCATGCGTACGCAAGCGTACAAAGCACCGTTTTTTTGAACATTTTGGTACATTTCATAAATATATATGTGATTACAATGTGTTAAAAAATCACCTTTCCGGTAAAGGCGCGACTGGCCGCATGACATAAATCACTCAACACGCCAGTTTATTTGCATTTATACAAATACAGCAGCCAATCCCGATTAGTTATCGCGCCACCACTCTGTACGCATGCGGAACGTACCTGCCCCGCACAGCGGGCAAGCCTTCCGCGATCCTGGCATCAGCTCAAAATAATGATTTAATTTCATTAAGTTATACGAAATTTCAGCGCAGGCGCATGGATATTGCACAGGCTCTGCCCAGGGGCTGTTTCTCAATAAAAGATTTTGCGCCGAGGACAAGGAAAACAGTGTTTTTTACGACAGGAGTGGACGCGCTTTAGCCGTTGCGACGAAGGAAGCTACGGATGCTTCAAGCGTTGTGACGCAGGCTTAAAGCGTTGTGACGCAGGAAACTACGCTTGAAGACAGCATGCGTAACGACACAGCCCGTTCCATGCAATCGCTGTCGCCATCCGTACGCCCTTCGGGCAACGGCTGCCGCGAAACTACGCTTGAAGACAGCACATGTAACGACACAGTTACATCGTTGCAATCGCTGTCGCCATCCGTAAGGCCTTCGGCCAACGGCTGCCGCAAAGACAGCAGAGCTTTCTGTCCATGACTGGAGTAAAAATGCTGGCTGACGCAGTGACCGGCCAAAAGAGTTATTGAGAAGCAGCCCCTAGAAAGGCAGGACTGCTTCAAGGCCCTGCCACAACAGAGGGAGAACGTATGCAAGGTTTGCTCGACGGCTCGCGGATTGCGGTTTTTCACGATGATCTGGGCGCGCTGGCAGCGCCCACAGCGGCCAGTGCGGTGGCGGTGTATGTGCGGGGCGAACGCGACTGGAGCGAGGACAAAAGGCACAGCTTCAGCTTGCCCGGCGGTGCGGGTCTGAGCGAACTGCGGGAGCAGATGCACGCGCTTGCCGCCAACCTGGGGGACTGCCGCATCGTAGTTGGCGCGGAAGATCACGGCGCGCCCTACGGTGTGCTGGACAAGCTGGGATTTTACATCTGTATGATGGACAGGTTTGAGGCAGAAGCGCTGGAAGGAGTGCGCAAGGGCGTGTTGGCGGCAGTGCAGCAGGCGACCCGCCCGCAGTGCGGCATGTTGCCCACAAGCAGACCGAGAGAAATTGCACCGGGGCGCTTCTTTCTGGACATGTGCGAAGCCAAGATCACCGATCCCCTGTTCACAGCCAGAGAATCCATTTTGGTATTTGTTGAAACCACGCCTTTTGAGCAGTTGCAGATCAAGTGCGATCACGAGCCGCGCTGGCTGCCGAGCTTTGCGTTGGTGACAGGGCTTGAAATGGAAAAGGAAGAGCTGGAATCGGGCCTCATGCTGGTGACAGTGCGCCAGCCAGCCGACCGCAATGCTGATGCCCTGCTGGGGCAGAAGTGGTTTGACGGCACGGGCTGTTCCTGCGGCTAAAGTGCGGCTGGAGCACCCCCGGTGGGAACGCATGCCCCACTGATGATCTGTGGGTGCGGCTACACGCCGTACTCCCTGAGTTTGCGCCACAGGGATGAACGGCTGATGCCCAGCATGTCTGCCGCCAGAGTGCGGTTGTCGCCCGCCAGCTCAAGGGCGTGCAAAATGTGCTGTTTTTCCATCTCTGCCAGCGGAACAAGCGGTACAGATGCGTCAGGTGCTGGCGCGGCTGGCACCGATGCACATGGCGCGGTGGCCTGCGGGCAAACCGGGGTTGCAGCGGCGGCATCATCCTGCCGGGCGGCGGCAGAATTAGAAAACCCCAGACGGGCGGCAGACTCGGAGACTTCCGGGGGCAGATGCGCCAGCCCGATGCTGCCGCCCGGCGGGCAAAACACCGCCGCCCGCTCAAGAATATTGGCAAGCTCGCGCACATTGCCGGGGAAGGGATACTGCCGCAAGGCATCAAGTGCCTCATCTTCAATATCCAGCGGCACGGCCCCGCCCTGCTCCGCCAGCCGCGCAAGAAAAAACCGGGCCAGCAGGGGGATGTCCTCGGCCCTGCTGCGCAGGGGCGGCAGTTCCTGCGTGACCACTGCCACACGGTAGTACAGATCGCGCCGGAAGCGCCCAGCCTCCACCTCTTCCTTGAGGTTGCGGTTGGTGGCGGCGATAATGCGTACGTCCACGGGTATGTCCACGGTGCCGCCCACGCGTCGCAGGTTCTGCTCCTGCAAAACACGCAGCAGCTTGACCTGCATGCCCGGCGGCATTTCACCCATCTCGTCCAGAAACAGCGTGCCGCCGCTGGCGGCTTCAAACAGGCCTTCCTTGCGGCGCACCGCGCCGGAAAAGGCCCCCTGCTCATGCCCGAAAAGCTCGCTTTCGAGCAGCTCCGGCGAGAGCGCGCCGCAGTTGATCGCCAAAAAACGCCGCCGTGCCCGCTGGCTCTGGGCATGCATGGTGCGGGCCGCCAGCTCCTTGCCCGTGCCTGTTTCACCTTGCAGCAACACGGCCACATCCGTGGGGGCCAGCCGCATGAGCGCCTGACGCAGGCCGCACATGGCTGGCGACATGCCCACCATTTCAGGCACGGAGCCGCTGGCCTCAAGCTGGGCACGCATCTGTGCGACCTGCTGCCGCAGGCGGCGCTTTTCCAGCGCCCGCGCCACCAGCATACGCGCTTCTTCCAGCGAATAGGGCTTTGCCAGATAATGAAAGGCCCCAAGGCGCATGGCCTCCACGGCGCTTTCGATCATGGGGTAGCCAGTGACCATGATGACTTCCACATCCGGCTTGCTGGAGCGTACCGCCTTGAGCACCTCCATGCCATTCATGCCCGCCATGGCTATATCGGTAATAACCACGTCAAAATCCCGCTCGGCCAGCAGTTTCAGGCCTTCTTCGCCGCTGCCCGCCTGAGCCGATTCATGCCCGCCTCGCTCCAGGGCGCGCGCAAGATTGGCGCGGGCCATGCGCTCATCGTCAATAATCAGCAGCCGACCACCGCCGCCAGCCCGCTGCGCGGCGTCAAGCCCGTGCCGGGCTTCGCCGGAGTTTGCCTGTGCGGGGGATTGCTCCGAAAGCCGGAACCGTTCCGTAGTCATGCCTCTGCTCCTGAACCATTTGCATCATGCCGCTCCGCAAGAGGCAACCGCACGGTAAAACACGCCCCCTGCCCCGGCTGGCTCTGCACTTCCAGCGTTCCATTGTGCTTGCCCACAATGCCAAAAGCGATGGACAAACCAAGACCTGTCCCCTCGCCCACTGGCTTGAGGCTGAAAAAAGGATCAAAGACCCGGCCAAGATTTTCAGGTTCAATGCCCTTGCCAGTGTCGCGCACGCGCAGCTCCGCCACTCCCGCCAGTTCATCCACGCAGGCGGTGATATGCACTTCGCCCTCGCCGTTCATGGCCTGAGCCGCATTGAGCAGCAGATTGATCAGCACTTCCTGCATGCGCTGGGCATCCACGGGCAGTTGCAGGCCTTCAGGCACATCCACCGTTATGCGCACCGCAGGGCCCATATCGTGCCGCACCAGACCAACAGACCTGCGCACAAGGCCGGACAGATCATGCAGGGCAACGGTAAAGGGCCGATCCCGCGCAAAATCCAGCAGCCCGCGCACAATATCGCGGGCGCGCACAACCTCGGCCTGGATTTCATCCAGCTGCGCCGTCACGTCTTCTGGCGTGGGCATGGGGCGCACCCCCTGCCTGGCATCGTTGACATCCTCGCCAAGCAGCTGACAGCCAACGGAAATATTGTTGAGGGGGTTGTTCAACTGGTGGGCCACGCCGGAAGTCAGCACACCAAGAGAAGCCAGCTTTTTTTCCTGCAACAGCAAGGCGTGGCGCTTTTCAAGCTCCGCCGCCATGCCGTCAAGCGTCTGAAGCACATGACGCGCTTCTTCCTCAAGCTGCGGCGGGGGCTGCGGCAAGGGCATGCCCGCGCCAACGCTGCGGGCGGCGCTCTCAATGGCCCCGAGAGCGCGCATGATGTGCCTGCCGATAAGCCACGCAAAAGCCACCCCGCAAGCCAGCAGGGCCGCAATGGCCCCCAGCATCTGGGTGCGCAGATCCCCCACGGCGGTAAAAATGCCCTGCCGCATCCGCCGTACCGCCGAATCAGCCAGCTCGCTCAGGCGCTGCCCCTGATCGGTGAGCGCTGCGCCATCTGTAGGCTGATCCTCCAGCAGGGCCTCATAGGTGCCGATGCCTTCCAGCAGCAGCTCGAGATTATGGTGAGCGCCATCGCCCACCCGGCGGCCCATGGCGGCGTTATAGTCCTGCCCCACGGATGTGGCCCGCTCCCGCGCCAGTTCCACAAAACTGCGCAGAGCGAGCAGATCGCCCTTTCTGCCGGGGAAAAGTTGCAGATTTTTTTCGTACCTGCGCATCTCGAGCACGTCGCTGCGCAGGTCGTCCACCATGTCGATCAGGCGGGCCGCCCTGTCGATACGTCCCAGATCATAACAGGCAATACCGCCCAAAAGCAGCAGCATGACCAGAAACAGGCCCGTACCCACGGCAATCTTGCCGCGAATGGTATGCCAGACAGATAAATGCGGAAGCATGCCTCACCCCCGCAGGCGCAGGATTTAACCAATGCGCCCGACGCCGTTTCAATTTGCAACAGCGTATAAAAATAAAACAAAGCTGACAAGCCCTGGCCTGCAACAAAATGCAGCTCTTGCCCGCCTGACCATGTCAGAATGGAACAGTACAGGACAAGCAGCCCGCACAGCACTTTACAAATAAATACGTATAAATTCAGCAAGTTATATATAGAACTTTTTGGCACAATAGTTGTAACTGCCAGCGCAGGAGGCCGACATGAACACCCTGCAAAAAACGATGGAAAACTGGTTTACCGCTGTGGCATATGCCGATGCCGGGCAACCTGGCTGGACAGACGATTTGTGGACTCTGAACGGCAAGTGCGAAAGCCCGGCGCTGAAGCAGACCCTGCTTTACGGCGCGGGCAGCATTATCATTTACGTGCTGGCTTTTAGCAATGCCGATGCCTTTGCCGCCCTGTGCGCAAAGGGTGGCTTGTGGACAGCCCTGCCCATCGCCTCTGTGCTGCTGCTCTCATACGTGCACGGCCACTTTGCCGGTGCGCTCTGGGAACTGTGCGGCATTACCGGCGTGCAAAAGAAGAGTGCGCAAACCACCGCCAAGGCTGCGACCCGCCAGAGCGCCGCGCCTGCCCCCCGGCTGGACACCACTGCCGTGGTTCACGGCTAACCGAACTTTTTTCACAGGTCCGGGCTGCGCCGCCCGGCTCAAATTTTTTGTTCAGCGGCGGCATGTCTGGCCCTGCGCCAGCACATAACAGTATGCCCAGGCAGCCTGCCAGCCGGAGGTAACATGGATCTGCTCAGTCTTGACCCGTCCCAGTTCATCACGCTCACGCCTGTTTCCGTGGCCTTTCTGCTGGCCGTGGGATTTGTGGGCGGGCTTGTAAGCGGCTTTATCGGTTCCGGCGGGGCCTTTATTCTCACGCCGGGCATGATGGGTCTTGGTGTGCCCGGTGCCGTGGCTGTTGCCAGCAATATGTGCCACAAATTCCCCAAGGCCATGGTGGGCGCCATCAAGCGCTACCGCTTCGGTCAGGTGGATGTAAAACTGGGCATGGTTATCGCCGCCACAGCGGGCATAGGCGTGCAGATTGGCATCCGCATTCAGCGTTTTATTCTGGAAAACTGGGGCCAGGCCGGATCTGATCTTTACGTCAGCGTTTCCTTTGTGGTGGTACTGGTCGTTGTGGGCAGCTATATTCTCAAGGATGCCCTGCGCTCCAGCCACTCCGGCAAGGAGGATGACGAAAGCACGCCGCCTCTTGCCAAAAAATTGCAGGCCATCAACCTGCCGCCCATGATCTCATTTCCCAAGTCCGGCTTGCGTATTTCGCTGTGGTTCACCTTGCCCGTGGGCATTGCCACTGGCATGCTGGCCGCCACCATCGCCGTGGGCGGATTCGTGGGCGTGCCGGGGCTCATCTATGTGATCGGCGTACCGGGGCTCATCGCATCCGGCACGGAACTGGTCACGGCCTTTGTCATGGGGCTGTGCGGCTCGGTCAACTGGGCCATGCACGGCATGATCGACATCCGCCTCGTCTTCATCATTCTGGCTGGCTCCCTGCTTGGTGTTCAGCTTGGGGCCATCGGCACGACATACGTCAAGCCCATCATGATCAAGTACGTCATGGCCGCCATCATGCTTATTGTTGCCGCAAGCCGCATCGTAGCCCTGCCGGGCTACCTTAACGCGCTGGGGCTTATCCAGATGGGCCCGGGGATTCTCTATCTGCTCAAGGTCGTGAGCTTCATAACCATGTGCGCCGGGTTGCTCGTTGGCGCGGGCATGATCCTTGGCGGCATGTGGCGCGGGCAAAAACGCAATCGCAGGGAAACAGCGCTGGGCAGCGCGGCCTAACCCATCTCTCCACAAACAAATCCCAATAACATCTTCTCCTCAAACCCTATAGCAAAAGGGGAGTGCATTGCGTCTGCACTCCCCTTTTATTTTTCTGCAAAAGGCAACACGCGGACAGGTGGCCCCATTGCCTATTTCCTGATTTTCTGTATGCTTTCACAATTACCAGCATACCCTGTCAGCTTTTCTGCCATTCCTTCGCAGGAGGAGCCATGCGCATATTCACGCGCAGCCTCAAGACGCAGTTTATTGAGGCATTCACGCTGCTTATCCTGCTGTCATCATGCATTCTTGCGGCCATAACCGGGCGCGAAGCCAGCAGTGAGGCCCGCTACGAACGCGGCCTGCTGCTGACCAACCGTGTGCAATCCCTCGCCAAGGCCCTTGATCAGTCCATGTGGTTCTGGATCAAGGAGGTGGACACCCTGCGCCATACTGTGGGGCTGATCGGCGGCGATATGAAAAAAGTATCCATCGCCGTAAACCGTTTGCAGGACACCATGCCCGCCTTTGCCTGG
>JASGGT010000083.1:0-11005 GCA_047602655.1 Desulfovibrio sp. | reverse complement strand
GAAACAATCAGTACAGGCCATTCATGCTTGTCTATGGGCATTGGCGCGCTCCTTACATTGCAGCGGCAAATAGAGGATATGCGCAGTAGGGAATGGCTGCGCACGGTGAGGGGATGATGTAGATTGGATGCCTATCTATCCTTTTGCCTTTTATCGCTCAAAGTATAAACTTTGTCCATTTTTCACAGGGCAAGGTCTAATGAAAATTATGCATTTCCAGTTGGATTTATGTAATGCGTTTGAAGCGCATTGCGGGATGTTCTGAATATTTTTTAGCTAACCAGCCATTGAGCGCTGGTTTCATCTGGCACGCATTTGCGGCGCATCCTGGCAGTTGGCGCCGGGCGTGGGGGAGGGATATCAGCGGCTGGAGGAAGCGTCCTCGCCGGGCAGCGCCCACCATGGCAAGCCCCGCCATGCGGCGTTGAGCGCTTTTTCATGGGCGGGCCAGTTGGGCGAAAAGCGGGCGAGTTCCTCCCTGTAGGCCGGGGAATGATCCATATGGCGTAAGTGGCACAACTCGTGCCAGCACAAGTGCTCCAGCAGCGGGGCAGGCAGAAGCAAGGCGCGCCAGTTGAGACTGATGCGTCCCCTCGGGGATTGCGGGGGCCGGGGCGTGTTTGCCCTGCAGCACGGGCAGGGCCGTATCAGCTGCGGCGGGCAGTGGCGGGGTGGAAAAAAAGTTGAGAATGCGCGTGGTAAGCTGATCCAGTGATCTGGGGCGGCCAAAATTTTTCCGCAAGGATATCTGTGAAGACCTCTGCGGCAGCCTGGGGGGCTGGGGGCTGCGGCCCTGGCGCAGGCGGGAGCAACTGCCCCAGCGCCCGCTCTGATCCCGCACGCTCACGCCTGCAAGCGCAAAATTTTCCGTGGCCGCAAGCTGCTCCAGGTATGGCGGCAGCAATCGGGCGGCTTTTTTGCGGCACCACTGGCGCAAGGCCTGCGCGCATAGGGATATATCGTCTACGGCGCCATACAGGCGCACCTGATCCCTGCTTTCCACAAGCAGTATGCGCCGTGCGGCGCTGGCAACTTGCACTGCGGCTGTTTTGCCGGTTTGCGCCGTGGCGGCTTTGCGCCCTGCTGCCAAGTCCCCGCCAGGCACAATGGCAAAAACTTCGCCTGTGAGCGGCAGGGTGATGCTGGGCGGCAACTGGGGGGCGGGCACCCTGCGCAACAGGGTTGCGCGGGCGCGCTCCAGCCAGGGCAAAAAGAGCGGCAGGCTTGATTGAAGCTGTGCTGGCCCCATGCTCAGCGGGATAGTCAGCACGAGGTCGCCTCGAGGCGTGAGCGACAGTTTTGCCCTGCGGGCTCGGGTTGAGAGGCGCACCGACGCCGTCAGGCGCGTGCCGTCTGCCAGGGTAAATTCTACCGTGGCAGGCAGATCGTGCAAGGGGGGCGCTGGGGTTTTGCGGGCAGGCATGCGGCAAAGCTGCCATAGGCGGCCAGGGCTGTAAAGACTGCCTGCGGCATGGTTGTTGCTCAACTACAAGCGGAAAGGTGCATCCGGCAGATTTTGCCGGGTGCAAACCCGTTGGGCAGCCGCACCCTGGGTTTCTGTGGGGGAGCCACTATTAAAAATGATGCGGTATTTCGCAGCCAAGATTACTGCGGGAGGCGTCACATGAGTACAACAGGGATTGGCAATCTGTTGGGTTCCAGCAGCGCTGAGGCGGTTTACAAGGTCGGTCTGGGGTCGAATACCATCCGTACACGCAGCGATTCGTCCGATTCAGGCGACACCGTTGATATATCTGATGAAGCCAAAAAGCTGTTTTCTGAAAAGATCCACATGTACGACAAAGGCTCGTCCACGCCTGCAACGTCGCAATCTGAAGGAAACAACGGCGATACTTCTGCCGAAACTGCCGATGGTGAAACCGGCGAAGCCGGTGGTGGAGGTTCGACCAAAGCCGGTGGCGCAGGCGGTGGTGGCGGTGGCGGCAACGACAGTTCTTCCAATGCTGTCGAGAATATCAAGAAGCAGATTGCGGCCTTAAAGAGCCAGCTTTCCAGCCTGGCCAGCCACGCTGGCAGCGGCAACAGTACGGCTGTGGAAAGCAAGATCCAGTCGCTCGAGTCACAGATTGCGGCTCTGGAAGCGCAGCTTGCCGAAGCGGAGTCGACTTCTGCTTGACATAGGAATGATTACTGATTAGAGTAATTCAACAAGGGGGACGCTTTTTGTTCGTGCCCTCTTTTCCGTTGCGCCAATAGGAGCGCAGCCACCAATCATTCCAAGGAGAAGACGCTATGAAATCGCTTAAAGGCAGCCAGACGGAAAAAAATATTCTTACAGCCTTTGCTGGTGAATCTCAGGCGCGTAACCGCTATGACTACTTTGCCGGGCGGGCCAAGAATGACGGTTTTGTGCTGGTGCAGGAAATTTTTGTAGAAACAGCCTTGCAGGAAAAAGAACACGCCAAGCGCCTGTTCAAGTTTCTTGAAGGCGGCGATGTGGAAATTACGGCGGCGTACCCTGCCGGGGTTATCGCTGACAGCGAGGCCAACCTTATCGCAGCCGCCAGTGGAGAAAACCACGAACACACCGTCATGTATCCTGAATTTGCGGCTACGGCTGACAAAGAAGGATTTTCCGAGGTTGCTGCCGTCATGCGCCAGATTGCCGTTGCCGAGGCCTATCACGAAAAGCGTTTTCTTACGCTTGCCAAGGATATCAAGGAAGGGCGCATGTTCATGCGCACCAAACCCACGGTATGGCGTTGCCTGAACTGCGGCTGTCTTGTGGAGGGTGATCACGCTCCCGAGATGTGCCCGGCCTGCGCCCATCCCAAGGCCTACTTTGCCGAGCTCAACTACACGTTCTAAAACGTGCGGGTTCTGGGGCTCTTCCCTCTTTGTGAGCGCGGCTGGCGGTACGGAACATGTAAACTGCCTGCCAGCCAGCCTGACGCTACCCCTCGCCATATATCCCCTTAGTCCCATGCCGCTCGTGCGCGCCAGACCTTTTTGCGGCCTGGTGCGCACGGACGGCAACGCGCCACGCCATCGACGTGCAGCTGTCACGCTTTCCGTCGAGTATCCGCTGGGCGCGAGTCAATAACAGCAACAAGCGGTTATCAGATATACGCCAGAGAATTTTTCTCTGGGATAATCCATAGGCTGAAACCGCAATTTTTTCTTTCCATAAAAATAAAGGTTGTCTAAACCGCTTGCAGGACTGGGGCTAAGTGGTTACAGCTAATACAAGGCATGTCGTTATATGGGTGGGGAAGGGACTCTGCCATCTGTATAATGTGGTCCATACTGGTCGATATGCCCACAAGCGGGAGAATGCGGACGGTGCATTCTTCAAGCTGAGGAGTCAACAGTGAAACAGATTATCTGGGGAGCACTTTTTTCCCTGCTTTTGGCAACAGCGGTCAGTGCGGCTGAAACCGGTTATCCCCCACCCCCGCCTGCGGGAAAGCCACTTTCGGTCGAGGATTCCATTTATGGAGTGCTTCGCAATCACCACAATCTACGGGGCATGATCGAGAACCGTGAAGTGCTGGATCATGAGGTAAGGCGCGCTCAGGCTGGTTTTGGCCCTCGCGTCGATGTTACGGGTCAGGCTGGCGGTAGCGTCTTGAGCGATTCAAGCACCCGCAGTCAGAACCTTGATTCGCAGATGTGGGGCAAGGTGGGCTACAGCGCCCAGCTTGTGCAACCCATATGGGATGGCTTTGCCACCCGTTCGCGCGTCCGCACTGCCAAATCTACTCTTGAATCTCAAAAATACCGCGTATTCGATACGGCGACATCGCTTTCTCTTGATGCGATCATCGCCCACATTGATTTGCTGCGCCGCAGAAAAATCTACGAACTTTCCGAAGAAAACGTGGCCCACCACAAGTCTCTTGTGGGGCAGGCCCAGGATCGCGCCAGCCTTGGTGCAGATACTGCCGCAGACGTAACACAGGCGCAGTCGCGCTTGCAGCGGGCGCTTTCAAGCCTTTCTGAAGCCAAGGCATCCCTGCTTGTGGCGGAAGAAACCTACACCCGCCTCACGGGCTTGCCCTCGGCCAGCCGTTTGCAGGCTGTGACAATGCCGCCCCAGATTTATAACGCATCACAGGCGGTTCTGGACAAGGCCAAGAAAAGCAATCCCAAACTTGCCGCCTATTTGCAGGACATCCGAGCCTCGCGCGCCGAGCGTGAACTGGCGGATTCGGCTTTTTCTCCCTCGCTCAATCTCGAGGCTGGCCCCAACTATACCAACCTCGGCGGCGCGAGTGACCGCTGGGTGTACAGTTTTGACGTTATGGGCGTAGTGCGCTGGAATGTTTTTAACAGCGGGGCAGACGTGGCTGAACGCCGCGCCGCCTCAGCCCGCATGCGCCAGTCGCGTCAGGTGATGTACAACTTTATTGATGATCTCAAGCTGGATGTGGACAGCACCTGGGTCAACTTTCTTGCTGCCCAGGAGCAGTACAATCACTATTCCAAAGCCATAGAGTACAACAAGTACACGCGCACCGCCTATATCGAGCAGTTCCAGATTGGCAAGCGCAGTATTCTGGACGTGCTGGATACAGAAAGTGAACTGTACAACTCGGCAACCCAGGCAGAAACTGCCCGGGGCAACATTCTTGTGGGCGCGTACAGGCTTTCGGCGCTTACGGGCAATATGCTGCCGGAAATGTCCATCAATACCGGCCCGCTTGGGCAGAGCGCGCCCAAGGAACCGAAAGATCCCCGCGAGGAGTTCGCTCCCGGCTGGTTCAACTGATAATCCTTTTCGCATGCCCCGGTTAACCGGGGCATGCAGCGCTTTTTTCAGGGCGCAAATCCTTCTTTACCCGGCCGGTTACTGGCTGACCCCTGCGGCGCGCCTTGCGCCTCTGGCCTGCGGAGTGAATTCACTCGGGTAAGGCGCTTTGCCGCTCTGCGCGATGATAACGAAAGGATGATGCCGATTTATCCCCATCAGCATCAATGGAATATGCATGGATACAATTTCCGCGGATTCAGAAGAAAGGGCACGGAGTTCATCACCTGAACAGGAATCCGGCAGCAGCCGGGCTCCGCAAAACGCTGCAGAGAGCCCACTGGGGCAAGACCCCGGCGCAGCTCCGGCACCGCGCGCTGCGCCGAGCATGGGGCCGTTGCGGCCTTCAGACGTGGATTTTATGCCCGGTTTGCTGCGCAGTCTTTCTGTCTTGCTGCGTCTGCGCGGGCGGGCAGTGTCGCCGCATGTGCTCATGGCCGGGCTTTCGGGCAGCAAGGTAACGCCTCAGGCCTGTCTGCGTGCGGCCCGCAAGGCCGGATTGGCCGGACGCATTGCCTATCGCCCTGATATCGCGGATATTCCAGGCCTTGTGCTGCCGTGCATTCTGTTGCTCTCCCATGACCGTTCGTGCGTGCTCACTGCCCTTGACGGCGACATGGCCGAGGTGGTTTTTCCTGAAACCAGCGAAAGTACCCAGTTGGTGCCAGTAGAGGCCTTGGCGGAAGAGTACTCCGGCTATGTGCTCTTTGCCGCAGTGGAAGCCGCGCCGGATGACCGTTCTGAACGCCTCAGCATTGCCCGCGGCAAGCGCTGGTTCTGGGATGTGCTGCGATATTACGCGCCCATTTACAGGCACGTGGCCCTGGCCAGCGTGGTCATCAATCTTATTGCCGTGGGCAGCCCGCTGTTTGTCATGAATGTCTATGACCGAGTGGTTCCCAACAATGCCATAGAAACGTTATGGGTGCTGGCCAGCGGCATATGCATAATCTATCTTTTCAATTTTCTGCTTTCGGCCCTGCGTACGCATTTTGTGGATGTGGCAGGCCGCAATGCGGATATTGTGCTTTCCAGTTCGCTGGTGGAAAAAGTGCTTTCCATGCGGCTGGACGCCAAGCCCGAATCCACGGGCGCGCTGGTGAACAATCTGCGCGAATTTGAGCAATTGCGCGAATTTTTCAGTTCCTCAAGCCTGCTTGCCTGCATTGATCTGCCTTTTCTGGTTATTTTTCTGCTGCTTACGGCCTTCATTGGTGGCCCTATGGTGCTGCTGTCTCTTGGTGCCATGCCCATCATGATCGGCATAGGCCTGCTGCTCCAGCACCGTTCGCGCATGAGCGCCGAGGCCAGCTACAAGCAAAACATGCAGAAAAACGCCCTGCTGGTGGAAATTGTGGGCGGGCTGGAAACGCTCAAGTCCTGCATGGCCGAAAGTCGCATGCAGAAACTGTGGGAATCCGTGGTAGGCCTTTCGGCCCGCTCCAACAGCGAATCCCGCAAGTACAACAACCTTGCGGTCACATCTTCCATGCTCATTACCCAGCTGGTTACTGTAGCTATGGTGGTGTGGGGCGTGTACCGCATCTCTGATGGCCTCATGACCATGGGCGCGCTTATCGGCTGCAATATTCTGGTGGGGCGCACCATGGCCCCGCTGCTCCAGATGGCCTCCCTGCTCACCCGCCTGCAAAACTCGCATGTGGCCCTCAAGGCGCTGGACATGCTGATGATGCTGCCTTCTGAAAATCAGGCGGAAAAAACCTGCATGGATTTTGGCATGCTGCGGCCTTCGTTCACACTTGAAGGTGTTTCTTTTGCCTATCCCCGGCAGGAGCGTCTGGCTCTGGAGCATGTTTCGCTTCGCATTGAGCCGGGTGAACGCGTGGGCATTATCGGGCCCATGGGATCGGGCAAAAGCACCCTGTCAAAGCTGCTTATTGGCCTTTATCAGCCCAAGGAAGGCGCGGTGAAGTTTGGCGATGTGGATATCAGGCAGATTCCCAGCATGGAGTTGCGCAGTCGTGTGGGCGTGCTGCCGCAGGATGTGGTGCTGTTTTACGGCAGCATACGCGATAATATTGCCCTTGGGGATCCCACCATCAACGATCATCTCATTCTGCGCGCCGCCTCCCTGGCTGGGGTGGCAGACTTTTTGCGCAATAATCCCGCTGGTTTTGCCGCACAGGTGGGCGAGCAGGGCAAGGCGCTTTCTGGCGGCCAGCGCCAGGCGGTGGCTCTGGCGCGCGCTTTGGTGCGCGACCCCGAGGTGCTCATTCTGGACGAACCCACCAGCAATATGGACACGGATTCAGAACTGCTGCTGCAAAAAAGGCTGCAATCGGTCATTGGCGGGCGCACCCTTGTGCTTGTGACCCACAGGCTCTCCATGCTGCGCATAGTGGATCGGCTCATTGTTATGGAAGGCGGACAGATCAAGCTGGACGGCCCCCGCGATGCCGTATTGCAGAGCCTGCGCGACCGCTCGAAAAAGAACGTGACCAATGTGCAGCAGGCCGCCCCGCAGGAAAAATCTGCGGACGCCTTTGCCCATACCGCCAACGCCTGATAAATTCGGCTTTGCTGAAGAGCCTTGGTTGTTTTGAAATGACCGCCCAGCGGTTTTTGGAGAATGGCGCATGCAGTTGCCACAGAAAACTATGGATATGACCGGGGCTGAAAATCAGCCAGAGCAGAAAGCAGGGGAGCAATGCGGCGCATCAAAGCCCGATGCGATCCTGTCCCCTGGCGTGGAACCCTCGGTCTTTCCTCAACCGGGCGGCATGCCGGGCATGCCTTTTGGCTCGCATTTTTCACGGCCCAATGTTGACGCACCCCTGCCAGCCATGCCCGGCAGCGAGGGAGTGCAGGAAACATCTGTTGATCCTGATGTTGTCGCTTCTTCTGGGGCTGGAGGGGCCAGCGGAGCTGGCAGGTTGCCCGATCTGGACGCGCTGATGGCCGATCTGGGACAGAACGGCGGCGACATGCGGCCACTTGGGCTGGATGCTGCCGCAAAAAAGAAAGAGCCGGGCAATCTTGAGCTCTTTTTGCGTCAGTTGCTGCTGGGCGGGGAGCACGAACAGCGCCCGGATAAAAGCCTGCGGCAGTCAGTGCATGAAACTGTAGACAGAATTTTGGGCAAGGGCGGCCAACAGGGCGCTGGCGGCATGACAGGCAATCAGCAGCAGGGCAATCCCGGCCTGTTCGCAGCTATGGACGCGCCCCTGCGCGGCCTGACGCCCGATGATATCCTTTTTGCCAACGAGGTGGACGCAGCCCTCGCCCGGCGGCCCAGGTTCGGCGTGCGCGCCCTGTCCATCAGCGTTGGCGCGTTTTTTTTGTGCCTGATCATCTGGGCGGCGGTTGCCAGCGTGGATGAAGTGACGCATGCGGAAGGTTCTGTTGTTGGTTCGCAGCGCACCCAGACCATCCAGAACCTCGAAGGCGGCATTCTGCGCGCAGTGCTTGTGCACGAAGGGCAGATTGTGGACAAGGGGGCGGTGCTGGCGCAGCTGGACAATGAGATGGCCGAAAGCGCCTACCGCGATGCCGTAAACAAGGCCATGGAAAACAGCCTTGCCATCACCCGCCTTGAAGCCGAGATCAAGGGCGACAAGCCTGTTTTTCCAGAAAATTTTGACATGTGGGCAGAAAAAGTCATTGGGCGCAGGGTGGAGGCAGGCATGCTGGGGCGCATTCACCAGATCATTCAGGATCAGGAAAATGCCTGGCACAGCCGCCGCGAACAGCTCAATGCGGAAATTGATGTTCTACAGTCCCAGTATGTGCAGCGTCTGCATGATGTGGAAGAACTGACGGCCCGCAAGGTGCAGCTTGACCGCAGCCTCGAGCTTTCCATCGAGCAAAAAAATACGGCCTACGCCCTTGTGCAGCGCAACAATTTTTCCAAGCTGGAATACCTCGGCATGCAGCAAAAGGTAGTGGAGTTGCAGGGGCAGATAGATTCCCTTGCCGCCACAATACCCAAGGCCAAGGCCGCAGCGGACGAATCCAAGCAGCGCATAGCATCCCGCAGGGCCGAACAGGTTGCGGCTGTTACTGACGAGATCAACAAACGCAGGCAGGAACTCAATTCCCTGCGCGAAAATCTTTCGGCAGGGCGCGACCGCGTAACCCGCACAGAACTGCGCGCTCCTGTGCGCAGCACGGTCAAGCAGATATACATTTCTACTGTGGGCGGCGTGGTCAAACCCGGCGAACCCATCATGGACCTTGTGCCGCTTGACGACA
Source organism: Desulfovibrio sp. (assembly GCA_047602655.1). GTDB lineage: Bacteria > Desulfobacterota > Desulfovibrionia > Desulfovibrionales > Desulfovibrionaceae > Desulfovibrio. Next base: position 2,022 of record JASGGT010000083.1, on the reverse strand, counting down.
CTCTGGTGGTGGAAGCCAAGGTCAAGCCGCAGGATGTGGCCTTTCTGCGCCCCGGGCAGAATGTCATGGTCAAGGTCTCTGCCTACGATTTTTCCATTTATGGCGGGCTTGAAGGCAAGCTTGAATCCATCAGCGCGGATACCATTGAAGACAAAAGGGGCGAGCACTTTTATCTTGTAAAGATCCGTACCCAGAAAAATGCCATTGTCTACCACAATGAATCTCTGCCCATTATGCCGGGCATGGTAGTGACGGCAGACATCATGATCGGCAAAAAAACAGTGCTGGATTATCTGCTCAAACCCATTCTCAAGGCCAAGCAGAACGCCCTGCGCGAGCGATAGGGCCGTTTACCAGCGAAGAGGTTACCTGCTCTGCAAGGGTTTTCCTGAAAATCCTTGCCACGAAATGCTCCAGGAACTGCCGCGGTCAGTAAGGGCAAGCCTTCAGGCTGGTTGATGCCATCGAAGGTTTTCCCCAGCTTTGTACAAGACGCGCCGCCCGATGAAGGAAAATATATGGCACCCCAAGAATTGACTCTCCCAGGCGTAGCCCAGCGCAACCGCAAGGCGGCGTTGACCATGTCGGCACTGTTTGTGCTGGCGCTCTGCCTGATATTTATTTTCGCACGCTGGTATCTGCATGATTCCCGCGCTCACCTGCTGCGCGAGATGGGCCAGGACATGAACTCCCAGGCCTCGGGCAAGGTGGCTCTGCTTACCGTGTGGTCCGGCACGCTTGCCGGGCAGGTGAACGTTTTTGTCACGCAGGATATGTTGCGGCTGTTCGCCGCTGAGGTAGCCAGCGCGGGCGTGCCCGCCAAGGATATGCTGCAATTGGCCCGCCAAGGTCAGGCCGGAGTCGAAGCGGATGTGCTGCCCCCGGCGGGCGTTGCCAACAACGGGGAACCGCTGAAAAAATTTGCGCCGCGTCTTCCGCTGATGGTCAACTACCTCAGCGAGTTCATGGAGAAAAACAGTTTCAGCGGTGCGAGCCTGGTCAATACAGACATGCAGATGTACCTCGCCCCTGAGGGCGTGCAGCCGCCCGATGAGGAACAGCGGCCCTTTTTGCAACAGGCCCTGAACAGCAAACAGCCAGTTCTTATGCCTGTGCGGCGTGAAAACGGCAGGCTTGTCATGGATATGGCCTTTCCAATTTTTGCGCCCCTGTATGTGGATTCAACCGGCGACCGGGTAGTTTCCCTGCTGCTGGCCACCTACAGCGTTTTGCCTGTAACTGCCGCAGCCACGGGCGAAGCGGGCAATGGCAGCCAGTACAATACGTTTATTCTCCAATCATTTGGTGAAAAGCTGCAACGCATTGCGCCTACCGAAGTGTCGGGCGTTTCAGATTTGCCCGGCTGGTCGCTGCATGATGAAAAACTGCCGCTTGGCACGCGCATTGACCCCGGCCTGCCGGAAGGCGAGCGCGAGATATACGGGCTTGCACTGCCCGTGCCCAACCTGCCCTGGCTTGTGGAGCAAACATTGCCCGTGAGCCGCATTGATGAAAGATTTTCCGGCATAAAGCAGAATGTTGTTGTGGCCTCGCTGATCATGGCGGCGCTGGCTGGCGGCCTGCTGGCCGCCCTGTGGTGGAGCCTTGTGAGCCGTAACGAGCGCGCCGTGGCGGAGCAGATGCACAAGCTCTATCTGGTGGTTAACCAGCAAAAGCAGATCATGGACGGCGTAAATTCCGCCCTGTCGGCAGGCATAGTGCTCAACGACCTGAACGGCGTCATCCACTATGCCAACCAGAGCTTTGCCCGTTTGTGCGGCAGGGCAAAAGCCACGGAGCTACGCGGGCAGAAATATTCCGAGCTGGATATGGAGCTTGCGCGCAGCCTTGTGACCCACACGCTGGCCGTGCACAGGGCGGGCGAACCCTTCAGTTTTGCCGAAGCCCTGCTGGTGGATGGCAAGCTGCGCTATTTTCTTACCTCCTGCACTCCGTTTCGGGATGAAAACGGGCGGCTTTAGGGCATCTTCCGTACTGTGCGCCTCGCGGTAGGAGCGTGGC
>JASGGT010000082.1:0-11362 GCA_047602655.1 Desulfovibrio sp. | reverse complement strand
CACAAGCAGAGTTACGAAAAGCTGCACCCGGCAGGGCCCAAGCACGACTACGCCTGGCATACCGAGGCCATGGATCGCGCCATGCAGGGCGGCATTGACGATGTGGGCCTGGGGGTACTTTTTGGCCTTGAGGGCTACCGCTATGAATTTGCGGCTCTGCTCATGCACGCAGAGCACCTCGAAGCCGTGCACGGCGTTGGCCCGCATACCATCAGCGTACCGCGCATTCGCCGCGCAGACGACATCAACCCCGATGTGTTCGACAACGGCATCAGTGATGAAGTTTTTGCCCGCATCTGCGCCTGTATCCGCGTGTCTGTGCCGTACACGGGCATGATTGTTTCGACCCGCGAGAGCAAAGCCGTGCGTGAAAAAGTGCTGCCGCTGGGCATCTCGCAGATCAGCGGCGGTTCACGCACCAGCGTGGGCGGGTACTATGAGCCGGAGCCGGAAGAAGACAATTCCGCGCAGTTTGACGTGAGCGACCGGCGCACGCTTGACGAGGTTGTGCGCTGGCTCATGGAGCAGGGGCATGTGCCGAGTTTTTGCACGGCCTGCTACCGCGAGGGCCGCACAGGCGACCGCTTTATGAGCCTGTGCAAGAGCCAGCAGATTTTGAACTGCTGTCACCCCAACGCCTTGCTGACTCTCAAGGAATACTTGCAGGACTACGCCTCGCCGCAAACCCGGCAGATGGGCCTTGCCATGATAGAGCAGGAACTGACCAAAATTCCCAGCGACAAGGTACGCAAAAAGGCAGTGGAATACCTTGCCGCCATTGAAAGCGGTCAGCGGGACTTTCGATTTTGAAATACGTTTACTGAAGGGTTTGCCCGGAGGCTAAAAGGATTAAGGCGCATTGAAGCTATTTCAATGCGCTTTTTTGTATCTGGCCCCTGGTGCAGGAGATTTTTTTATCAGCACCGATGCTTCGGCCTCTTGGTTGCCCGTAATCGCAAGCCATTGCCCCACAGGACTCATTCTTGTTGCGGCAGTACCTGCTTGCCATTCAACCCTGAGGAGCAGACGGCGATATTTATGAATTTCTATGCTACTTTTTTAAAAAAAATAGCAAAAAATGGAAATAACGAGTAACTTAAGTAAGTTGTATGGATTGTGTTCGGCAAATCACCAACCGAAGTAAAAATAAATGAGCTTTTTCCATTTTTTGTGACCGTACGCAATTTCAGGCTACTAAATAATATGCTAATATGATTGAACAAAAAATCCCTTTAATTGTACATTTTTGAACAGAAGCATGTATTTTTTTTAACAATTATTGACACAAAGTTTGTGGGGGAGTAGTATTTAACTTAATTTATAAATTCACAAACAACTGTTGTTTTAATTGTTTGTGGATCGATCAAGTATATCTTTTCGTAAATTTTATTCCTATTACAAGGAAAAATTTATGTCTAGCAGCGAACTTGTTGACATTGTCTACATAATGGCATTCTGCCTCGGCGGTATGAGCTTTGCTCTGGGGCCATTTGTAATAGTTTTTTTTCTTGCCCCACGCCTTACGCGCAACACTGTGGGCAAAACCCGCCAGATTGTTGAGTGCGGCATTGACCCCATTGGTGATGCGTGGATCAAATTCGGCGCGGTATATTATATGTACTCGTTGCTGTTCCTGGCTTTTGCCGTTGATATCCTCTTTCTCTTCCCTGTTGCGGTTATCTACAACAAGGCTTCTCCCATCAGTGATTTTCTGACGTTCGCGGAAGTTTTTCTGTTCGTGGGCATTTTGTCCCTTGTCATTCTGTACGCGTGGAAAAAGGGAGTGTTCCAGTGGCAACGGAAAATATATTCGGATCGGTAGTCCACTTTTCGCGGCTGGATTCGCTGCTGGACATGTGCCGGGCCAATTCGCTCTGGCCCATGACATTCGGCCTTGCCTGCTGCGCCATTGAAATGATGGCCACCGGCGCATCCCGCTTTGATCTGGCGCGCTTTGGGGCCGAGGTGTTCAGGCCGTCGCCCCGGCAGAGCGATGTGATGATCGTTTCCGGCACCATCAACAAGAAGATGGCCCCGGCTGTGCAGATTCTCTACGACCAGATGCCCGAGCCAAAGTGGGTCATCGCCATGGGCAATTGCGCCATTTCCGGCGGGCCTTTTGTATACGAAGGGCAGTACGGCGTGGTGGAGGGCGTGGGCAAGCTTTTTCCCGTGGATGTTTTTATTCCCGGTTGCCCGCCAAGGCCGGAAGCCCTGATTGAAGGCATCCTGAAGCTGGAAGAAAAGCTCACTGGCACCCGGCGCTGGCCCGTGGTGACGCCCCCCGGGCTTCCCGGCCCTGCGGCGGCGCAGGCGGCCAAGATGCAGGTAGAGGCGCAAGCGCCCCCTGCATCTGCCGAGGATGCTGCTGGTGATCGGGGTGCCCCCGTGGGAACTTCTGGGGGAACCTCTGGAGGTGCCACCGGGGATGACAAGGCGGGCAAGGAAGCAGGAGGGCATACGTCATGAACGCAGAAACCCTTGGTGCACAGTTGGCGGCCCTGCCCGGAGCCAGAGTCCGCGCCGCAGATCATGCCGCTGTGGGCTATGATCTTGATGTGGCGCTGCCGGAAAGCTCTCTGCTTGCCGCCGTGGGCATCATGGACGGAGCGGGGTACTTTATTGAAGGTATGACCGGGGTAGACTGGCTTGGCGAATGCGAGGCCCTGCGCAAGGAGGCCGAAGCCAAGGCCAAAAAGGCCGCCGAAGCAGCCGGAAGCGCGGAAACTGCCGGGGCCGCCCCACAGGCCGAAGCCCCGGCGCAGGATCCCATACCGCAAGAAGACGAGCTTGAAGCGGAAGACGAGCTTGAAGTGGTGTACGACTTCAATCGCTATGCCGCCCGCCACCGGGTATGCCTGCGGGTGCGCACCCCGCGTTCCAACCCGCAAATCCACACCATCGCTGAAATCTATCCCATAGCCCACTGGCACGAGCGCGAGATACACGAGTTCTTTGGCATCGTCTTTTTGGGGCATCCCTACCTCATCCCCCTGTTGCTGCCGGAAGACGCGGAATACCACCCCCTGCTCAAGGACTACAGCGCATGAACTATCTTGCCCAAAGTCCCACAGACGAGCGTTTTGTTCTGAACCTTGGCCCGCAGCATCCGGCCACGCACGGCGTTTTGCGCGTCAAGATGGTCATGGACGGCGAGTATATAGTGGAGGCCGAGCCCGTGCTTGGCTACATCCACCGCATGCACGAAAAAATGGCCGAAAACCGTACCTGGGCGCAGTTTATGCCCAATACGGGCCGCATGGATTACCTGCACGCCCTGGCCTACAACCACGGCTATGCCTGCCTGGTCGAGCGCGCCGCCTCCATTGAAGTGCCGGAACGCGCCGAATTCATCCGCGTCATCACCAACGAGCTGAACCGCGTTTCAAGCCATCTGCTCTGGTTTGGAGCTTTTGTGCTTGATCTTGGCGGCTTTTCGCCGCTTTTGTACGCATTTGACGACCGCGAGCAGATTCTGGACCTGCTGGAATCCGTTACCGGGTCGCGGCTCACGTACTGCTACTTCCGCTTTGGCGGCGTGTACAACGATGTTGACGATGCCTTTGTAAGAGGCACGCGGGCCTTTATCGCACGTATGCGCAAGCGCCTGCCCATGTACCATTCCCTGGTTTCCAAAAATCTCATTATCCAGCAGCGCCTTGTGGATGTGGGCGTCGTATCCGCCGAGATGTGCCGCAAATACGGCGCAACGGGGCCTGTGGCGCGCGGCGCGGGCATTGCCTATGACGTGCGCAAGCACGAGCCGTACAGCGTTTACGACCGCTTTACCTTTGACGTGCCCGTGTACTCCGAGGGCGATTCCATGGCCCGCTACAAGGTGCGCATGGACGAGATCGAGCAGAGCCTGCGCATTCTTGAGCAGGCCCTCGACTATCTGCCCAAAGGCCCGGTTATGGCGGCCAAGGTTCCCAAAACCATCAAACCACCCAAGGGCGACTATTACCATGCTGTGGAAACGGCACGCGGCCTGTTGGGCATCCGCGCCGTCAGCGATGGCAGCGGCACCCCCTGGCGGCTCAAGTGGCGCACCCCCTGTTTTTCAAATCTGCTTGTTTTTGGCGAGGCGGGCAGGGGAATGTTGCTGCCCGATGCCCTGGCGCTGCTTGGCAGCCTTGACCTGGTGATTCCGGATATTGACCGCTAAGGAACACAGCCATGACGTTTTATTCCGAAATGCTGCGTCTTCTGGGGTATCTTGTAGGATTCCTTGCCTTTGTGGCGCTTAACGCGGCCTATCTGGTGTGGGTTGAGCGCAAGGTGGCAGGGCATATACAGCGGCGCATAGGGCCCAAGGAAGTTGGGCCCTATGGCCTGTTGCAGCCGCTGGCGGACGGTTTCAAGCTCATGACCAAGCAGGTGTTCATTCCCAAGGATGCAGACGGCGTGCTGTTCTGCCTTGGGCCTGTGCTGGTCATGACCCCGGCCTTCATGAGCTTTGTGACCATTCCCTACACCGAGGGGCTGGTGGCGCGTAACCTTAACCTTGGGCTGTTGGCCATCTACGCCTTTGCCTCGGTAAACGTGCTGGGCCTCCTGCTCGGGGCGTGGGGTTCGCGCAACAAGTACGCGGTTATTTCCGCCGCGCGCGTGGTTTCGCAAAATGTGGCCTACGAAATCCCCATGCTGCTGGTTGTGGTGAGCCTTGTGATGGTCACGGGCACTCTCAACCTCAGCGAAACCGTTGCCACGCAGTCGGGCGGGTTCTGGCACTGGAACGTGCTGCGCCTTTCTGCAAGCCCGCTCATGCCGGTTTCGTTCATCATCTTTTTCATCTGCATGCTGGCGGAGACAAACCGCGCCCCCTTTGACATGGCCGAGGCCGAAAGCGAGCTGATCGCAGGCGCTTTTACGGAATATTCGGGCATGGGCTTTGGCGTGTACTTTATGGGCGAGTACGCCAACGTGGTGGTGGGCGCCAGCCTGCTGACCCTGCTGTTCCTCGGCGGATGGGATTGCCCGCTGGGGCTTTGGCCGGGGGCGCACTGGTTTGCCATCAAGCTTTACGGGGTCATTTTTACCGTGATCTGGGTACGCTGGACGTTTCCGCGCACGACCTTCTACGGCCTGCTGAACCTCTCGTGGAAGGTGCTTATCCCCATTGCGCTCGTCAACCTCATCATTACCAGCGCGTTGCTCAAGGTGCTGTAGTATGAACGCATATTTTAAAAATATCTTTTCAGGCGGGTGGAGCCTCTTTGTGGGCATGGGCATAACGCTGCGCTATTTTTTCAAGCCGGTAGTTACATCATCCTACCCGCGCGAGGTGCTGCCCATCCCGCCGCGCTACAGGGGCCATATCGACCTTGTATACGACCCGGAAACCGGCACGGACAGATGCATTGTGTGCGGATCGTGCCAGAAGGCCTGCCCCTCGGGCTGCATAGAGCTTGCGGGCGAAAAACTGGACGGGGCCAAAAAGAAGACCCTCACGAGCTACAAACTGAATTTTACCAAGTGCAGCCTGTGCGGCATGTGCGTGGAATCGTGCCCCACAGACGCGCTGACGTTCTCTCATGACTACAATCTGGCCGGATTTGACGAGGCGGAGTACCACTTTGACCTTGTACGGCGGCTCAAGGAGCGTCCCTGATGTCCAGTCATGAAACTATGCAAACGCTGGCCGAGGGCATTTTCTGGTTCTTTGTGCTGGTGACGTTTTGCGGCGCGGTGCTGGCTGTTTCGGCGCGCACGCTCATACGCCGCGTGGCCGGGCTTGCCCTGTGCTTCACTGGCGTGGCGGGGCTTTATTACTACCTTTCCAGCCCCTTTGTGGCCTTTATGCAGATGCTTGTGTATGTGGGCGCGCTGTGCGTCACCATAACATTCGCCATCATGCTGGCCGAAACATCGGACGCAAACCGCGCACCGCGCCGCAACAAGCTCAGCCTGTTTTTGGGCGCTGCGGCCAGCTGCGCCATCACAGCGGCGCTTGTGGTGCAATCCATCGTGGCTCCCTGGCCGGAGACGCCCCCGACCCAGATGGAAGGAACCATCGAGCGCATCGGGCAGGCCTTGCTGAGCACGTATTCCATGAGCTATGAACTTATTTCCGTGGTTCTGGTGGTAGCCATGGTGGGGGCGCTTGCGCTGGCCCGCCACGGGAGGGACAAGTGATGCACTACGCAAGCTTGAGTCAGTCTCTTGAAACCTATCTGGTCATCGGCGCGGCACTGTTCGGCCTGGGGCTGTTCGGCATGGCCATGAGGCGCACGTTCATAGGCATGCTCATTGCGTCCGAGCTTATTCTCTGCGGGGCTTCGGTCAACTTTATGGCTTTTGGGCGGTTCTGCGCGCCAGACACGGCAACCGGGCAGATCGCAGCCCTGTTTGTCATGGCCATCGCAGCGGCGGAAGCGGTCATTGTGCTTTCCATCATCATTGCGGTGTACCGGCTGTACAGATCTGTTGAAACGGACGCTCCGTCAGACCTCAAAGGTTAAGGGGAACAGCATATGGATATTGTTGAATCCGTCAGACCCCTGGCCGCCATACTTACAGCGTTGATCGGCGCATGCCTGATAATGCTGACGGGGCGTCGGCCCAACGTGCGCGAGACCGTTTCGTTTGTGACGGCGGTGGTCATGTTCTGCATCATCGCTTCCATGATCGGCGATGTTGCGCCTGCGCCCCTGGGGCACGGCCACACGTTGCACCTTACGCTTTTTCCCATCCTGCCGGGGCTTTCGGTAAGCTTTCGGGCCGATGCTTTTTCCATGGTATTTGCGCTGGTTGGCTCGTTTTTGTGGATTATCACCGTTTTTTACGCGGCAGGGTACATGCGCGGCTTGAACGAGCATGCCCAGACGCGCTTCAGCGCCTGTTTTGCCCTGACGCTTTTTGGGGCCATGGGCGTGGCCTTTGCCGACAACCTGTTTACGCTCTACCTGTTCTATGAGGTGGTGAGCGTGTGCACCTATCCGCTTGTGGCCCACCATCAGGATGCCGAGGGCTATGACGGCGCGCGCAAGTACATCGTGTACCTGACCACCACAGCAAAAGGGCTGGTGCTGCCAGCCATGATCGTCATCTATGTGCTCACGGGCAATCTGGATTTTGCCCACAACAGCCACACGGGCATTTTGTCCGCCGGGGCCAGCGATGCACTGGCAACCGTGCTGTACGTTTGCTGCATTCTGGGTTTTGCCAAGAACGGTATCATGCCCTTCCACCACTGGCTGCCGGGCGCGATGGTTGCTCCCACGCCAGTTTCCGCCCTGCTGCATGCGGTGGCGGTGGTCAAGGTGGGCGTGTTTTGCACCACGCGCGTCATGCTCTTTGTGTTTGGCACCGACCTGATGAAAAGCCTGAACCTCGGCGTGCCCACGGCCTACTTTGTGTCATTTACCATTCTTGCGGCCTCCATCATTGCCCTGACAAAGGACAACCTCAAGGCGCGGCTGGCCTACTCAACGGTGAGCCAGCTCTCCTACATCGTGCTTGGCGTGGCGCTCCTGACCGTAGACGGCATACAGGGCGGCATAGTGCATATCGCCAACCACGCATTCGCAAAGATAACGCTCTTTTTCTGCGCAGGCGCGATCTATGTGGCAACGCACAAAAAATGCATTTCTGAAATGAGCGGCCTTGGGCGCTCCATGCCCTTTACCTTTGCGGCCTTTGCCGTGGCCTCGCTTTCCATGATCGGCGCGCCGCCCGTGGCAGGGTTTGTGACCAAGTGGAAGCTGCTGGTGGGCGCAATGGAAATGCCCGCGCATTCCATGGGCATATTGCTGGTGCTTCTGGCAAGCACGCTGCTGAACGTGGCCTACTTTGCGCCTGTGACCTACAAGGCATTTTTCGGCAAAAGGCCGGAAGGCGAAGAAACGGGCATCCGTGAGGCCCCGTTGAGCATGGTTGTACCCATCCTTATAGCCGCCGGCGTTTCCGTGTTCATCGGCATTTACCCCGATGCCATCATGTCCTTCGTGAAGGTGGTGACAGGATGATAGTGAACATCATCGAATTTTTCCGCGCCCGGCTCAAGGCCACCATCCGTGTGTGCCTGGTAGTGCTGGCCGCCTTGGTGGTGTGGGACGCCCTGTTTGTTTCAAAAGAGCATGTGCACACCTTTGTGGAGCGCATACCCGGGTTCTGGGCCGCGTTCGGCTTTGTCGCCTGCGTTGTGATTATCATCGTTTCCAAGTGGTTCGGCCATTTGGGCATTATGACCCGCGAGGATTATTACGATGACTGAGCCATGGATTCACCCCTCCGCAGTTCTGTTGCTCGGCGCGGTAATTTTGCCGCTGCTGCCCAAGGCCCTGCGCCGGATATGTATTGTGCTTGTGCCGGTGCTGGCCTTTTGCGCCGTGCTGCTCATGCAGGGGCACAATGGAGTATATGGCGTGCTGCCCTTCATGAAATGGCAGCTCATATTCGGCAAGGTCGATGCGCTGAGCATGGTCTTTGCCTACATCATGACCCTCATGTGCGTGATCGGCTCCGTCTACGGCCTGCAGTGGAAGGCCGCGCGCATCCGCGCCTGGACATGTGGCGGGATCGCTGGGCGTCATCTTTTGCGGGGATTATCTGACGCTCTTCCTTTTTTGGGAGTTGATGGCCTTTTCCTCCGTATTTCTGGTGTGGTTCAGGCGGCGCAAGGAGTCGCTGGCCTCGGGCTACCGCTATCTGCTGGTGCACACTGCGGGCGGTTTGCTCTTGCTGGCAGGGCTTGTGCTGCGCTACCGGGCCACGGGCGATCTGACCTTCGGCCCCATCGGCGTGGCTGATCCGCAGCTCTACACCTACCTGATTATGGCCGGGTTTATCCTCAACGCGGCGGTGCCGCCCCTGCATGCATGGCTGCCCGATGCCTACGGCGAAGCCACGGTGACAGGCGCGGTATTCATGTGCGCCTTTACCACCAAAACCGCCGTGTATGTGCTGGCGCGCAGCTTTGCGGGCATGGAGATTCTGGTGCCCCTTGGCGTGTGCATGGCCCTGTACGGCGTTGTGTACGCCGTGCTTGAAAACGATGCCCGACGCCTGCTGGCCTACCACATTATTAGTCAGGTTGGGTACATGGTGGCAGCAGTGGGCATAGGCACGCCGCTGGCCATCAATGGTGCCTGCGCCCACGCCTTTGCCCACATTCTTTACAAAGGCCTGCTGTTCATGGGATGCGGCTCTGTGCTGCACATGACGGGCGTGAGCAAGTTCACTCAGTTGGGCGGCCTGTACAAAAAAATGCCCAAGACCTTTGTGTTCACCCTGGTGGGTGGGCTTTCCATTTCGGCCTTTCCGCTGTTCAGCGGTTTTGTGACCAAGGCCATGATCGTTGCCGCCGGATTTGAGGCGCACAATTACTGGGCGGGCTTTCTGCTCACCCTGGCTTCTGCGGGCACATTCCTGCACACGGGCCTGAAGGTTCCGTACTTCATCTGGTTTGGCAAAAACAACTGCTCAAAGGAAACATGGGAGCGCGCGGGCGATCCACCGCTCAACATGCAGGCGGCCATGGCGGTGGCGGCGTTTTTGTGCATCTTTATAGGCTGCTACACGCCGTACCTGTACGACATGCTTCCCTTCCCCGAAGTGGCGGCGCAGTACCACCCGTACAGCGCGGCGCATATTTCTGAAACCTTGCAGATACTGCTGTTTACGGCCCTGGGATTCTTTTTGCTGCTCAAAAAGCTCACGCCGGAGCCCACCATCAGTCTGGATCTGGACTGGTTTTACCGCATGGGCGGCAGGCTGTTTTACTGGTTTGCGCGCAAGCCCGTGCAGTCTGTGGACAATACCGTGGGCGAGGCCTGGAACCGGCAGGGCATAGTGCCGCTCATGCGCACGGCGCGCTTCTGGTCGTGGTTTGACTGGCATTGCATTGATACGGTGGTTGACGGTACGGCCCGCGGCGTGCGCGCTCTTGGCGGCGTGCTGCGGCAGGTGCAGAGCGGCAGCCTGCAAATAAACATCATTTCCATGGCCGCAGTGGTGGCCCTGGTGCTCACGCTGCTGGCTCTCGTTTGAGCCGGGGTGAAAGGAGATCGCCACAATGGATTTTCTGAGCATGAACACCTTGGGGTATCCCATCCTCAGCATCCTTGTTTTTCTGCCGCTGGCAGGGGCCGTAATTGTGCCCCTGCTGCCGGGGGAGAACAGCGTGCGGGTGTGGACGCTGTTGGTCACTCTGGCAAATGCCGTCATTTCACTGCCGCTGTTTACGCGGTTCAACCCCACGTCCGCCCTGTATCAGTTTGCGGAGCACCACCCGTGGATTGCGAGCTTTAACGTCAACTACACTCTTGGCGTGGATGGTATTTCGCTGCTGCTGGTGATGATGACAACGCTCATCATGCCGCTGTGCGTGCTGGGATCGTGGAAGTACATTCAGAAACGCGTAAAGGAATTCATGATCTGCCTGCTGGTGATGGAAACATCCATGCTTGGCGTGTTCATGGCGCTGGATCTGGTATTGTTCTACGTGCTGTGGGAAGCCATGCTTATTCCCATGTATCTGCTCATCGCTGTGTGGGGCGGGCCGCGCAAGAGCTACGCTTCCATCAAGTTTTTTCTGTACACCTTGGCGGGATCGGTATTTCTGCTGGTGGCTATTGTGGCCCTGTACATCAATCAGGGTACGTTCAGCATACCCGCGCTCATGGGGCAGCAGTATTCCGAGCGCTTCCAGCTGCTGGTATTTCTGGCCTTTTTCATCGCTTTTGCCATCAAGGTTCCCATGTTTCCCTTCCACACATGGCTGCCTGCGGCCCATGTGGAAGCCCCGACCGCAGGCTCGGTGATTCTGGCCTCGGTGCTGCTGAAAATGGGCACGTACGGTTTTTTGCGCTTTTGCCTGCCCATCACGCCCGGCGCGGCTATTGGCCTGCTGCCTGCCTTGCAGTGGCTCTCGGTGGCGGGGATTGTTTACGGCGGTCTGACCGCCCTTGCGCAGCAGGACATGAAGAAGCTCATTGCCTATTCAAGCGTGGGGCATATGGGTTTTGTGACACTGGGCATCTTTGCCCTGAACCAGCGAGGGCTTGAAGGCGCGTTGCTCCAGATGATCAACCACGGCGTCACCACAGGGGCTTTGTTTCTCTGTGTGGGCATGGTGTACGAGCGTTCGCACAGCCGCGAGCTTTCGGACGCGGCGGGGCTTGGCAAGTTCATGCCCATCTATGTGACGTATCTGACGTTTTTCTCGCTGTCGTCGCTGGCCTTTCCTGGCACAAACAGTTTTGTGGGCGAGTTTCTTATTCTTGCCGGGGCCTTTTTCAACAACAAGATTGTGGCGGTTTGCGCCATCCCCGGCGCCATACTGGCGGCGGCCTACATGCTGCGCATGTTGCAGCGGGTGATCTGGGGCGGCACAAACAACCCCGACCAGTCGCGCATGTTC
>JASGGT010000081.1:0-11392 GCA_047602655.1 Desulfovibrio sp. | reverse complement strand
ATACATGCGGTGATCCCCGGCAGCGCCGTCAATCAGGACGGCAAGTCTTCCAGCATGGCCGCGCCCAATCCCGAGGCGCAGGCCGATGTCATTGACCGCGCTGCGCGGAATGCGGGCGTCTCGCTGGCGGACATCCAGTTTTTTGAGGCCCACGGAACGGCCACAGTTCTGGGCGATCCGGTGGAAATCGAGGGCCTGCGCAGGGCCTTTGCCCGGCAGGGCGCGCGGCGGGAGCAAAAGGCGCTTATCGGTTCGGTCAAGGGCAATCTGGGGCATCTGGATGCCGCTGCTGGCGCTGCCGGCCTTGCCAAGGCCGTACTCTGTCTTGAAAACGGCCTTGTGCCGCCGCAGCCTCATTTTGAGCGGCCCAATCCGCACATTGATTTTGAGGCCGCGCCCGTGCGCGTGGCGCAGATGCTTGAGCCGCTGCCCCCGCAGGAGCGGCCCTGGCGCTGCGGCGTCAGTTCCTTCGGCCTCAGCGGCGTAAACGTCCATGTTATTGTGGCCGGGCATCAGGCGGGAGCTTTGCCGCAGGACGACGGCCACTGGCAGTGCGTGGTGTTTTCCGCCCCGGACGAAACCTCGTTGCAGAGCTACGCCAGGGCGGTCGCATTGGCTGTTGCCCGCAACGAGGGCTGGCCCCTGCATGCCGTTGCCGCCACCCTCATGACTGGGCGGGATACCCTGCCTGTGCATGCGGCTCTTGTGGCGCGTTCCCGGCAGGAACTGCTTGAACAGCTGGAGGCTGGCCTCACGGGCGTTGCCGTAGCCAGCGCGGGCCGCCATGACGCTCGGGACGGCATGGAAAATCCGCTCCCCGGCGCATTCTTTGCCTCGCAGGAAGCGGCGCAGGCAGCCGCCAGCGCCTACCTTGCCGGGGCAAGCCTTGCATGGCCCGCAGAAAAGCCCGTCTACAGGGTGCATCTGCCCGCAGCCCCCCTTGCCGCCGCCACGCTGTGGCCGCGTTTTGCAGCGCACTTTCTTTCCGACCCTGTCATGACGCCTGCCGGAAAGGCCTTTGCTCTTGCCGTGGACAGGCCGGACTTCTGGCCTGCGGCGGAGCACAGGCTTGAGGGCACCCCCTTGCTGGTGGGCATGAGCCTGCTGGATTGTCTGGGATGGATCGGCGGAGCCGCCCCCCTGAGCCTGCACGATTTGCGCTGGCGCAAACCCATAACCTGCGGCCCCGGCTGCCGCGCGGTGCTGCTGACGCAGGAGCAGGGCGATGCCCTTGCCGTGGAACTGCACCACTTTGAGCCAGATGACTCTGGCGTGGGCACATGGAGTGTGGCCGCCAGCGGGTTCGTGAGCGGAGGCTCTGCCCGCCCGAGCCGCTGCATTTGCCAAAGTTGCGCGAAAGCCTGCGGGAAACCGCGCAGGAAGACAGGCCTCAAAGTGACCCCCACTCAAGGTCAGCGGGCGCTGGCAGTGCCGCAAGAGGCTCTGGGTGGCGGAGGACGGCAATACCCTGCTGGCAGAGCTGTGCCTGCCCGACGCCTATCGTACGGATTTCAATACCTTCCGCTGGCATCCGGCCATGATGGATATTGCCGCAAGCCTTGCCCTGCGCGGGGCTTACGGTTTTGTGCCCGCTGGTTGCCGCATGGCGCGGCTCCACAGCCCTCTGACCGCGCATGCCTTTGCGCTGGTGCGTATCACCGACCGCCAGCAGGGCATGATCGTGGCCGACTGCACGGTGACGGACGCCTCGGGCCAGATTGTTGCGGGGCTTGAAGGCATGACCTTTATGGCCCTGCGCAAGGGGCAGACCGTTGGTATGCCCGGCCCGGATGTTTCGCAGCCTGAGCCGGAACTATACAGCATTGGCTGGAAAAAGGTCGATCTGAAAGGTTCTGTGCCCGGGCCGCAAAACATCATCTTGCTTGGCGGGCAGGGTGGCCTCCTGAGTGAAGCTCTGGAGCCGCTTGCCCACGCGCGCCGTCCCTTGCCCGCGGATGCGGATGAAATCCGCACACTGGCGCGTGAAATCCTTGCTGGCCCCACAGATCATCTGCTCTGGCTGCCCAGCTTGAAGTCTGATGCGCAAAACGACACATGGCCGCTTTGCGCCCTGCTGCAAGAGATTTGCAGCGGCGGGCTGCGCCGCCCCCTGCGCGTCACGGTTGTGGGCAGCGGGGCCTTTGTGTCAGGCGGTTCCACGCATGAACCGCATCAGGAGTCTTTGCCGCAGGGCGCGTTGTACATGGGCCCGCTGCTCTGCCTCCCGTGGGAAGAACCCAGGATTTCCTGCGCCTATGTGGAGCTTGAGGATCATAATACAGCTTCCGTAGCGGCCCTTACGGCCAGCCTCGGGCTGGTTGACGGGCCGTATGTGGCGGCTTGCGATGGCGCTGTGCGTGTGCGCGAGCTGGTCAAACTGCCGTCTGCTAACACTACTGCCACGCCTGTCATCACAAAAGACGGTTGCGTAGTGATATCTGGCGGTCTTGGTGGCATGGGCCAGACACTGGCGCGTCAGATTCACGAGCGCTACGGCGCGCGCGTGGTTTTGCTGCACAGAAGCCGCCAGTTGCCGCCCCATGCGCTGGAGGATGTGCCATTTGCCGCCTTCCGCTGCGATGTCGCGGATGCCGCGCAGGTTGAAGGGGTTTTTGCAAAAATCCGGCGCGAGGTCGGCCCGGTGCAGGGCGTCATCCATACGGCTGGCGTGGCTGGCAGAGGATACCTGCTGACCAGCGACAGGCAGGGGTACGAATCCGTGCTGGCCCCCAAGGTGGCTGGCACCTGGAACCTGCACAAGGCAACCCTTGGCGATAATCTGGCCTTCTTTGTGCTGGCTTCATCGCGCACAGCCCTTGTGGGCGCGCCGGGGCAGAGCGACTATACCGCCGCCAATGCCTATCTGAACGCCTTTGCCCGGTATCGCCGCAGCCTTGGGCTGCCCGCGCTTTCCATCAACTGGAACACATGGTCGGGCGTGGGCATGGCCGTTCGCGAGGGGCTTGGCAAAGGGCCGGAGGCCGCGACCATGCTTCCGCCGCAGCAGGCCCTTGCCGTGCTTGAGGCCGCGCTTGCCAGCGGCGAGGAACTTGTGGCTGTGGGCATGACGGGCGAAAACGCAGAGGATTTTGCCCTTAACGGCCTGCCCGGGAGCGAGTTGGCTGGAAGAATGTTGGGCAGCGCGTCAATCAGCGGTGGAGCGGCACAGGGCAATGCCCCGCAGGAGCAACCCCGCGTCAATGTGGAGCATATTGATGGGGCCGCCCTGCTTGAGATTATCCGCGACTGCCTTGGCTATGACAGGCCTCTGACCAGAGAGGACGACTTTTTTGATCTGGGCGGCGATTCCATTGCCGCAACACGCATTGTGAACCGGCTGGACAAGGAGGCGGGGCTTGCCCTCGCTGTGGCGGATCTGTTGGAAAGCGACACCCTCGGCGATATTGTCGACTGCGCCCTTGCCTCGCGCAAGCCAGCGCAGCCGCTGCAAAAAAACGAGGAAACAACGCCAGTTCTGGATAAGTATCCCGTGGGCAACGAGCAGCTTGCCATCCTGTATGCCGACATGGTCAGCGAAGGCGATCTGGGCTTCAACCTGCCCGCATTTCTTGTGATGCCGCCCAATGCGGATGCGGCGCGGCTTGAAAAGGCCCTTGCTCATCTTGTGGAGCGACACGAGGCGCTGCGCACGAGCTTCTGCGATTTTGAGGCCGAGCGCCCGGCCATGATTATTCATCCCTATACGGGATTTACCCTTGAGGAAAGGCGCATCCCTGA
This sequence comes from Desulfovibrio sp., assembly GCA_047602655.1. Classification (GTDB taxonomy): domain Bacteria; phylum Desulfobacterota; class Desulfovibrionia; order Desulfovibrionales; family Desulfovibrionaceae; genus Desulfovibrio. Next base: position 7,654 of record JASGGT010000081.1, on the reverse strand, counting down.
CCTTGCGCACAAGGACGACATTATCCGGCCTTTTAACCTCAGGAATGAAACGGGCTTCCGCGCCTGCCTGCTTGTGACCGATGCGGGTGAAAAGGTGCTGTTCATTGATCTGCACCACGCTCTTGGGGACGGCAGAACCATGTCATTGCTCAATGTGGAGCTGTACCGTCTCTATCACGGGCTGGAGCTTGGACCTGTGACCGCGCAGATGAAGGATATCGCCTGGCAGCAGGTCACGCATCCCGATGCCGAAGCCGCTGCCTACTGGCAAAATATTTACAAGGGCGAATTGCCCCGGTTGGATATGCCCGCATCGTATCCCCGCCCCCGTGTGCATACGGGCAGGGGCGGCACGTATGAATTCGACCTCGCACCGGAGCTTGTACAGGCCATCAAGGGTCTGGCCCGCAGGGAAGGGCTGACCAACTATCAGGTTTCGCTCTGCGCATGGAGCCTGCTGGCGCAGGCCTACACTGGTTCTCAGGATATTGTGGTTGCTGTTTCGATGGACGCGCGGGGTGAACATCTCAATACCGCGGGCATGCTGGCATCAGTGCTGCCGCTGCGTTTCTGCGTGGACCCCGACCAGCCGCTTTCCGCCCAATTGCGCGCCACGCGGCAGGTAAGCAACGAGGGCATGCGCCACCGCGCTTACATCCTTAACAGCCTGCTGGCCGACCTCAGGCAGACCGCATGGCCGGACAGATCACCCCTGTCGGAGATCATCCTTTCGTACATGAACTTTGAATTTGCCGCCGAAGGGCAGGGTTTGTTTGAATCCCTGCGGTTCAGCAAATTCTCCAGCAAGACGGATCTTTCCATTTTTGTGAGCGATATTGGCGAGAGCATAAGCATTGCCCTTGAATACTACGCAGACCTGTTCAGCGAGGCCGATGTGCTGCGCATGGCCCGCGATTATGTGCGCATGCTTGAACTCATGACCTCCGCGCCTGCGGACGCGCCCCTGCGTTTTACGCCCACTGACCTGCCGTGCGCCGCTGGCGGCACGGCGAGCCTCGAGAAGTGCGAAGCCTTGGTCCCGGCAGCTTTGCGGCAGGCCATCGAGGCTGTGGCTGCGGGCAAGGGAGCATCTGCCGAAGCTGTGCTGCTGGCGGTCTTTGCCGTGCTGATGGGCAAGGTGACCCAGCAGGAGCAGTTCGTGGTGGAAGTGCCACCAGAACGCGCCGTCAGCTTCAGTATTGACGACAACATGGAGTTTGACGAACTGCTGGCCTTCACGCAAAAGGGACTGACGGAAAATGTCCGTATGGGCGATGCCGGGCAAGGTGATTCTGGCTATACTGGCATGCCCGCCATGCAAGGCCGCCTGCGCTTGGGTTTTGACTTTGCGGGGGCTGATGCGCAAGGGAAGGGGTACGGCCTTTTCTGCTCGGTCCGGGAACAGGAGGATGGTCTGGCCCTGCATTTTGCGTATGATCCACAGCAGGTTGGCGCGGAAGCCGCCCAGGACTGGTTGACTTATTACGGAAATTTTCTTGAAGGTATAGTTGAAGGGGCGGCATGATGAAGTTATCGGATTTTTCCTTTGCCGCTCCTGCGAAAACATCTGCAAGGCCTGAATCTGCCAGCGCCATGCAGGCTGGGCAGGAGTTTGCCAGCCTTGAGCATCTGTTCCGAAGCATTGCCGACACAAGACCCGAAGCTGCGGCCCTGACCGGGGGCGGCTCAGGACTGACCTTCAGAGAGCTGGATATCCTTTCGGAGCGCATTGCCCGGTTCATCCTTGCGCAGGGGTATGGGCGCGAGGCCGTGGTGGGCGTGCTGTGCGCGCGCGGCGCGGTGTATCTGGCTGCGGCCCTTGGCGTCATGCGGGCCGGGGCAGTGTATCTGCCCGTGGAGCACGAGCAGCCGCAAAGCCGCAAAGAGGCCATGCTGCGGCCCGCAAACCTGATTATTGCCGACAGCGCCTGCCTGCGCGAAGCCGAGTATTTTCACTACAGAAATTCTGGCATCCGGCACGTGCTCTGCCTTGATGCGCAGGAATATGACGATGCCGCCGAAAAAGGCACAGGCCTTGTAAGCACCGAATACTGGGAGCAGGTGGCGCAGGCGGGTAGCGACATGGGCTGGAAGAGCGATTTTGACGCTGCCCCCTGTCCGCACAGCGAACTCGTTGCCCTGGCTGCTGCCGTGCTTGAGAAATGCGGGTTGGCTCACAAGACGGATGATCTCGGCGCAGGCCGCAAAGTACTGGATGTGGGCAGTGGGGCTGGCTGCGTGGCGCAGGCGCTTGCCGGGGCAGCGCAGGAATATGCGGCCGTGGATCTGGCCCGCAATGAACTCAGCCGCCTTGCCAGCTTTGATGCTGCCGCCCGAGTGACGCCATACCGAATGGAAGCGGCGGACATACATTTTCTTGAAGGCCAGGTCTTTGATGCGGTGGTCATGAACGGCGTGGTGGAAAATTTCCCCGGCTACAATTATCTGCGCAGGGTGCTGCATCACGCCGTGCAGATGCTCACGCCCGAAGGTCTGGTTTTTGTGGGGGCGGTGCGCGATCTGGATTGCCGCGATGATCTGCGGGCGACCTTGCAGGCCCAAGCCCTTGCCACTGGCGATCAAAGGGGCCTGCTGCGGCTTGATGCCTCTGAGGAACTGTTTGTTCCACGCCAGTTTTTTATGGAGTGGGCGGCGCGCTGCCCTGTGCCGGTGCAAGTGACGTTCTCGCCCTGCGTGCTGGGCCAAATCCATGAGCAGAGCCGTGTAGATGGCAGCGGGCAGCACGGGGCGCAATCCTTCCGCTATGATGTGGTCATCCGCCCCGGCGCCAGCCGTCCCCAGGTTTCGCTCCCGCGATTCGGGGCGCAGCATCTGCCGCCTGCGGGCGGGCAACCCCTGCCTCCATGCGATCCCGCTCAGGCGGCCTACATCGTCTATACCAGCGGTTCAACAGGCACTCCCAAGGGGGTGGTGGTTGAGCACCGCAACCTCATGCACATTTTGCGCGCCTTGCGGCCCTATGCGGCGGGCTGCGAGAGGATGGGGCTGGTTGCGCCCCTGTCGTTTGACGCCTCGGTGCAGCAGTTGGCTGTGTCTGTCTTCAGCGGCAAGAGCCTGCACGTGCTGTCGGACGAAGAACGTAAGAATCCCTCGCTTTTTTGCGCCTGTGCGCGTGAGCGCGGGCTTGACCTGTGCGACATGACGCCCGCGTTTTTCAACGTGCTCACAGACTGGCTTGTCGAGCAGCGCCAGCCTTTGCCGCTCAAGGCGCTGCTGCTGGCGGGCGAGGTGCTGCGGCCCGATGTGATCCGCAAATTTTACGCCATCCCCGGCAACGAGGATGTGGTGCTGTTCAATGTGTACGGCCCTACGGAATGTACGGTGGACAGCAGCGCCTTTCGCATTGATATGGGCAACCATCAGGATTTTACCGCCTATCCCATTGGCAGGCCGCTTGAAGGCGTGCGCATCTGCGCAATGGACAAAAATTGTCAGGAGTTGCCAGATTCCGTTACTGGCGAGCTGTGGATTTTTGGCGATGGAGTGTCGCGCGGTTATCTGAACAACGTCAGCCCCGGCGCGTTTGTGGAAAAAGACGGCCAGCCCTGCTATCGCACGGGTGACAACGGCTATGTGCAGAACGGCCTTGTTTTTTACCGAGGGCGCGAAGACCAGCAGGTGAAGATTCGCGGCAACCGGGTGGAGCTTGGCGAGGTGGAAAAGGCCGTGGCGGGTTTTCCCGGAGTGCGTCAGGTGGCGGTGGTGGCGGATACCTTCCGCGCCGGGGAGGAAAAGACCCTCGCAGCCTATGTGGTGGGCGATGTGGATGTGGCCGTACTGCGCGGGTACCTTGAGCAACATCTGCCGCCGTACTGCGTGCCCGCCTATTTTGTTCCCATGATGGAACTGCCGTTTTCGCTCAATCGCAAGATAGACAAAAAGGCTCTGCCGTCACCCCTGGGGGGGGGGGAAGTTCAGCGCGGGCGCATGCCTGCCGGCCCTGTGGAAGAAAAACTGGCCGAGATATGGAAGCGCCTGCTGGGCTTTGAAATCACCGATGCCGATGCTGGCTTTTTCAGCCTGGGCGGCCACAGCATCCTTTCCATCAGGCTTATTGCCATGATTGAAAAGGAAATGGGCGTGCATGTGGCTGTGAATGAGCTGGTCACGCATTCGAGTATTGCGCAGCTTGCGGCCCTGCTGGCCGGAAAGACACAGAAGCGCGAAAGCCCTGTTATCCAGCTGCAACACTGTGAGGGCGGCAAGAACCTTGTTCTGTTTCATCCTGTTGGCGGCAGCGTGTTCTGTTACAGCGATCTTGCGCGCCTGCTTGGCGGCAAATACTCGGTTTACGCTGTTGAGGCGGCTGGTTTCAGCCAGCGACGCACGTCGCTTACCACAGAGCTGCACACGGTTGAAAGTCTGGCGGAGTATTATCTGGATGAAATACTCAAGGTCGAGAGCCGCGATATCATCTGGGGCGGCTGGAGTTTTGGCGGCCTGCTGGCCTATGAATGCTCCCGGCGGTATGCGGCACTGGGCAACCGCAGCGAGCCTGTCATCATTCTCGATACCGTGGCCGACAATTCCCGCGCAAAACAGATGGCTGCCAAGGACGATATTGAACTTTTGCAGCTTATTTTGCAGGAAGGCATGGCCTTTGATCCCGTAAAACTGCGCGCCATGCCGCGCGAGCAGCAACTGGACTACCTTGTGCAGTGCGGGGAGAAAAGCGGATTGTTGCCTGCCGGGTTCAGCGCAGTGCAGATGGACAACCTGCTGCTGACCTACCGTGGCAATGCCATGGCGGCTGCGCGCTATGAGCGGCCAACGGCTTCTGACTGCAGGCTGTTGCTGGTACGTGCGCTGGATTTTGCAAACAACCCGCAGATCATTATGGATGACGACTACCAGGGCTGGAGCCGCTTTTTGAAAAAGGAAAACATCACGCTGCACTGGACGCAAGGTACGCACGAGTCCATGCTTTCCGCCGGTCTGGCGGCAAATGTGGCGCAGATAATACTGAAGTATCTTGACCAGGGATAATAGGTGGAAATATTATCTATAAAAAGTCTAGATCCAGTCTTAGAGTGTTTTTTAATAATGCTGTAAAACTGTTGCCTGGAGGAAGTGAGAGGTATTTCTATTTTGGGCTGGGGTAATATCCGATATGGATGCCGATTTTGCACAAAATATACACAAAAAGATGCTCTCTGGGTTGTGGAAAAAATTTTTTCGTCTACCCTAAAGCTTTTGCTTAATTTTATTTGTCGGAATGAAACAGTCATCCTTACGCTTGCAAGGCTGTTTTTTTTGACATTTTTTATTTTTGGCGAACTGTCGGCGTCGTCAGGGAACAACGCCCTTTTGTGAGCTTTGCCATGGGCGTTTTGGTCTGTTCAGGTAACTGATTGCCAGGCAAGTAAAAATCCGCCGCGCAAGTTTGTGCGAATCATCTGCGATAACTGTGCATTTTATACATGCCATGTGGGCACATGCACCGCGCTAAAGTGCCATTCGTATATGGTGGTGCGTAACTGGAATCATTTATTTGTGCGCAGCAGTAATCATATAATCGGTTTGCATGCTTTTGGGGGCCAATTCTGCACGGTGCTGCGAGAGTGCTTTTTTTGTTCAGTTCGTTAACGGGGTTGCCGGATATTTGCTGTTTACGCCCGGGTGGCGACATCAATTGGTTTTTTGTTGCCAATAAATAAATATCTGATTTTGTATCATGCGACACCGATTTTAAGGTTCATTTGGTATTAGTTATTAAAGATTACAGACTATTGTCTTTGTTCTGGGTTTTCGTATATGAAAGGCTTTGGGTTCAGGCATCTGGCCTGGGCAAGTTGTGTTACCGTGTGCAGGGGCAGTGCAAACCCTAGCTCAGGATTTTGCCATGCAATCTCAAAAAGAGTCCAGGCTGTTTTTGCAAAAGCTTTTGCAAAATCCGCCGGAGCTGCCGTTTGAACCCAAGCTGCTCCCCCTGCTGTTTGCGGTTACCCAGGAAGGCTCCAATGCCTCGGTGCGCTCTGTCGTTGCACTGATTGAAAAAAGCCCCCGGCTCGCCACACGTGTGCTTACAGTGGCAAATTCTGCTGCATACGGGCTTGAGTTCAAGGTTTCCACCCTGCAAAGGGCCATCAGCATCATGGGGCTGCGCGAAGTGCGTCTGCTTGTGCTGATGGTGGGCATGTCGTCGTTTATACGCGAGGCCCAGCTTCCCAAGGATTTTGATACTGCCGGATTCTGGAAACACCTGCTTTCTGTGGCAACCATTGCCAGAGTCCTGGCGGATGTTCTTGGCGGAGATAACGGCGTATGCGGCCCCTGCGCCTGCGCGGGCGAGCGCCTGATCATGGTGCCGGACGAAGCATATATAGCTGGCTTGCTGCACGATGTGGGCAAGATTTTTTTTGCTGCCGCACGGCCTGATGTGTGGGGAGAGCGGCGGAAATGGCGCTGGCAGAAAATTGCGCCAGTTTTGAAGCGGAAAATGCGCAACTGGGCATGGATCACGGGCTCATTGGCGCGGCAGTGCTGCACCAATGGAAGCTGCCTCTTGTGCTTACCGAGCCCATAAACCTGCACCATTCGCCCGAGCTTGCCACAACGTATAAAATGGAGGCGCGCCTGCTCGCTGCGGCCAACGCTTTAGCCCATTGCAGCAACGACGGGGCCATGCTGAGGAGCAAGGCGGGCGAACACCTGCCCGAGGGGTGCGATATTGATGCCGTGAGCGCGACCGTGCTTGAAAATATGGCCAAAATACAGGAAGCTGGCTTTGCTGAGCTTGATGCCTAGCCCGTGCGTGGGCCTGATGCCGCATTTGTTTTTTTCAACTTTTCTTGAGGCTCACTCTTGAGGCGCGCACATGGATATTGAAACCGGCCTTGATAATCTGCTGCGCGGGCAATTTGACGCTGCGCTGGCCGAATTTGAAGGCTGCGGGCAGCAGCCCACAGCAGAGAAACTGTGCGAGCTCACGCGGGCCTGCGCGGATCTTTCTGCCTACGCTGCTGCGCTGGCAGAGGGGGATCTGTCTGTCCGCCCGCCCAAATCCTGCCGTCATTTTTCTGCGCACCTTGAAAGCCTGCACGCCAAACTCAAACGCCTTGCGCGGCAACTGCTCATATTCAGCGCGGGATACCCCATGCCCGCGGTTGACGACATGGGCGACCTCTCTGACGGGCTGACCTTTCTTATCAATCAGGCGCAGACCTGCAAAAAGCAGGTAGAGCACGACCAGAATCATGACGTGGAAACCGGCCTCATGAACCGCCGGGCCTTTGTTCGCGGCGTGCGCGAAGCATTGCAGATGCAGCCCGGCAAATTTGGCGTGCTGCTATCGTGCGGTCTGGATAATCTCAAGTACGTGAATGAATCGCATGGCTACGATGGGGGCGATCTGTATATAAGCAAGGTGGTTGAAGCCTTGCAGATGTGCGAAAATGACGCAGTGCTGCTGGCCCGCACGGCTGGCAGCGAATTTGCTGTGTTTGCGCACGGTTTTGATAATGAAGACAGCGCCTTGCGCTTTGCGCAGGATAACCGCAAAACCCTGCTGAACACCACCATTGAACTGCCCAATGAGGTCGTTCGCATACGTGCCTCTCTCGGGGTGGCCGTGTATCCCAGCGATGCCATGACCGGCGATGTGCTCATGAATTACGCCAGCCACGCAATGTTT
>JASGGT010000009.1:0-35607 GCA_047602655.1 Desulfovibrio sp. | reverse complement strand
GGATCGAGGCGCAGTCGGTAAGCAGCATCACCAGGCGGTCAATGCCCACGCCCTGTCCCGCAGCCGGGGGCATGCCGTATTCAAGGGCGCGCAGATAGTCCTGATCCATGCTGTGGGCTTCGTCATCGCCCGCTTCGCGTTCGCGCACCTGATCTTCAAAGCGCAGGCGCTGATCCACAGGGTCATTGAGCTCGGAAAATGCGTTGGAAATCTCCCGGCCGGTGATGAACAGCTCAAAGCGGTCCGTCAGTTCCGGGTGCTCGTCATTACGGCGTGAAAGCGGCGAGATTTCCGTTGGGTAATGATAGATGAAGTGGGGCTGAATGAGCTTGCCTTCCACATCAAGGTCAAACAGTTTGGCATGCAGCTTTTGCAGGCTTTCGCTGTCGGCGGCCTTTTCACCGCGCGAGCGGATATAGGCTTTGACCTTGCTGTAATCATTGTAGAAATCCGGAGAATGCCCACCGATCTGGGTGAGTGAATCGTAGAAGCTGAGGCGCGTCCACTTGCCGGGCGTGAGGTCGATCATTTCGCCCTGATAGGGCACAACAGTGGTGCCGCAGGCCGTCATGGCAAGGTGGGCAAAAAGCTGTTCCGTAAAGTCCATGAGGTCTTCAAACGTGGCATAGGCCCAGTAGAATTCGCACATGGTGAATTCCGGATTATGGCGCGTGTCTATGCCTTCGTTGCGGAAGTTGCGGTTCAGCTCAAAGACCTTTTCAAATCCGCCCACCAGCAGGCGCTTGAGGTAAAGTTCTGGCGCGATGCGCAAAAACAGGGGCAGATCAAGGGCATTGTGGTGCGTTTTAAAAGGCTTGGCAGCAGCGCCGCCAGCCAGCGGCTGCATCATGGGCGTTTCCACTTCCATAAAGCCGTGGTCTTCCATGAAGCGGCGGAATTCGCGCACAATCAGGCTGCGTTTGAAGAAAATTTCGCGCGCGCGCGGCGTGACGATAAGGTCAACGTAGCGCTGGCGGTAGCGCGTTTCCATGTCAGTGAGGCCGTGATACTTTTCCGGCAGGGGGCGCATGGAACGCGTGATGAGCTTGATCTTGCGGCAGGCAATGGTGAGCTCGCCCGTCTTGGTGCGGAACAGGTGGCCGGAAACGCCCACGATGTCGCCCACGTCGAGCTTCTTGACCACAGTGTAGTTCTCTTCATCCATGTGTTCGCGCGAGGCGTAGCACTGGATGCGGCCACTCTGATCCATAATATGGAAAAAGGCCACCTTGCCGAACGAGCGCAGGGAAACTATGCGGCCCGCAATGGCAAACACGTCTTCCTGGCTGTCCAGGGATTCGCCTTCGAGAGCGCCGAATTTGTCCAGCACCCAGGCAACGTCGTGTTCCTTGCGGAAGTCGTTGGGGAAAAGCGGTACGCCCGCATCCAAAAGGTCGCACGATTTGACAACTCTGTTTTTGACAACTTCGTTGAGGCCTTCGCGCGCGGCGAAACTTTCCAGCATGGGCATGAAATAGCCCGCATGCTGCGACTTGGTACCCAGCTTGATAGCTGGCTTGCTGTTCTTCTTTTCCCGAGTATCCACGTAACGACTCCTGAATGGCCCATACCTGAAAGGAGCGTTACGGTATGCCATTCACGCTTAGGCGTCAAGATTGTGGGGAATGAGTCTGCAACTTGCTGTAAATTCGTGATTAGTTGGGTGCTCATGCTGTTGATATAACGGTTGATATGCAGGAAACATCAATGCGGGCGGCGGCTTATTTCCGCGCCAGTCGGGGCTTTGCGCCCCCTTGAAGTTTTGACCTGTTTACGTATATAAAGCCCTTTTACACGATACAACCGCCGTCAGAATCAAGCTGACGGCTTTTTCAAGGAAAGCGTCATGCAAAAATTTACAGCCTCCTTTCTGGGGCGCGACTGCCCCGGCGTGGTGGCCAACGTCAGCCGCATTCTTGAAGACAGCGGCTGCAACATCGAAGAAGTGACCCAGACCATCCTTTCCGGTGAATTTGCGGCTATCTTTGTTGTGGCAGCGCCGGAAAAAGACGCGGAAACCCTGCGCGCCAAACTGAGCGCCGGGCTGGAATCCGCCAAGGTTGATCTTTCCGTCCTTGTGCGGCCCGCCATCAAGGGGCAGTGGGGCACAGAGCTGCACTGCGAACCCTTTGTGGTCACGGCCGACGGGCCGGACAAGCCCGGTCTTATCGCCGCCATGAGCCGCGTGTTTGCCCAGCACGGCGTGAACATTGAAAGTCTCAAGGCCATTCTGGGCGAGGGCGGCAACAACCATGCGCTTTTTGTGTTTGAAGTCATGGTGCCTGACAGTGTTGACATGGGCCGCCTGCGCCGCGAGCTTGACTGCGAAGGGCAGAAGCGGGATCTGCGCGTCAGCGCCCAGCACAGGGATATTTTTGAGGCCGTGCACCGGGTGAATTCTTTTTAGGTCTTACGGTGCCAAGGCGCATGTACCACCGGTCTGCGCCAGAAACAGGGCGCGACCCGGTTTCAGACACGATGCACATTCCCCTGAACGCCCGGTTTTGCGCGTCAGGGCAAAACCGCCTTCCGGGCGGGGCCGCCAATGGCAGGCCGACAGCCCGAACATACAGGAAGACCTCCATGCTTTCAGAACGCGAAGTTATAAGCACCCTGAACATGCTCCGCAACGAGCATCTTGACGTGCGCACAGTCACCCTTGGCGTGAGCCTGTTTGACTGCGTCAGCCATGACCTTGACCTTTTTACCGCCAACGTTAAGGCCAAGCTGCGCCGCTACGCCTCCCAGCTCGTGAGCGTGTGCAACGAAGTGGGTGACAAATACGGCATCCCCGTGGTGAACAAGCGCATCAGCGTGAGCCCCATTGCCGTGGTGGGCGCGCCCTTTGGCCCGGATGGCATGGTGCGCGTGTGCAAGGCCCTTGACGAGGCCGCCAAGGAAGCTGGCGTTGATTTTCTGGGTGGTTTTTCTGCTCTGGTGGAAAAGGGCTTTGCCAAGGGCGACCGCGCCCTGATTGAAGCGCTGCCCCAGGCCCTGGCCGAAACCGACCGCATCTGCTCATCCATCAACGTGGCTTCGTCACGTAGCGGCATCAATATGGATGCTGTGGCGCTCATGGGCCAGCAGATCCTCAAGGTGGCCGAAGCCACTGCCGAACGTGGCGGCATCGGCTGCGCCAAGCTGGTGGTGTTTGCCAACATCCCGCAGGATGTTCCCTTCATGGCTGGCGCTTACCTTGGCGTGGGCGAGCCTGACGTTGTCATCAACGTGGGTGTTTCCGGCCCCGGCGTGGTCAAAAAGGCTCTGGATCGCGCCCGCGAAGCCGGGCACAACGGCAAGGGCGGCCGCCTTACCCTGCTGGACATGGCCGAAGTCATCAAGCGCACTGCCTATAAGGTGACGCGCGTGGGCGAAATGATCGGTACTGAAGTGGCCACGCGTCTGGGCCTGCCCTTTGGCGTGGCTGACCTTTCCCTGGCTCCTACGCCTGCGGTGGGCGACTCTGTTGGTGAAATTTTCCAGAGCATGGGCCTTTCGAGCATCGGCGCGCCCGGCACCACTGCCGTGCTGGCCATGCTCAATGATGCGGTGAAAAAGGGCGGCGCGTTCGCCTCTTCGTCCGTGGGCGGTCTGTCCGGCGCTTTTATCCCCGTGTCGGAAGATTCCAGCATCGAGGCTGCGGCCACCTCCGGCCTGCTCAGCCTTGAAAAGCTGGAAGCCATGACCAGCGTGTGCTCTGTGGGGCTGGACATGATCGCCATCCCCGGCGACACGGCTGCGTCGACCATTTCCGGCATCATTGCCGATGAAATGGCCATCGGCGTCATTAACACCAAGACCACGGCTGTGCGCCTTATTCCTGTGCCCGGCAAGGGCGTTGGCGAAGAAGTGTCGTTCGGCGGCCTGCTTGGCAAGGCGGCCATTATTCCCGTGCCCAAGGGCGATGCCACGGACTTTATCGGCCTTGGCGGGCGCATTCCTGCGCCTATTCATAGCCTCAAGAACTAGGCTGGTTAAGCTTTATCTGCGTTAAAAGCTGATACGACCCCTTTACGGCGCGGCATCCTTGCGATTCCGCGCCGTTTTTTACGGTCGATTGGCGCGATAGCATCATTCAGTGCGTTTTTCTGTTTGCACCAATACGTCGGGTTGCTGTATGTTCAGATACAGAAACCTTGTTCAGGACGGAAAAATGCCCCAGTATTTTATCTACGGTCAAAAAGAAATCGGCTTCCTTTCGCGCAAAGACAAACGTCTGGCCGCTGCAATGGAGCGCATAGGCCCCATCCAGCGGGAGGTGCGGCCAGACCTGTTTGACGCGCTCATGCACTCCATAGTCGGGCAGCAGATTGCCACCAAGGCGCAGCAGACTGTCTGGGCGCGGCTTGTGCTTGCCCTTGGCCAAGTGACCCCTGAGACCATTGACGGCGCAGAGACTGCCACGTTGCAGGGAGTGGGGCTTTCCTTCCGCAAGGTTGGCTATATGAAGGCAGCCGCGCGCAAGGTGCTGCGGGGTGAACTGGATGTGGAGGCTCTGAGACTCATGGATGATGCCAGCCTCTGCACCACACTGTGCGCGCTGGACGGGGTTGGCGTGTGGACAGCGGAAATGCTCATGCTGTTTTCACTCCAGCGGCCTGATGTTCTCAGTTTTGGCGACCTTGCCATCCTGCGAGGCCTGCGCATGCTGCACCGGCACCGGAAAGTCAGCCGCGACCGCTTTGAAATCTATCGTCGGCGCTACAGTCCGTATGGTTCGGCGGCAAGCCTGTACCTGTGGGCCATAGCGGGCGGGGCTTTGCCTGATCTTTCCGACCCGGCGGCTTCCTGACGCTGACAACGTTGATCCCTTTTCTGGCAGTAGGGCCTTGCCGCAATTCAGCGTTGCTCTGTCATGTCGCCCCTATTACAAGTAGTTATTGCTATCTTAAATTAGATATTCACGTTGTTGCCATCTTAATGGGATTGATACCCATCAACGTGAAATCGCAGTGTAAAAATTCCTATCATGCTCGTAGTAATTTCTTGTGAAAATAAGGATAATTGATATATTGTAAGTCACGTTTTGTCCGATAAGCACACAAGAACACGGCAGTCTTACAGGATTTTAGGGGTAGTTTGATTTTTCACATGGTAATAAGTCTTTCGGTCATTCAGTGCATAGACGCAATGCAAAAGGGGTAGTGATGAAACTCGGATTACTTGCGAAAATGGGAATTTCCATCCTCACTCCGGCAATAGTGGGGCTGATGCTTGTGGCAGGGGTTTGCTACAAGATGTCAGAAGAAATCCTGCGCGAGCAGATTGCCACAGATATGGATGCGCTGCTGGAATGTCAGAGTATCGGGCTTGATGTAGTATTTACTGGGATAGAACAGAGCCTGCAAACCATGACAGAGAACCAGCGCATTCAGGATCAGGTGGAAGCCTACTCCCGAAGCAAGTCCGAGGCCATGGAAGGTTCCCTGTTCACGCGGGCCGATCAGGCGCTGGATTCTTTCGTGACCAATAACGACATGGTCTATTTTGCCGCAATCATTGCCATGGACGGCACTGTTCTTGGGCACCATCTCGATAAGCAGCAAGGCCCGAGCAAATTTGTTGGCACCGATTTTTCAAATCGTGAATACTTCAAAAAGACAAAGAATGGTCAGCCCAGCATCGTGGGCATAACCAGCAGCGCGTCCGGCGAGTTCACCACGGTTCTTGCCATGCCGCTGAAGCAGGGCAATCAGGTTGTGGCCGTGCTGGCTGCGGGCATAGACAATAAAATTCTTGGCGCAAGCACCACCGACAAGATCAAGATCGGTCAAAAAGGCATGGTGTATGTTTATGATCTTCAGGGGCGCGTGGCGTTGCACCCTGACGGAAAGATCATAGGCCGCAACGACAGCAATGTGCCCCATGTGGCGGGCCTGCTGCGCCAGCAGGAAGGCCGCACCCGCTTTGACAACGGCAATGGCGAAAAGGGCCTGTACTACAAGCCGCTGCCCCACGAAGGCTGGATTTTGTGCGTGGAGTTTGATCGTGGCGAAATCTTCAAGCCCATCGGCGACCTGCTGACCAACGCCAGCCTGCTGACTCTGGCCTGCGCGCTGATAGTCGGAACCATGATCTTTTTTTCTGCCCGGGGCATTGTGCGTATGGTGGGCGGTATTTCAGGCGTGGCCGAAGCCGTTGCTGGTGGCCGCCTCGAAACCAACGACAAAGAGCGCGCTCTTTTTGATGCCGCTGAAAAACGCGGTGACGAATTCAGCACCCTTGCGGCGGGTATGCGGCGCATGGTGCAAAGCATCAGGCACCTCTTGAACGAAAGTGAACACAAAACCCAGGCCGCGCAGCACGCTACGGAAGAGGCGGAAAAAGCCACAGCCAGAGCCGAAGATGCGGCGCGTCAGGCTGAGAGCGCCAAGCGCGAGGGCATGCTGACGGCTGCGGGGCAACTGGAAGAAGTGGTGAGCGTTATTTCCGCCGCTTCCACAGAACTTTCCGCACAGATCGAGCAGTCGGACAGGAGCGCTGTGGAATCCGCTCAACGTCTGGCCGAGGCCGCCACTGCCATGAATGAAATGAACGCCACCGTACAGGAGGTGGCCCGTAATGCCTCCTCGGCCTCGGCTGTGTCTGCGGAAACGCGGGCCAATGCTGAAAACGGCGCGAATATTGTGGAAAACGCCTTGCAGAGCATAGGGCAGGTGCACAAGGTTTCGCTGGCCCTCAAGGACGACATGACCACCCTGAACCAGCATGCCCAGGCTATCACCCAGATCATGAACGTGATCTCGGACATCGCCGACCAGACAAACCTGCTGGCGCTCAATGCCGCCATTGAAGCCGCCCGCGCGGGTGAGGCCGGGCGCGGTTTTGCCGTGGTGGCCGACGAAGTGCGCAAACTTGCCGAGAAAACCATGGCCTCCACAAATGACGTGGGCAATGCAATCTCTGCCATTCAGCAGAGCGCTTCACAGAGCGTTGCCGCCATGGACAAGGCCTTGGCTGAAGTAAATACGGCCACAGAGTTTGCCAACCAGTCGGGTGCCGCCCTGCGGGATATTGTGAGCAATGTGGAAGCCACTGCCGATCAGGTAAGCGCCATTGCCACTGCCAGTGAGGAACAGTCCGCCGCCAGCGAGGAGATCAACCAGTCCATCGTACAGGTCAACGCCATGTCCGGGCAGACGGCGCAGGCCATGGGCGAAGCCTCTCGGGCAGTGAGCGAGCTTGCCCGCCAGGCCGAGCGCATGAGCGAGCTTATCAGCGAGATGAAACGCGGCTAGTTCTGCACCTGGTTCAATGGCAAGCAGCCCCGGAATGCGAGATTCCGGGGCTGCTTGCGTTGAACTGTATGGCCTGTTTATTGATGCATGCCCGGAGCCAGAAAATACTGCCATACAAGGGTAAGCAGCAGGAGGCTGAGCGAAATGGTCAAAAAGCGGCGTACAGCCGCAGGCCCCACGCGAATAGCCAAGCGGCTTCCCATCCAGTTGCCGAGGCAGCAGGCCGCGGCCATGGGCAGGGCCAGACTCCACACCACCACGCCGTTGACGATGAAAACCACGGCTCCGGCAAAATTTGAGGCAAGGTTGAGCACCTTGGAAGTGGCGGAGGCTTCCATCAACCCCATGCGCAGAATCCAGTGAAAGGCCAGAATAAGAAAGCTCCCGGTGCCTGGGCCGAAAAATCCATCATAGCCGCCCATAACAAGGCATACAAAGGCTACGGGAATCCAGAACCGGGGGCCGGAGTGCGGCAGGGGCGTCTGCTTGCGTTCTTTCTTGGGCAGCAGGGTTGCGCACATGCCTATGGGCAGCAAGGCCACCAGCACCTTGCCAAGAACTGCGGCGTCCAGCAGAAGGGCAAGGCGCGATCCGGCCCAAGAGCCAACCAGCGAGAAGATGATGCCCGCCAGAGCCACCCGCCACAATACCAGATTGCTGCGGGCAAAGTTGCCAAGCGCCACTGTGGTGCCGAGGCAGGCGCTGACCTTGTTGATGCCCAAGGACTGATGCGGCGGTACGCCGGAAAGCAGCAGGGCAGGCATGGTGATAAGCCCGCCGCCGCCAGCGATGGAGTCGATAAATCCGCCGCCGAATGCCGCGGCTATGCCAACTGCGTATGTAACCAGACTGAAATCCAACACGTTGCCTACCATTCCTTAAAGATAACCCACGCTGCCAGCACAATGAGCGCAAAACCCACAAGGTGGTTCCAGCGCAGCGGCTCGTGCAGCCAGAAAGCGGAAAAGCCCATGAAAACAGTCAGGGAGATACTTCCTGAATGGTTTTCAGTTCTGCCGCCGAAAAATAGCCGTAGCCTATCCTGTTGGCGGGCACTTGCAACACATATTCAAAAAAGGCGATGGCCCAGCTTGTAATGATAACCAGCGGCAGGGCGGTGCTTCTGTAGCGCAGATGCCCGTACCATGCAAAGGTCATGAAAAGGTTGGAACAAAACAGCAGGCCCACGGTGCTGACGGGAATTGGTATCTGCATGGAAAATCCATCGGACGGTCGCAAGAACAAAGCCTGGCAGGCCGGAAAAAGTTGAACAGAGCGTCAAATCTCATATCTGCTGCAACATGGCGCGTCAACAGCCTGCAATGGGGCTCCGGGGCATTGCCGCGCGCCTTGTTTGCCGGGGCAACGCTGAAAGGTTATGCTGTGCAGGCGGCAGATTTTGCGCCGCGCAAGCAATGGAGGAACACTGTATGGCGGCACGCTCACCGCGCGCTAAGGATGCCGAAAGCGGAAGCTTCCTGAATACGGGGATGTCATCCGCCTCTGGTGGATCGCACACACACGCAGCAACGGAGGCTTCTCCTGACAGGGTGACCTGGGCGTTGTTCTGGAAAGCTGCCCTGCTTGTGATCCTTATCTGGGCCGCATCAGCCCTGATACTCTACTGGTCTGTGGAGGACTTTAGTAAATCCGGCACGTTTGGCGATTCCTTCGGGGTGCTCAACACGCTGTTTTCCGGGCTTGCACTTGCAGGCATTATTGTTTCCATAAAAATGCAGAACGATGAAATGCGCGAGCAGCGCAAGGAACTGCAAAAGCAGAAGAAGGCTGCGCAGCTCTATCACCGTGAGCGCATGTTTCTGCTGCTCATGGACGAATTTAAAAAGTCGCGCGAGCACCGTTTTAGTATAGCAGACGTGCGGCTGGTGGTACGCGAATGCCTGTGCGATGTGACCGCCATAAACGCCCGCAGCGCCGATGCCGGGGCTGCCCTTGCGCGTGAGGTGGAAGGCGTGCTTGCGGGCACGCATGCGGAAACGCCCCTGCTGCAGGTTTTTGGCCGCAGGGTGTTTCGGCACGAACGTTGCGAGGTCTTTATCAAGACCTTCCGGCAGGCGGCGGAAAGCGCCAGAAAGATCGATCCTTCCAACAAAACGGAATACTACGATATTGTCTGCAACAGCATGTCCGATGCGGAAGAAGCCCTGCTCTTCATGTGTGCTGTGGCGCGCGACGGGGCTCATGTTCTGAATGATGCGCAAATCATGAAGCTGCGGAAAGCTACGACGAAATCCGCGAAAAAATCTGAACCGCGCATATGTCGTTGCTGCCCCGGCAGCGGAATTCCGGGCGGAGTGAGCCGCCCATACACAAAAACCCCTGACGTATATCAGGGGTTTTTCCGGCGCTCCGTGCCGCCGTGCCTGACCCGGTTGGGGGATCAATGGCGGCAGCGGCGCGTGGCTTCCCTCAGGGAATGATTTTCCGGCCCCCGACACCTGCCAGGGGCCGGAAAATCATGTGGGGAGGGGAGTATGTACAGGCTGCGGTATGGCCTCGGCCATTCCTGGACAGAGTACCTTTGAAAATGCATATTTTCAAAGTTCAAGCACGCCGGTCCCGGCACGTAACAGCTCAAAAATTGCGTTATGCCTTCACGGCGGGTGCCTGCTCCCGCAGTCACCAGAGCAATTTCAAAGTGAAATTGCTCTAGGCAGCCATGGTGTCGAAAAGTTCCTTGGCATTGATGTTGGTGGGGTTGGCGCCCAACACTGCTTCAAGGTGCTGCCGGGCTTCTTCGGCGCGGCCAAGGTAGATCATGCAGCCAGCCAGAGTGACGCGAACGGCCTCGGCTTCCACGCCGGAGCGCAGGGTGTCTTCCAGGTAGGGCAGCGCGTTTTCAACGCAGCCAAGCTGGTAAGATTCGCGCACCAGGCAGTTAAGAGCCACAATGTTTTCCCTGGATTTCTTCAGGGCAGCAGCAAAGTAGTCAAAGGCCTGCTGGTGCTCGCCCTTTTCCATGTACACAAGGCCAATGCCGCACAGGGCCTTGTCGGTTTCTTCCACAGAGGCGGCCTTCTGGTACAGAACCAGAGCCTTGTCCAGGTCAGAGCGCTGCACGGCCACGGTGGCCAGCCCCAGGAAGGGGGCCGCGCTCTGGGAATTGCTGCCTGCGGCCTTGCGGTAGTATTCTTCGGCCTTGTCAAAGTCACCCATGAAAAGGTAGCACTCGCCCAATTCCTTATTGATTTCGTAATCCAGTTGATTGCTCATGGTATCCTCCCCAACTGAGGCTGGTTTGTGGTCGGGCGCTTTATGCGCCACTGACTTGCTTTTTTATATGCACTGAGCGTGCCAATAGTAAAAGAGTGCAATAAATACAGCGTGGTGATTTGCAGTTTGTGCAAAATATACGCCAGATTGGCGGCCTTGCGCCGTTTAAAACGCCAAAGCCTTGGCGCTCAGAGGGGCGGCGCAGGCAGGATTTTCCTGGTTGGGCAATTCTTGCCGTTGTGAGGTGGTGCAGCCAATGGGAAAAAAGAAGGCCGAACCATACGGTTCGGCCTTTAAGGGCACAATTTTGCGTGCGGAGTACTGTGCGCGTCAGGCGGAGCGCAGGCTCTGCGTACCACCGTGCACGTTGATGTGGTGCAGGATGACGCCCAGCACACCCTCGATGTCAAGGTGGGACGTGTCCACAATCAGCGAATCCTGCGCGGGGCGCAGAGGGGCCACGGCGCGGTTGCGGTCTAGTGCATCGCGCTGGCGGATCTGTTCGGTCAGGGTGGCGAGGTCGGCCTTTTGCCCGCTGGATTCAAGGTCGTGCAGACGGCGCGAGGCGCGCACCTCAGGCGCTGCATCCAGAAAAAACTTGAAGCGCGCATCGGGAAAAACCACGGTACCCATGTCACGCCCTTCTGCCACCAGCGGGTACTGTTCGCCAATGGCGCGCTGGGTGGCGCGCAGGATTTCCCGCACCACTGGCACGGTGGCTATGCGGGCCGCCAGCATGCCCACGGCCTCGGTGCGCACCTCGCCCCGCACGGCAACGCCGTTGCAGAACAGGGTGGACTGCTGCCCAAGACCCGAAAGGGTGAACGTCCATTCCGCACAGCGGGTGCGCAGCTCTTCTTCCGGCAATGTTTCGGCCCCGGCGCCCAGTTTGAGCGCCATACAGCGGAACATGGCCCCGGTATCGAGGTAGGAAAGGCCAAGCCCTTCTGCCACACGCCGGGCCAGCGTGGTTTTGCCCACGCCGGCAGGGCCGTCAAGCGTCACCACAGGAAGCCGCGCACTCATGCATTTTCCCCTTTGCGGGCAATAATATCTGCCATGGCGGAAAGGAATGCGAGGTTTTCCTGCTGGTTGCCAATGCTGACGCGCAGCAGATTCGGCAGGCTGTAGCTCTTGAGCGGGCGGATGATGATGCCGCGCGCGAGCAGGGTTTCAAAACATTCGGCAGCGGTGGGCGCGCCCTCGGGCATGCCGAACATCAAAAAGTTCGCCTCGCTCGGCCATACCTTGCAGCCCAGAGCGGTCAGGCCCGCAAACAGCTCTTTGCGGCCTGTGCGCACGGCATCCTGCGTGGCGTTGTAAAAAGTATCATCGGCCAGAGCAGCCAGAGCCGCTTCTTCCGCCAGAATGTTGACAGAAAAGGGCAGGCGCGCGCGCCAGACAAAATCGGCCAGATGGTCAGGCAAAATGCCATAGCCCACGCGCATGCCCGCAAGCCCGAAGCTTTTGGAAAACGTGCGCATAAATGCCGTGTTGTGGGGCATGATGCCGCTCGCCAGCAGGGATGCGGCCTTTTCATCCTCGGCAAAATCCACGTAGGCTTCATCCACCACCAGCAGGCAGTCGGGGGCCTTTTGCGCCAGATCGCGCGCAAGGGCCTCCACGGCAGCACGCGGGGGGCAAAAGCCCGAGGGATTGTCGGGCGTTGTCACAAAAACAATGCGCGTGTTGGCGTCCACCAGTTCCAGCAGGGCGGCAAAGTTGAAGGAAAAATCTTCCTCAAGGGGCTGCCGCCGGATTTCTACGCCGCAAATACGCCCCTGGATGGGGTAAATGCTGAAACAGGGGTTGAAGCACACAATGTTGTGCGCGCCGGGTATCGCCAGAATGCGGATAAGCAGGTCAATGATTTCGTCCGAACCGTTGCCCACAACCACGCGGCGCTCGTCAACACCGTGCCGTTGGCCCAGCGCCTTTGCCAGCCGCGGATTGCCGCCCTGCGGATACCGGAAGGCCCCGGCCGCATGGCGCTCCACAGCCTCGCGGGCCAGAGGGGGCATGCCCAGCGGGTTTTCGTTGCTGGCCATCTTGATAACCTGGGGCAGGTTGTACTTATCCTGAATTTCGGCAATGGAAAGGCCGGGAACATAGGCCTTGAGGGCCATAATTTCCTGGCGCACACTGATCTCGGACATGGTTACTCCACCGGTATCGCCCACGAGGGCGAAGATTCATGGCTGCGCATGGGCGCAGGGCGTTTTGCGGCGTTTGTCAGTATGTTTCAGCCAGCAAACCATCGCAATGCGACAGCTTGCTGGCTGAAAAAGTTGGAAAGCGTGACTTTCTTTATGCTCTGGTGCTGGCGCAACTGCCTGCGTGCATGCAGGAAAGGCCAGATCCGCCTGTTATTCGGCTGCTTCCGTGGGGCGCACGGTCAGCACCGGCATGTCGGCGTTCTTGACCACCTTTTCCGCCACAGAGCCGAAAAGAATGCGGTCAATGCCCTTGCGGCCATGGGTGCCCATGACGATAAGGTCGGCCTTTTCTTCACGGGCGCGGTTGAGGATTTCTTCGGCGGCATAGCCGATGAGCACCTGGCCCTTGGCTTCAACACCCACGAAATTTTCGGCCACAAACGATTCCATGGACTTTTCAGCGCCGGTCACGATTTCGCCGACAAAATTCTCAATGGTGTTGGGTGGCACATGAAAGCCCACGTACTGGCTCAGCGAGGGGGCAGTGTATACAACAAGCACGCTCGCCTTGAGGCCCTTGGCAAGAAGCACCGCGTATTCGGCAACTTCCTTGCTGTGTTCGGAAAGGTCTACCGCGCAAAGAATCTTCTTGATATCCTTCATGGCAAACTCCTGTTCCCCCCGGTAGGCAGATTGAGTAACGGACTGGTTGAGTGATGGCCGACCAAGAGGGGGTTGGTTTGGGGTCGCAGCCTTTATCCTTTGCCTTCATCTGTAATAAATGGTAGTTTTTTTCGGCACAATAGACAAGACATTTCGCCTAACGCCGCCAAGGGGCAGGGAAATTTTTTCCCCGTAACTTCGGGCAGCCTGTGAAAAATCAGCCTGTTATGGGGCCGAGCCTTTGTGGCAGGATTTTTGCATTTTTTCTGCAACGGCAGTACGCCAACCCTGGAGGCGACATGAAAGTTACCAACGATCAACTTGAGGCGCTGTTACGCCAGCAGAGCCAGACCCCGGGCACAACCCGAGCGCAAACGGCGCAGGGTGGCTTTGAGGCGGCTTTGAACGAACAGATGGGCCTTGAAAGTGCCGTTGCATCTTCTGCGTTTCCCACCTCTGCGACGGGGCAGGCCTCGCAGGCATCCATGATCAGTCAGATGCTGCTTGGCTCCACCCAGTCCGAATCGGTAGATGCGGACGAAGACGTTATCCAGAGCGCCTTCTCTCAGGCTTCCGGCACGCTGGACATGTGGGACTCGTACGTTAACGCCCTGGGCTCTTCGGGCCAGAATGGTTCCTTGCGCGAAGCCTATTCCCTGTTGCAGGGGATAGACGGGCAGGTTTCCGCCCTCAAGAACAGCACGGCCTCTGTACGCGGCCAGAATGCTGGTCTTGATTCTCTGGTCAACGAGCTTGACGTGATGACAACGACAGAAAAAATCAAGTTCAACAGGGGCGACTATACCGCATAGCCGCCCGGACAGAAAAATCGCCGTGAAATCAGGGTTTCACGGCGGTGTTTACTTGTGATCCGGCCGTCTGTTCATTGGAGCGGGCGGTTTTTTTGCGCATGGCGGGCGGGACGCGTTATGCTGCTGTATAAGCGCGCAATCCCCGGAATCTTTCGGTTCCGGGGGATTGCTCTATGGCGACGCGTTGCCCGTCAGTCGGGCTGCGCGGTATGTGGTTGGCAGGTTAGAGCAGATTAGCATTGAAAATGTTTGTCTGCCCTGCGCGGATGTTGGAAAAAACCCGCGCCACGAAATGCTCTAGTTGTTGCTGGTAGCGCCGGACTGCACGGCATTGCCAGTAGCGCCAGCCGCGCCCATGCCGCCCATGCCGGGGCAGTCGCCGGGGTTCATCATGCCGTTGCCCATCATGCCATGACCCATGCCGTGCCCGCCCATGCGGTGCCCCATGCCACGACCCATGTGCCCAGCCATGAAGGGAATGCCCTTGTCGGACATCTGCTTGAGCATTTCGGCCCTGGCGCTGTACAGCTTGGCGTCGATGTCGCGCAGATCCTTCTGGGCGGACTTGACGCGGGCGTCATCGGGCTTGGCGCCAGCGGCGGCAAGGTTGTTCAGTTCGGCCATCTTGGCATAGTGCTGCTGCATGGTGGGCTGTGTTTTTTCCACAAAGCTCTGGTGGATCTGCTGCATGGTTTCCATCTGTTCGCTGGACAATCCCATGCCATAACCCATGCCGGGGCCCATACCCATGCCCATGCCAGTGCCGGGGCCCATGCCTGCGGGGCCGTGGCCGTCGCCGTGCTGGGCGGAAGCAATGCCCGAAAGGCCGAGGAAGATGGCAAGAGTAAGGGCCGCGCCGCCGGTAACGATCTTGGAGGTCTTCATTATAGTATGTCCTTTTGGTTTGATGGCAGTTGCGTGTTGGTTAACTTGTTGTTTGCTCTGATTGCGGCGAGGCTGAGCGGCCGTATCCGTGACCGCCGCCATGGGGGCCGTGCAAGCCGGATTGACCGCCGCACAGGAGGAGCTGATCCGGGTTTCCGCCGTATTTGCCGCGGAGGCGTTGACCGCCAGGGCAAGCACAAAGGCCAGGGAAGCGAAAACAAGGGTAAGTTTGAGCGTGTTCATGTATTCTCCTTTACATCGACCTGCTGTGGGCCAGGGGCTGTTTCTAACTAATTCTTTTGGCCGGTCACTGCGTCATCCAGCATTTTTTACTCCAGTCATGTACCGAAGAGTACACTCCTGTGGTAAAAAACATTGTTTTCCTTGTCCTCGGCGCAAAATCTTTTATTGAGAAACAGCCCCCAGGTCGCTCAGATGGATTTTTTCAGTTTTTCGTATTCCTCAAGTGTGATTTCTCCAGAGGCCAACCGTCTTTTGAGAATTGCCATGGAATCTGTGTAATCCATGTTTTTTCTCTGTAACGGTAATATCCTGCTGATAAAAGCGACTGCCAGGGAAATTATCAGGATCATGAATATGAGGTGCGTCATGCCATTTCCCCATCCCATTACGCTTCCAATATCGCAGCCATACATATCAGTGTCCTCAATGTGACGTTGCGCCGTCAGTTTGTTATTTGTCTTCTGTTTGGTGCTGCGTATTTCAGCGCCGTTTGATGCTGTATAGGCAAAGGCCGTGCCAAGATGGGTAAAAACTTATAACTGTATAAAATTACTATATTAAATAATATTTATAAAAACTGATCGCTTGCTGGTCAGATTGATATTGTCCATTTTTTACTCAGTTGGCTGGACAGCTATCCAATTTTTACCAGGGGGCTTGCGCGGTGAGTAAAAAATACATACTTATGATACTGCGCCGTTGAGGAAACACTCATGATCCGTTTTCGCTCATACCTCTCCCAGCGCCTGTCGCGCATGGGCCTTTCACCCTGGATGCTGCTTGGGGCAGCCCTTATTCTCGGCCTGACTCTGGTGGGGCTTTCCGTGCGCAGCAACCAGCGCGAACGGGCCTTTATGGTGCACAACCTTACGGACAGGGCCGAGGCGCTCATCTGGGCGCTGGAAGCCGGAACCCGCACGGGCCTGCGCCTCAGCCCCGGCACTGTGCTGGGCCTGCGCCCGCTGCTCAGCGAAACGGCTCGCCAACCCGGCATCCTCTATATGGCCGTCACCGATACCAGCGGGGCCATACTTGCCCAGAGCGGCGATGGTTCGCCCATTCCCGGCGTGCCGGATGACGCCGCACCGGAATTTGCCCCCACTCCCATGCTGGTGCAGCCCCAGGATGTCCCCGCCCTTGCCGAAGTTTCAGACAGGCCCATGTGGCGGGTGCGCAAGGTGGATGGAAAAGAAGTTTTTGAGGTTTTTCGGGTATTTGCGCCCCTGAGCCGTTCGCATGGGCAACAGCACATGGGCGGCGGGCACGGCTCCCACGGCATGGGCATGATGGGCCGCATGATGGGGCATTCCCCCGATAGTGACGGGCCGGGTCCCGATGATGTGCTTGGCAATCCGCCGCCCCCGCCTCCACCGCCCCCGCCTCCACTGGGCGGGTTTGGTGGCCGTCCTGGCCCCGAGGCCCCCCGGCAGGTGGTGGGCGTGGCCCTTGTGGGCTTTGACGCGCGCCCCTTTGAGGATGCTCTGGCCCAGGACGCGCGCAATAACCTGCTTTCTGCCGCTCTTGCAGCCGCCCTGGGCCTGGCTGGTTTTGTGTCCCTGTTCTGGATGCACAACAACCGCCGCTGGCGGCGTATTGTACGCGATCAGCAAGTCATGGCCGCAGAGGTCGTGGCAAACCTCCCCCTTGGCCTTGTGATCAGCGACCCTGACGGGCGCATTGCCATGATCAACGATACGGCTTTGGCCATGTTCGGCAAACAGCGCGCAGAGATATTTCCTTCTGGCGCGGCGGGCTCGCAGGGCGATGCGGGCAAACCCGGCAGACCTGTGCGGGCGCGGCGGCTACGCAGTTTGCCCGGTCTGGAATGGGAAACCCTGGCGGACAAGCTGTTGAAGGGCGCGCGCATTCTGGAACAGGAAACAACGCTTGCCGTGCCGGGAATCAAGCCGCTCTCCGTCAGCCTTGGCGGCGCGGCCATGCGCAACGAGGACGGCGCTTTTTTGGGCAACGTGTTTGTGTTGCGCGATATTACGGAAATGAAGCGCCTTCAGGCTGACGCTCAGCGCAATGACCGGCTGGCGGCCCTTGGACATCTGGCGGCGGGCGTGGCGCACGAAATCCGCAATCCTCTGAGCACCATCAAGGGCGTGGCCCTGTACATAGCCAAGCGCATGCCTCTGGGCGGACGCGAGGAAGAAGCCGCCCAGCGCATGATTGACGAAGTGGAGCGGCTGGATCGCGTGGTTTCAGAGTTGCTGGAATTTGCGCGTCCCGGTTCGTTTGAAACCGTTCAGGTTGATCTTGGCGAGGTTATCGGACGGGCGCTGCGGCTTGCCGAGGCCGACCTCAAGGCCAAGAATATTGCCGTGGTTTTTGAAATGGAGCCGGGGTTTCCGCTGGTGCGCATCAGTACTGAACGGCTTACTCAGGCTCTGCTGAATCTATTTCTCAACGCGGTTCAGGCTATGGACCACGGCGGCACCCTGCGCGTGAGCACGCGCGCGCTGCCGGAGGGCATGTTCAGCATTACCGTGGCTGACACGGGGCCGGGCATCCCGGCAGAAATTCAGGCTTCCATTTTTACGCCCTATTTTACCACCAAATCATCGGGAACCGGCCTCGGGCTTGCCATAGTCTATCAGATTGCCGAGGGGCACGGCGGGCGCGTCAGCGTTGGCAATGCCCCCGGGCATGGGGCGGAATTTACGCTCACTCTGCCTGTAGCCGGCAAGAGTTAGGGCCGTTCCACACCGTTGCGTCCTGCCCCTGCGCAGGCGAAACCGCATACCGACCAGTTCAAGGATAGTGTTATGACTGCAAATCCCGCCATGCAACTGCTGGTGGTGGATGACGACCACAATCACCGCGAAATGCTGCGCGCCCTGCTTGAAGAGTGGGGTTACGCGCCCACCGGGGCCTCCAGCGGCGAGGAAGCCCTGGATCTCTGCCGTGAACGCCCTTTTGACCTCATTCTCATGGATGTACGCATGGGAGGCATGAGCGGCATAGAAGCCACGCGGGCCGTCAAGGCGTACAATCCCGCTATTCCCATTCTGATCATGACGGCCTACTCGGACGTTTCCAGCGCCGTGGAGGCGCTCAAGGCCGGGGCGTACGACTACCTTACCAAGCCTTTGGCTTTTGACGCGCTCAAGCTTGCCCTGGAACGCGCACTGGACCATGCCAGCCTGCGGCATGAGGTGCGGACTCTGCGCCATGAGCTGGCGGCAGGGCTGGACGCCCGCAACGTCATAGGGCAGAGCCCGGCCATGCGGCAGGTGCTGGATCTTGTTTCGGCCATTGCGCCCTCAGAGGCCACGGTGCTCGTGACGGGCGAATCCGGCACCGGCAAGGAAGTGGTGGCCAAGCTCATACACGCCAACAGCAACCGCCGCTCTGGCCCCTATGTGGCCGTGAACTGCGCGGCCCTGACGGAGACTTTGCTGGAATCGGAGCTGTTCGGCCACGAAAAGGGCGCGTTCACCGGGGCAGAAAAGCGCCGCGAAGGGCGCTTTCTGGCAGCGGATAAAGGCACGATATTTCTGGACGAGATTGGCGAAATTCCCCTTTCCATGCAGGTAAAGCTGCTGCGCGTCATTCAGGAGCGCGAGTTGCAGCGTGTGGGCGGCGATCAGACCGTGCGGGTGGATGTGCGCATTCTGGCCGCCACCAACAAGGATCTGGCGCGTGAGGTGGAAGAAGGGCGTTTTCGGCAGGATCTGTATTACCGTCTTAACGTGGTGGCTTTGCAGTTGCCGCCGCTGCGCGAGCGCGGCGAGGATATCCCTCTGCTTGCCATGCATTTCATGAAGCTTTTTGCCGAGCGCAATGGCAAGACCGTCAAGGGATTCACCCCTGGGGCCATGGATCGCCTGTTGAAGCACAACTGGCCCGGCAACGTGCGGGAGCTGGAGAACGCCGTGGAGCGGGCTGTGGTGCTGCTGGTGGGCGAGTATATCAGCGAGCGTGAGCTGCCTCCCACCATTGGCGGGCAGGAAGCTGAAGCTCCAGCGGCGTCGCGGCTGGATTTTGCCAATATGACGCTTGAGGAGATTGAGCGCATGGCGGTTATGGATACCCTGGCGCAGGTGGGCGGCAACAAGAGCGAGGCTGCGCGGCGTTTGGGGATTAACCGCAAGACGTTGCTGTCAAAGCTCGGTGACGGAAAATAGCGCCGTAACGGTGGCGACTTTGGTGACAGGGTGAGCCTGTCGAGCGCATTTACGCAAACCCGACTTTTCTGGCCTGACGGCGTTAAAATCCTGTTCTTGATGCTCACGTACATGAGTACGCTGCGCTCAAAAACAGGATTTTTTCTTGTCAGTCCAGAAAAATGCGTATTTTGCAAATTCCCTCAACACCAGCCATCGCCTCTGCGTTGCTCCGGCGAGTATAAGGAAGGCGAATCCACGACCAGCTCTTGATGGTGAATATATTTATCTTCCCCTCTTGGTCATGGTTGAATGGAACTTGTCTGTACCCATTTTGCCGATGTGGTGCAGGCTTTTATTTGTTCTCGTGATTAGCCCGGGCTTGGTGGTGACTGAAAGCCCAGAAGTTACGGGAAAAGAGTGCAAAGCCACTCCGTAAATGAGCAATTAAACCCGTGGTGTTTGGCTGCAGCGGACTTTGATCGAAGCGGAAGCGGACTCTGGCATTTACGCGTCGCGGAGGGAGATCACCTGAGTGAGCGGAGCGAGTGAGGGAAGCTCCCGCAGCAAAGACGCGTCGCCCTCGCCACGCAAAGGTAATTGAAAACCTTAGGGGGTGTTCCGGGGGGAGTGCAGAGGGGGCCAAGGAGGGGCGCAGCCCCTAACAGGCCCCCTTTGCCCCGCGCCGGGAAGGCGTCCCAAGCGCCGCCGGAGGGCGGAATCCAGTGCCCGCAGGGCAGCAAGAAGAATTATCTCCGTACAGTCCCGGCTTGCCGCGCGCCGCACAGGTGTCCCAAATTCCGCCGGGTGGTGGAACCTCGCGCCCGAAGGGCAGCAAAAAGAATCAGCCTCGTACAGCTGACGCGGAACCTCGCGCCGCGCAGGCATAAAACGCAAAAATCCCCGGTCACGCTTCACCGTAACCGGGGACTCTCAATTTTCAACAAATTAACGCTTCCGCGTCTCGCTGGAAAGACTGTCCACATACAACCAGAACAAGGTCCCCAGTTGCAGGGGCTTGGGCTGCCCGTCAGGCCCCTTGAGGGGATCGCCGGGAATGCTGGCCATGCAGCACCACCAGCCGGGCTGGTTCAGTACAAAGGAGAATTCTCCCTTGTTGTTGGTGCGAGCGGCGATATCCTCGTGCCATGAGGTCGGCACAGGGCGTTTTTCGGTATTTATGCGGGCCATACGCACTGATGCGGCGGCAAGGGGTTTGCCGTCCATAAGCACCACGCCGGAAAACATGGCGGGAGCAGTAAGTCCAAAGGGGCGGGAAAGCGGCACGATTTCAAAACGCTGACCCACGGGCAGGTTCCAGCCGCGTTCAACGCCATACACAGGCAAGGTTGTTTTGACGTAATGCTGCAAGAAGCGTCCGTGCGCGGCATCCCACCAGGGGCGACCTTCAATGATGAACTGGTAAAGGCCGGGCTTGGTCAGGGCAACGTTGGCCCCCCAGGCCTTCTGGTTCAAATAGCGGATTTCTTCCATGTCGCCCAGCAGGTCGCGCCGTTCGGGCTGCGCCACGCCGTCTTTGACCGGTGTTGTGCTGTCGTAACGCAGCACCGCAAACATCTGCGGCATGTCCATGAGCAGCCCTTCGTACTGGAAGGGACGCATCATGGTGATAAGCACGTCTACTTCTTCATCTATCTGCGGCTCAGCGGGCGTTTGCGCTGCGGCAGCGGCCTGTTCAGGCTTGGCCGGGGTGTCTGCCGGGGCGGATTCGCCGCTGGGAGCAGGTTTGCCTTCGGAAGCTGACTTGCCTTCGGCATTGGGCGCTGCGGTGGCCTGTTCCGGCTGCTTGCCTGCGGCATCAGCGGGCTGTTCTGCCTTGCTGGACGTTGCTTTGGCGTCCTGCTGGCGTTTTTCGTCTTTTTTATCCTCGCGCTTGGCGGGGGCGTCCTGTTTTGGTCGGGGGGCGGGTGCTTCAATGCTGGGCTGGCTGGGCACCAGCAGGGTCACCTGCGCCTGTGCGGATGGCGCAAAAAAAAGGAAGGACAAAACAGCCCAACACGCGGCGACAACTGCACTTTTATGTTCAAATAACCCCAGATGACAGGAACGGTGTGCGCTGGGCATGAAATCTCCTGTGCGCCCAAGCCTGCGATATGCAGAGGGATTGGCTCTGTTTCCGCACGTAGAGGGCGGGGCGCTAGTGTATGTGACCTGTGTATAGCCCAAGAGCATGAGCTTGTCATGTGCTGCGTGCACACTCATCCCGCACGGTTTGGCAAATCCAGAATTTCGACGGCTGCGTTGAGCGGCGTTCTGGCCGCAAAGACAGCATCCACACGCGCGGCTCCACCTGCGAGCAGGGCGCTGGCCGCTGCGCTCATGGTGCTGCCGGTGGTCATGACATCATCCACAATCCACACGCGCAGCCCCCTGACCTCCGGCGAGGCGGCGAAGCTGTGGCGCACGTTGCTGCGCCGGTCTTTTGCCCCAAGCCGCGCCTGCTCCTGACCGGGCACAGGGCGGGAAAGCAGCTTTGAAGACAAGGGCAGGCCTGACAGGCCGTGCAGGGCCCGGCCCAGTTCATGGGCCTGATTGTACCCCCGGCGACGCAGATGGGCGGCGTGCTGCGGCACTGCCACTATGACATCTGGCCGGGGCAGGCAGCGCACGGATTCAAGCAGAAAATTTCCCAGCAAGGGGGCAAGGTACAGATGCCCGTCAAACTTGAGCCGCAGCAGGGTGTGCCGCAGGGCATCCTGGTATAGGCCGTAGAAAGCCGCACCGCTCCATGGCGGGGGATTTTGAAGGCATGCGCCGCAGATGCTGTTGCCAGCCTGTGGATCAGAAGGTGGGATTCCACAGCGCGGGCATCTGGACCCGGCGTATGGGGCGAGCAGGGCGCTGCATTGGGGGCAAAGGAGGGCTTCCGGTGTTGGCGTGCCGTGTGGGGGCACCGCAAACGCAGGTGAAAAGGGACGCAGGCAGTGCAAACAGCGGTCCTGGCTCAGCCCCAGAGCGTTTTGCATGCGGGCCAGCGCAGAACCCAGCCAGCTGAAGCGTGCAGGTGGGCGCGGCTGGGATCTGTCAGATGGCATGGGGTGAGCAATTGGGTGCAAAATGGCGCGGTCTATGGTTTGACCGCTTCGACAGGGAGGGGCTGGGTCAGTTCATAGCTGGCATTCTCTGTGGCGATTCTGTGCCCCCAGTCGTGGCCCCAGGCATGCAGGGCCGCCGTAACAGCCGGGCGTTCTTGCAGATCCTTGAGCGATTCAAGCCCGCGTAGCAGGCGGGTTTCGCGTATGGCAGCCCCGAGAGGGGCCAGAAAGTACTTGAGCGAAAGCAGAGAGCCTGAAAACAGCAGATTGCCGCGCCGCCGCCCTGCGGTCATGGCTACAAGTACGGGTTTCGCGCGGGAAAGCGGCAGGGGAACGCGGTCTTCGCCGCCCTGCAACATCCAGAAACGCTGGGTTCGATCGATGAGCGCCTTGAAGTGCGCGGGCAGAAAATAGAAGTAAACGGGGGAAGAAATCATGACCAAGTGAGCTTCGTTGATCATCTGAAAAATTTCTTCGGCCTGATCCATCTGGGTGCAGGCATCGTTCTGGCCGGGCAGGGGGCGGTTGGCCAGAACGCATTTGTGCGGCGGCCTGGAGCAGCCGCCGCAGCCCGTACATGGGGAAAATGCGTAGTCGCGCAAGGCTACAGTGCGCGCTTCAATTCCGGCTTCGGCCATACCCTGTGTAAAAAGGTTTGCCACCGAATCAGAAACGCCTCCCGCATGGGGGCTGCACTGGAGCACAAGTACGTTGTTCATAGCTGAAATTCACCACAAAAAGGGTTGCTCTTTTTTTCATCGCCAATGGTGGTGGAGGGGCCGTGCCCGGGGTACACCACGGCGTCTTCCGGCAGTTTGAAAAGTACTTCCTTCACCGAGCGCAGCAGACCATCGTGATCGCCGCCGGGAAAGTCCGTGCGGCCAATGGAGCGGTAAAAGAGCGCATCGCCTGTAAAAACGAGTTTTTCGGTAGGAAAAAACAGCGAAACGCCGCCCGGAGTGTGCCCAGGCGTGGCAAACACCTCGCATTCCATGCCGCCAAACGAGGTCTTTCCCATGGCTATGGGCTGGGACTGATACGGAGTCACAGTGGGAAAGCCCCACAGACCGCCCTGCGCGGATTCTGTCCCCTCCAGGCAAGCATCATCGGCGCTGATGTAAACAGGCGCTCCCGTGGCCTTTTGCAAGGCCGCCACGCCGTAGACGTGATCAAAGTGCCGATGGGTAATGCAGATGGCAGCCAGTTTCAGACCATGCGTAGCCAAGTACTCCAGCATGGGTTCCGGGTCGCCGCCCACATCCACCGCAACGGCCTGCGTGCCGCTGTGGATAAGGTAGCTGTTGGTCTGCAAAGGGCCGAGGGGAAAGGTGGCAACTGGCATAAAAGTTCCTTTGGCTTGTCGATATTAAGCGCGTAATGGTTTGCTGCGCGCAAAAATACCGACTTTGGATATACTATCTTGGATGGTTTTTTCAGGCAAGAGGCCGATGCGCAAACAAGGCGGTAGTGGCAAATTTTTATCTGCCAAGGTTGCCTATACCCTTAAATTTAGCCACACAATTGGGCAAAAGCAAGTTGCGGGCATAGCTTGGCCTCGGTGACAGCTCCGGATAGGGAACTGGAATGGCAAGGCCTTTGGCTGCCAGCTGGTAGCAGGGCTTTCCGTCTTGAAATTTTCTAGACAAGCAGCCTTTGCAACACTACAATTTGAAGATGCAAACAAACTGCCCGCAGCTCGAACTCGCGCGTGAAGACCTCATGGAAATGGAAGGCCTGTTGTGTGAACAACTGTCTTCATTTCTGTCCTTTTCAGGGCACGCCCTGTATTTTCCGACCAGCCGTGCGCCCGAAGAGCCGCAGTTGCTGTCGCGGGAGCGCAGGTTGCTGCTGCCCCTGCGGCGCGACGATCATCTGCTTGGCGTTGCCATGCTGCACGGCGTCAAAGCGCGCGAGGCCCGCCCCTGTTGCCCTTTCTGCCTGCCATCGTGGCCCTGAGCCTGGAAAATCTTGCCAGAGCCAAGGCCATGCGCACGGATTCCGTTACCGGGCTTGCCACGGAGCAGGCCCTGTTTGCGTATATGGAAAATGCCGCGGAGCGCCTGCGGGCCTATCTGGAAGAACCGGGGGCGGAAGAAAGCGGCCCCGCGCCCCTGCACTGGCTGTGCATGGGTCTTGTGCTGCTGCGGCTCGCCAATGGAGAGTCCATTATTCGGCACGGCGGGCATGCCTTTGCGGAAAAATATCTCAAGGCGCTGGCTGGCGCCTGCCGCGAGGCTCTGCCATCGGATGTGCTGGCAGCGCGCGTGGGCCGCTGGGAGTTTGCCTTGCTCTTTCCCGCCAG
Organism: Desulfovibrio sp.; assembly: GCA_047602655.1. Taxonomy (GTDB): domain Bacteria; phylum Desulfobacterota; class Desulfovibrionia; order Desulfovibrionales; family Desulfovibrionaceae; genus Desulfovibrio. The sequence continues at coordinate 10,906 of JASGGT010000009.1, read as the reverse complement.
CGGGCGCGGCGCCTGCCACAAGCTGGCCCGTGCAGCCTTGACGCGCATGGAAGCGGTGCGCATGCCCTATCCGCTGCTGAAAAAGCCCGTGCGCCCTCGCCTCTGCGCAGGGCATGCCCTGTACCCGCAGGATATGCGCGGTACGGAAATGCACCTTGAAATGCACGATCAGGCCCGCCTGTGCATGGACCGCGCCCGCCTTGCCGCAGATGTGGCCGGGCAGGAGGCAGACGGCGCGCAGGCTGTGGAAAGTCGCATCATGCCTTTCGCCCGCATACTGCAAGAAGGCGGTATGGTATTGGAATCATTGCCGATGGGCCGAGTGCGGCTGAGCCTTGGGCGTCAGGCCAAGGCCCGCGAGGGCATGCGCTTTGCCCTGTGGGGGCAGGTGGAAAGCGGTTCGGCCCATTACAAGGGCGAGCTGGTAGTGCTGCATACGCGGGATACGGACTCCGTTGCCGAGGCTCTGCATCTGGTTGACGTTACCTGCCGCCCCGAGGTGGGGGACAGGCTCACCCTGCTGGGCGAAACGCCCGTTCTGAGCCCGGATCTGGACGAACAGGATTTTTCCGCCGCGCCCGGCGATTCCTGATGCCGCTGTTGCCGCTTCCGGCATGTATGCATCCGCCCTGGCCCCTGTGACGGAATGCGCGGGCGGCCTGTGCGGTCACGGTGATTTTTTGAACCGTTTTGCCGTGGAGGCGGAGCGGCGCAACCGCTTTACGCTTTGCCTGCTGCGGCTTGAGCCGGGCAATTCTGACGCGGGCGATGCCGCGCATCCGGATGCCTCGCCTCTGGACGGCATGCACGATGCCGCGAACCGGCAGGGCATTATTGAAACAGCCCTCAATGTCTGGCGCGATGCCCTTGGCAAGACGCAGAACCAGCCGCAACCCATGGCCGGACGCTACGGCAGCAACAGTCTGATCTTTTTCCATCCGGATGTGGACGCGCAAGCCCTTGCGCCCCTGTACGAAGGCGTGTGCGGCGAACTGAACAGACGTGGTATTTCGGCTTCTGTGGGGCTTGCGGGTTATCCCTTCCTCCAGTTCCGCAGGGGCGAAATGCCCGACTGCGCCCTGAAGGCTCTGGAATACGCCCTGCTGCTGCCAGACCCCAAGGTTGGAGTATGCAACTCCCTTGCGCTGAACATCAGCGCCGACAGAAGGTACAGCCTTGGCGATGTTTTTGGCGCGGTGGAAGAATACAAGCTTGCGCTGCTGGCTGACGAAGCCAATGCCATGGCCTGGAATTCCCTTGGCGTGTGCATGGCGGCCCTTGGGCGGCAGCACGAAGCCCGGCGGCATTTTACGGAAGCGCTGCGACACGGCCCGGATAAAGCCCTTGCCGAGCAGATTTACTACAATCTGGGCACTGTCTGTCAGGGGCTTGGCGAAAAGCGCGCCGCCGCCAGATATTATCGGCAGTGCGTCAAGGTTTCGCCCGAGCACCAGTTTGCCCACATACGGCTTGGGCAATTGTGCGAGCAGGGCGGCAGACGGGCCGAGGCCCGGCGTTTTTACGAAATAGCCGCTGCCCTCGAGGATGCGCGCCCCGGCGCGCCCAGTCTTGCCCGCAGGCACCTTGCGCGTGTGGCTGTGCGCCAGCGCAAGGGCGGCGAGGCGCGCGAGCTGCTGCACGAGGCTTTGGTGCGCAATCCGCAGGATGCCGCCTCCATGCTGCTGTTGGCAAATATCTATCTGGACAGCAACGAAGATCCGGCCATGGCGGAACTGCTGGCCCGCAAGAGCGCTGGCCTCCACGACAAGCCCGAAGCCTGGAACCCTCCGCGCCCTGCGCAAGCTGGGCCGGAAGAGAGCGCGCGTGGCCGAAGCCAAGGCCGTGCTTTCATAATTTTTCAGAATGTTCAGTGTATCAGGTGATGGATGATTTGCGGAGCCAGAGCTGACTGATTACCTTCTGCCGGATGTTGACCGTTTTATTGGTCAGGCCGAGCATCCATTGCTCCAGACAAAAGCACGGCCCTCTGACGTCAGAGGGCCTTGCTGTTGCGCATTTGGGCGCCTGGAGCTACACGTCAAAGAGCATTTCCAGATCTTCACGAGTGAGCGACTTCCAGGTGTCCTGACCGGGAATGATGGCTTCGGCCACGCCGCGCTTGGCTTCCTGCAATTTGAGAATCTTCTCTTCCACCGTGTTCTGGCAGATGAGCTTGTAGGAAAAGACCTGACGGGTCTGACCGATACGGTGTGTACGGTCTGTGGCCTGGCTTTCCACGGCGGGGTTCCACCACGGGTCGTAGTGGATAACGTAGTCGGCGGAGGTCAGGTTGAGGCCCGTGCCGCCAGCCTTGAGCGAGATCAGGAAGATCGGGATCTCTGGCGTATTGTTGAACTTGTCTACCTGATCGAAACGGTCTTTGCTCGCGCCATCGAGGTAGCAGAAGGGAATTTGCGAAAATTCCAGCCACTGCTTGATGATCTGGAGCATCTGCACAAACTGCGAGAAGACGAGCACCTTGTGGCCGCCTTCCACAATTTCCATGACCATGTCCTTGAAGGCGTCGAACTTGCCCGAAGGCAGGTTGTTGGAGAAGCCGGGCATGTCGAGCTTGAGCAGGCGCGGGTGGCAGCAGATCTGACGCAGCTTGAGCAGTGCGTCGAGAATGGACATCTGGCTTTTGGCAAGGCCTTTTTCGTCCACATCGGCCAGCACCTGGGCGCGCAGCTTGCGGGCCAGGGCTGCGTACAGCTCTGCCTGCGCTTCTTCCAGCGCGCAGCAGGTGACGCTTTCCACCTTGGGCGGCAGATCTTTGGCCACCTCGGCCTTGGTACGTCGCAGGATGAAGGGACGCACACGGGTGCGCAGATAGTCCAGGGTTTCGGCGTCGCCGTCCTTGATGGGCTTGACGATGCCCCGCTGGAAAGCGTGCTGTGAACCCAGAAAGCCCGGCATGAGGAACTCGAACAGCGACCACAGCTCAAACAGGTTGTTTTCGATGGGCGTGCCCGAGAGGCACAGGCGCATGCGGGCGTTGATGCGGCGCACCGCGCGGGCTGTGATGGTGTTGGGGTTCTTGATGTTCTGGGCTTCGTCAAGAATAACGGTGTTGAACTCGTATTTTTCCATCTCCTCCAGATCGCGCCGGAGCAGCGCGTAGGTGGTGATGATGAGATCCGAGCTGGAAATATGCTTGAACATGCCCTCGCGGCGGGTACCGTAAATGGTCAGCCGCTTGAGGCCGGGAACGAACTTTTCCGCTTCGCGCTCCCAGTTGGGCAGCACCGAGGTGGGCACCACAATAAGGTTTGGCCCGTCATGGTGCACGTCAATCATGTGCTGGATAAAGGCCAGGGTCTGCACGGTTTTGCCAAGGCCCATTTCGTCGGCAAGAATACCGCCGAACCCGTATTCCGAAAGGAAGTTGAGGTACGAAAGGCCTTGCACCTGATAGCTGCGCAGGTTGGCGTTGAGCGCCTTGGGCGGCGTGATGGGCCGCACCTCGCGGAACGAGCGGATCTTTTCGCGCAGGTTGTTCCAGAAGGAGTCCGTGGCGGCACCGGGCAGGTCTTCCAGCAGGCTGTCGAGCACAGGGGCTTCAAACTGCTTGAATTTCTGCTGCGGGGGCTTTGAGGGGTCGAGCCCCAGAGCCGTGAGCTTGTGGGAGAGCTTTTCAAGCCACGCTTCGGGCAGGCTGGTATAGGAGCCGTCCTTCAACTGCACATAACGTTTGCCGCGGGTCCAGGCCTTCCAGATCTTTTCCAGGGGCAGGCTCTGGCCTTCGTACTCCACGTTGATGTCCAGCGAGAACCATTTTTCCTTTTCGTTGCTGACCACCTGCGCCGTGATGTTGGAAGAAGCCGTGCGCACCTTGTAGCGCGAAAGGGCCTTTTCGCCGTAGACGCGGTAGTTCTCGATCAGCTTGGGGTAGGAGTCGAGCAGGAAGGCAATGGCTTCTTCCGGCTCGAGGAACCACAGCTTGCTTGAGCGGGCCTGAAAATCCATGCCGCTCAGTTCGTTCATCAACTGGGCTTCTTCGTCCTGATGGCGACGCACCAGGTAGGTCTGCCCTTCGTAGGAGTAGCTGCCGGTCTGGAAGTCGGGGTTGGGCCCGTTGAGCGTAAATTCGCCGTGGCGCGTTTCATAGACGTTGTCGATTTCCAGCGTCAGCAGGCTGCCCTCTTCATCAAGGAAGAGCTTGGGATTATAGGTGGCAGGCTGGAACACCGGTTCCATGAGCTTGAGGAACTGCTGCGGTTCGTAGAGTTCCGAGGCTGGCAGGCGCGTCCACACGCGGTCGAGAAATTCGGAAATTTCTTCGTGCGGCACAACCGGGCGTTCGTAAATAAGGTTGCGCACCAGCGAAGGATAGAGGCCCGTTTGCACCGGATAAAAATTGTGCTGGTAGCAGACCCACAGGGGCATTTGCCCGTGAAAGGTGATGGGAGCGTCTTCCGGCGCGGTGCTCTCGGTGGGGTTGCGGTCGCTGGGATTGCTGCGACCCGCGCGGATGGGCAGCGGGGGGCGGCCCTCGCGCTTGAGCAGTACTTCAAAGCGGAAGCCCGAATCATCCAGAATGGGCTTGAGCTTGAGCGCAAAAGGCGTGCTCTCGATGCGGCAGGGTTTGTCCGTGTCCTTCCACAGCAGATAATATTCCTTGCGCACAGACCAGAAAAACCACGAGGTCAGCCCCTGGGGTATTTCAACCCGGTGCCCGTAATAGTCGAGGTGCTGGCCGATCTGGCGGGCCACATGCGGCAACTGTGGTGAAAATTCGCACCAGTCGGGGTTTTGGATGATCTGATCCAGCGTTACCTCGTTGTGCACGCTGGAAAGCCCGGATTTGTTCTGGCGCCCACGGAAAAAGGAAACCAGCAGACGGCCCTGTTCCGGTTCAAAGCGGAATATGAGATAGTGGCGGCCTGGTTCCGGTTCCATGTCTGTAGAAAAAAAGTTGCGGAAGCTCTGTTTCCAGTCGGTGCTGGGGGGCGGGGTTTCTTCCGGGTCGCCCTGTTCCTTGCGCAGCTCTTCCACAAGGCGCAAGGCAAGTGCGGCCACATGGCGGCAGATGCCTGAGAACGCATCAGAGCAGTTGCACTGGTGGCGGGTGCTGCGGTCCGTAATGGTGAGGCTCAGGCTCGGCGTAAAGACCTGCAGGTCTTCACCCTGGATGACGCCTTGCACGTCCCAGGTTTCGCCCTCCTGGATATTTATTTTTTGCACCTCACCTTCGGACAGGATATAGTAGGCGGCGTCGCGGATGTATTCCGGCACGTTATCGTGCAGGAAAGTCTGGCACATTTCGCGAACGACGCTCTGTTCAGATCGACTCATGGGTTCCCCAAAAATACTCCGGTGAAATTTCTGGAAAATTCCAGAAACGGAGCGATGTTATGACGTTTGCGATAAATAGCACAGGTTGGGGGGCGAAAGCAATATGAAGTGTGACTTTTATGAAAAAAATAAATTTTGAGCGCGCAATCAATATGTTGGAATCAATATTGGCCCAGCGGGCCGCACGATTTTACGGGAAAAAGTGGATTCACTGGGTCACAATTTCGTGTGCTTTGCTGTGCATTTGTGCATCATCGGCTTTTTGCGCCGATTCTGCGGGTGATCTGCCGGAAGAAACCGGCCTTGCCCCCTCGGGTGCGGCAGTCAGCCCCGCTGGCCCCCCGGCCTCAGGCGGCAGCATATTTTTTGGCACCATTGGCGAGGCTTCAAATCTTATTCCCTACCTCACGTCAGACTCCGCCTCGCATGAGGTGGCAGACCTCATCTACACGGCGCCGCTGCGTTATAACAAGGATTTGCAGCCTGAGCCGTGGGCTGCGGAATCGTGGAGCATGGAAGACGGCGGCAAACGCATGCGTTTTACCCTGCGCAAGGGCATATTGTGGGAGGACGGGCAGGAGCTGACCGCCGAAGACGTGGCCTTTACCTGCAAGCTGGCGGCAGACCCTGCCACCGGCAGCCCTTATGCCGAGGATTTTTTGCGTATCAAGGAGCTGCGGGTCATTGACCGCTATACGTTTGAAGTGCGCTATGACCAGTTTTTTGCACGGGCGGTATCCACCTGGATGAACCCTATCCTGCCCAAGCATATTCTGGAAGGGCAAAACATCCGCTCCACGCCTTTTGCGCGCAAACCAATGGGGGCCGGGCCGTATCGGCTCAAATCGTGGGAGCCGGGGAGCCGCATAGTGCTTGAGGCCTCGCCCACCTATTTTGCGGGCAAGCCCCACATTGACGAAGTGGTGTACAGGATCATCCCTGATAACGCTACCATGTTTATGGAAACCCGGGCGGGCAGGCTGGACGTGATGGATCTTTCGCCCCTGCAATACCTGCGGCAGACCTCCGGCCCGGAATGGCAGAGCCGATTCCATAAATTCCGCTATATTGCCTCGGTGTACATTTTTCTGGGCTTTAATCTGGAGCATCCCTTCTTCAAGGATGTGCGGGTGCGCCGGGCTATTTCCATGGCTATCGACCGCGAGGGCATCATCAAGGGCGTGCTGCTGGGGCAGGGGGTTCCGGCCTTTGGGCCGTTCAAGCCCGGTTCGTGGCCGTACCATCCTGGCCTCAAGCCCATGCCCAGAAATGTTGCCGCCGCGCGCGCCCTGCTGGCCGAGGCGGGTTTTGCCGACCATAACGGCGATGGCCTGCTCGACCGCGACGGCCAGCCGCTGGCCTTTACCATCCTGACCAATCAGGGCAACGAGCAGCGCATTCTTGCGGCCACAGTCATGCAGTCGCAACTGCGCGAGGTGGGCATTGACGTGCGCATCCGCACTGTGGAATGGGCGGCCTTTATCCGCGAATTTGTCAACAAGGGGCGGTTTGACGCCGTGCTGCTGGGCTGGACTATCCCGCAGGATCCTGACCTGTTTTCAGTGTGGCATTCATCCCAGACCTTTGAGGGAGGGCTGAATTTTACCCACTACCGCAATCCCGAGGTGGACAAGCTGCTTGAAGAGGCGCAATCCACGCCCGATCAGCAGAAGCGCGCCCAGCTCTATTACCGCATACAGGAAATATTTGATGCCGAGCAGCCCTATTGCTTCCTCTTTGTGCCCTACGCCCTGCCTGTGGTGCAGCGGCGGTTTCAGGGCATAGAGCCCGCGCTGGCGGGCATAATGTATAATTTTGAAAAATGGTGGATCCCCAAGGCATTGCAGCAACCGCAAATGCAACCATAAGCGCTGCGCATTGGGCGCGCGGCAGTTTTTTGCCCGTGCCCGCGGGGTTGCGGGCGCATATGCAGACCACGCGGATTTGACAGGCCCTGGCTGGTTGTCCGGCCGGGGCCGCTGTGTTTGCGCGCTTTGACCTACAATTCTCGCTCTGCGGCTGCCCGCAGCGTTGACAAGGCCGCTTTAGTCGGAACATAGTTCCAGAACTGGTTGAAGACATTTTTTTACGCTGTGGGTGGACGTTACGCATGATTCGTATTCAGGAAATTCTCGATAAGGTTTCGGCTGGCAACCCGAACGCGGATCTGGAGCTGATCCAGAAGGCGTATGTGTTTGCCGCCACCGCCCACGCGGGGCAGACCCGCCTTTCGGGCGAGCCGTACCTTTCCCACCCCCTGGCGGTTGCCAGTATTCTGGCGGGCATGGGTTTTGACGAACCCACCATTGCCGCCGGCCTGCTGCACGACACGGTAGAAGACACCAAGGCCACCATCGAAGAGCTGGACGAGAATTTTGGCGAAGAAGTGGCCGATATCGTCGATGGCGTTACCAAGATCAGCCAGATCACCTTTGAGAACAAGGAAGAAGCCCAGGCCGAGAATATCCGCAAGATGATTTTGGCCATGAGCCACGACATGCGGGTTCTCATGGTCAAGCTGGCCGACCGCCTGCACAATATGCGCACGCTGGACTTTCAGAAAAGCCACAAGCAGAAGCGCATCGCTCAGGAAACCATGGATATCTACGCGCCCCTGGCCAACCGCCTGGGTCTGTACGCGCTGAAGCGCGACCTGGAAGACCTGAGCTTCAAATACATGCGCCCCGACATTTACAACCAGATCGATCACTGGCTGGACAACCATCAGGTGGTGGAAAAGCAGATCATCGGCAAGGTTGTAGGGCTTATTCAAGACCTGCTGGAATCAAACGGCATTACCGGGCAGGTTTACGGGCGCATCAAGCACAAGCACAGCATCTATAAAAAGATGCAGGCCCAGTCCATGACTCTGGACGAAATGCACGACATCATGGCCTTTCGCGTGCTGGTGCAGGATATCAAGGACTGTTACGCAGTGCTGGGCCTTGTGCATTCCCAGTGGCGACCCGTGCACGGGCGCTTTAAAGACTATATTTCCATGCCCAAGACCAACGGCTACCAGAGCCTGCACACCACGGTCATCGGGCCGGAAGGCGAGCGTATTGAAATCCAGATACGCACCGAGGAGATGCACAGGCAGGCCGAACACGGCGTTGCCGCCCACTGGCTGTACAAGGAAAAAGGCCGCGTCAACAGCAAGGACCTTGAGCAGTTTGCCTGGCTGCGCGAAATTTTTGAGCGCCAGAGTGAAGAAACAGACTCCCGCGAGTTCATGCATTCGCTGAAAATGGATCTGTTCAAGGACGAGGTCTACATCTATACCCCGGCGGGTGATGTCAAGGAACTGCCCGAGGGCGCAACACCGCTGGACTTTGCCTTTGTGATCCACACCAAGGTGGGCCAGCATTGCAGCGGTGCAAAAATCAATGGCCGCCTCATGCCCCTTGGCACGGAGCTGAAAAACGGCGACGTAGTGGAAATCCTCACCGATCCGGCGCGCAATCCCAACCGCGACTGGCTCAAGATTGTCAAAACCGCCAAGGCGCGCAGCCGTATCCAGCACTACCTGCGCACGGAAGAACGCACCCACGCCGTGACTCTTGGCCGCGAACTGCTGGAAAAAGAAGGCCGCAAGGTCAGCCTGAACGTGGGCAGGGCCACCAAGGACGGACACCTGGCCATTGTGGCCCAGGAAATGAATTTTGACAGCGTGGACGATCTGGTTGCCGCCGTGGGCTATGCCCACACTACACCGCGCAAGGTGCTCAACAAACTGTATGCCGTGCTGCACCCGGAGGCCGCCACCGCTGCGGAACCCGCCACTCCCACGGTGAAGGAAAGCAAGGAAGCCGCCTCCCGCAAGGGCGAGGGCGTGGGAATTTCTGGCGTGGACGGCGTGCTCATGCGCTTTGCCAAGTGCTGCAACCCGGTGCCGGGCGATCCCATTATCGGCTACATCAGCCGTGGCCTTGGCATCAGCGTGCACCGTGCCGATTGCCCCAATGTTGCCAATATGGAGCCGGAACGCCTTATTTCCGTGCATTGGGACGGCATGGAAGAAAAGCCCTACGCAGCAGGCATATTCATCATCGCCAAGAACGAGCAGGGGGTTCTGGCCAAGGTTGCCGAGGTCATGGCGCGCAGCGGCGTCAATATTATTGGCCTGAACATGGACAATCAGGTGGATGGACGCGCCAAGCTGCGCATTACAGTGGAAGTGCGCGATGCCACCCAGCTTTACCAGCTGATTGAGGCCATTCGCGTATTGCCTCCCATTTTTGAAGTGGTGCGTGATACTGAGGCTGACGCCACGTAGCCCAACGTCAAACGTGCTGTAAACAGCCGACTGCTTCTCGCGAGGCAGTCGGCTTTTGTTTGCGGCTGGTCGCGAGAGGCGGCATTTTGCAGGCGTTGGTTGCATATGCGAACAGTGTTCTCATATGTAATTATTCATGCAGCATACATAACGGTGATATAGAACATTGCGTTTGTGATAATTTGAACAAAAATATGAATTCTATTTATTAGTACTGCATTGTGCAAAAATAATGTTTGTATTTTGCAGACGTGGAGTGTTATTTAATTTATTTAGGATTCATTATTGTTGATATTGAAATAAAATATATTGTTTTATCGAAAAACTATGTTTGTATATCATCTGTATTATTGTTTTTATAATAAAATAAAACTAAATTATTAGATAGCTATGTAATGAATAAATTCCTGAGATTCAAAAAAATGCCCTAAATAAATTTGCGCTTTGTACGTTTTATGAAATATAGTCTGAGCGCATACAGTATTTAACCTCTTCATAAAGCATGAGTAGGATATAACTATGCAAAAAATAACGACATTGCAAAAAATGGCAGGCCTGAGCCTGCTCCTGTGCCTGTTCACGGTACTTATTGGCATGTTTGGCGTCAGCCGCCTGAGCAGTCTGGCCACAGACGTTGAAGAATTGAGTTCCATGCACATGAAGGGGCTGGATTTGCTCCGGATGACAAATATCGAAGTGTTGCGGATCATCCGTGAAGAAAAAAATCTTATCATCAGCACGACGGAAGAGGGCAACCGCTTTGCCCTGAATAATCTGCAAAAAGAATATGTAGTGCTGGATAAATACCGCAATGAACTGCCGCGTTATTTTATGACTGAAAGCGCCCGCAAGCTGCTTGCAGAGCTGAACGGTTTGCTCAGTGAGTGGCTTACAGTACATAACAAGGTTGTTGAACTGGGCAGCACTACCGATCCAACCATGAATGCCAAAGCGCAGGAAATTTCGTCCACCAGTGGGCGGGCGCTGGCGCAAAAGCTGGCCGACCTTTTGCAGGACATTGGTCAAAAAAAGATTGAGTTTGCTCAGGAAGTGAGTGCCAAAAGCATGCAGGACTATGAACGTGCACGGATGATAACCATTATTGGTGTGCTGATGTCAGTCCTGGTGGGGCTTAGCGTGGGGTATTTTCTTTCGCGCAACATGCTGCGCCAGCTTGGCGACGAACCTGCATCGCTTTCAGAACTAGCCCTGAAGATTGCTGGCGGGGATCTGGAGGCGAAGTTTAATCCTGCGCGGCCTGAGATTGGCGTTTTTGGCGCCATGAAGCAGATGGTTGCTACCCTCAAGGGCAAAATTGCGGAGGCCGATCAAAAG
>JASGGT010000080.1:0-11418 GCA_047602655.1 Desulfovibrio sp. | reverse complement strand
GCCGTCTTCCTTGGCAATTTTAGGGGCATGGGTGGCCAGAGCATCGTCCTGCTCCACAGCCTGCGCCTTGCCGTCAAGAATATCGTCAAAAACACGCACAAGCAGCTCTGCGCCTATCCCCGCGAGGGCATCGTGTAAGGAACCTGCTGTATGCTCGCCAATGATCAGGCCATCTGTAGCAAAAACAGGCCCGGCATCAAGCTTGCGCACAATCCGCATGATGGAAATACCAGCACGCGCGCCTGGCTGCCAGCCTTCCATCACTGCCCGTTGAATGGGGGCGGCACCACGCAAGGATGGCAAAAGCGAGGCATGAACGTTGATAGTATCAAGCGTGGGTAGGGCAAGAACCGCGTCCGGTAAAATGAGGCCATAAGCCGCCACAGCCAGCAAATCAGGCTTAAAGGCCGCCAGCTCGGCCTGCGCATCAGGGCCTTTCAGGCTGGCAGGCTGCAAAACAGGCAACCCAAGCTGCAAGGCGAGTTTTTTAACAGGTGATTCAGCAAGTTTGTGGCCACGCCCTGCCGGTCTGTCCGGTTGGGTGTATACCGCGACGATTTCGCCACGAGGCCAGGCCGCCAGCCTTTTCAGGCTGGCGGCAGCAAACTCGGGCGTTCCCATAAAGACTATACGGCACTTTTTCGTTTGAGCCATTTTTTCACCTTGCTGTCGTACAGGGTGCGGCGCAGCCGGCTTATTTTGTCGATAAAGAGAATGCCGTCCAGATGGTCGTATTCATGCTGAATAATAATGGCCGGAAACTCGTCCAGATCCTCATCAATGATATTGCCATCCAGGTCCATCGCATGCAGATGCACGTTGCTCATGCGCTTGACGTCAGCCCTGTAGTTCATGGGCACAGAAAGGCAGCCTTCCTGTTCGCTCAGAACTTCCTCGCCAGAGAGGGTCAACACAGGATTAATCAGTACCCTGGGCTGTTTTTCCTCATCCTTCATGGCCGGATCCATCACAAGCATGCGGATGTTGCGCCCAACCTGAGGCGCAGCAAGACCAACACCAGGGGCAGCGTACATGGTTTCAAGCATGTCGGCCGCCAGCTGGCGGATTTCGTCCGTCACCTCGGCAACAGGTTCGCAAACCTCTTTGAGCCTGGGGTCAGGATAGGAGACAATATCAAGAATCATGCGGACGTTCGCCTCCTAAGCTTTGTCGGCTGTTGCGCCGTCCTTTTTCTGCTCAGCGCCGGGCACTTCACGCAAGCGCAGGCCAAGATCCCGCAACTGACGGGAAGACACAGGGGAAGGCGCGTTGGTCATGAGGCAGGTCGCCTTTTGCGTCTTGGGGAAGGCAATGACATCGCGGATGCTGGACGAGCCGGAAAGCAGCATGACCAGACGGTCAAGACCAAAAGCCAAACCGCCATGCGGCGGCGCACCCAGATCAAGCGCCTGAATGAGGAAGCCGAACTGCTCTTCGGCCTGCTCGGGCGTAAAGCCAAGGGCCTCAAACATACGGCGCTGCACTTCGCCGGAGTGGATGCGGATGGAACCGCCGCCAACTTCGCAGCCGTTGAGCACCATATCATAGGCGCGGGCGCGGGCCTTGGCAGGGTCAGTAACCATCAGTTCCATATGACCGGGCGCAGGCGAGGTGAAGGGATGGTGGCAGGCCACATAGCGCTTGGCTTCCTCGTCATACTCGTACAGCGGAAAGTCCGTGACCCAAAGGAAATTGAAACTGTTTTCAGGTATCAGCTTCAGATGGTTGGCAAGGTGCACGCGCAGGTTGCCAAGGGCGGCGTTGACCATGGAAGCCTCTCCAGCCTGGAAAAAGACAATGTCGCCAACCTGAAGATCCAACGCCTCCGCAATGCCCTTGCGTTCCTCGTCCGAGAGGAACTTGGCAATGGGCGACTGCCATTCATCAGCCTTGATCTTGATCCAGGCCAGACCCTGAGCGCCATAGATCTTGACGAATTCGGTAAAGGCATCAATCTCCTTGCGGGTCATGGATTCGCCGCCAGGAACCTTCATACCCTTGACCAGTTGCGCCGTGGCAAAAAGCTTGAAGCCGGAACCACGCACAATATTGGTAATATCTACAAGCTCGAGGCCAAAGCGGGTGTCGGGCTTGTCAACGCCATAGCGCGCCATGGCTTCGTCCCAGGGCATGCGGGGGAAGGGAAGCGTCAGGTCCTTGCCCATCACATCCTTGAACACGCGAGCCATGAGGCCTTCGGCAATGCCCATGACCTGTTCTTCATCAACAAAGCTCATTTCAAGGTCAACCTGGGTAAATTCAGGCTGACGGTCAGCGCGCAGGTCTTCGTCACGGAAGCAGCGCACGATCTGGAAGTAACGTTCCATACCGGCAACCATCAGCAGCTGCTTGAACAGCTGGGGCGACTGCGGCAGGGCGTAAAATTCACCGTTGTTCAAACGGCTGGGAACCAGAAAGTCGCGCGCGCCTTCAGGTGTGGACTTGGTAAGCACCGGGGTTTCCACTTCCGTAAAACCGTTGTCATCGAGAAAACAGCGGGCGGCCTGTGAAACCTTGTGGCGCAGACGCAGATTGGCCTGCATGCGCGGACGGCGCAGATCAAGATAGCGCCATGCAAGACGCAGGTTTTCACCGGCATCCGTACGGTCTTCAATGGCAAAGGGCGGCGTCTTGGAAGTATTGAGCAGCTTCCACTCATGGGCCACAATTTCAATCTGGCCAGTGACCATATTGGCATTGACCATGCCGTCGGGGCGCGGACGTACCTTGCCCTTGACCGCAAGCACATATTCCGATCGCAGAATATGCGCGTTTTCGTGCGCGGCAGGCGCGATATCCGGGCTGAAAACAACCTGCGTGAGGCCGTCACGGTCGCGCAGGTCGACAAAAATCAGGCCGCCGTGGTCGCGGCGGTACTGCACCCAACCCATCAGGCAAACATCTTCACCATCATTGGTAATGGTCAACTGACCGCAGGAATGGCTGCGCTGCCAGTCACCAAGCTCAGTGACAAATTTCTGGTGTTCGCGCTGCACATCCTGCTGCGCGTCCTGCGTCTGCATCTGTTCAGTCATTGTTGGTTCCCGTTTGCAAGAATTGGAGTACGCCTGACTGCGGCACAGAACACTGCTCGCCGCTTTCAAGGTTCTTAACGACCACTGTGCCCTGAGCGGCTTCATCAGGGCCAATAATCAGACAATGCCCGGCGCCGGACTTTCCAGCCTGACGCATAAGGCTTTTAAAACCGCCTTCACTGAAATTCATCTCGCCAGTCAGCCCGGCGTCACGCAGCTTCTGGGCAAGCTGCCAGCCCTGAGCGCGGCTCTGCGCGTCCATGGCAACCAGATAAAAATCGGCCGCCTGACCACTGCCCTCGCCCATCATGAGGGCAAGGCGTTCCATGCCGCAGGCAAAGCCCACACCAGGAACATCAGGCCCGCCAAGGCTTTTCACAAGGCCGTCATACCTGCCGCCGCCGGCCACAGCCGCCTGCGCGCCAATGCTGCCGCTTACCACCTCAAAGTGGTGCGGCAATAGTAGTCAAGACCGCGCACGAGCCTGTGGTCAAGCTCGAAGGCAAGCCCCTGACCCTGCAGCAGTTCCAGCACCGTATCAAAGTGGGCGCGGCACTCGGGGCAGTTATAGTCAAGAAGCTTGGGCGCATTGTCCGTAATGGCGCGGCAGCCGGGCTGCTTGCAGTCGAGCACGCGCAGGGGGTTGCTCTCCACCCTGCGGGCGCAGTCGGGGCAAAGGGCGTCCTTGTCCACTCCGGCAAGATATTCGAGCAGGGCCGCCTTGAACTGGGGCGGCATTCCGAACAGCCCAGGGAGTTGATCTTGAGCGTCAGGTCGGCAAGGCCGAGATCGGACAAAAAGCGCAGCAGCATGCTGACCAGCTCCGCATCGGCCATGGGGCTGTGGCTGCCCAGGCACTCGCAGTTGATCTGGTGAAACTGGCGCATGCGGCCCTTCTGCGGGCGCTCGTAGCGGAACATGGGGCCGGTGGTGAACAGGCGGCTCACGGGTTCGCGGTTGGTCAGCCCGCTTTCGATATAGGCGCGCATAACGCCGGCCGTGGCTTCGGGCCGCAGGGTGAGCGAACGGCCCTTGCGGTCGGGAAAGGTGTACATTTCCTTTTGCACCACATCGGTTTCCTCACCGATGGAGCGGCAAAAAAGCTCAGTAAATTCCAGCAACGGCGTGCGCAGCTCCACAAAACCGTAGCGCCCGAAAACCTGGCGCGCGGTATTTTCAATGCGCGTGAACTGGTCGCTGTCCGGCGAAAACATGTCCGCAAAACCCTTGATACGTGCAATACTCATGGCTTCCTCATAAAAAACTAGCGGCCCTGACGTGCAAGACGGCGCGAAAGAAATGGTCTACCTGCTGGCGCAAGGGGATTCAAGGCTGAATTTTCCTGCGCAGTCGTCACAAGGCACAGGATATTCGCCAGTAAAACAGGCCATGCAGTAATGCTGCGGCTTGCTCACAGAACCCAGCAAGCCTGCGATGCTGAGATAATGCAAAGAATCCACATCAAGCTTGCGGGTGATTTCCGCCAGATTATGCTGCGCCGCAATAAGCTCCCCGCGCGAAGAAAAGTCTATGCCGTAAAAGCAGGGAAACTTGACCGGCGGGCTGGAAATGCGGATATGCACCTCTTTTGCGCCCAGCTCCCGCAGCTTTTTGACGCGGGTCATCATGGTGGTGCCGCGCACTATGCTGTCGTCAATGATGCAGATGCGCTTACCTTCAATCATTTCGCGCACAGGGTTAATCTTAACCCGCACGCCAAAACTGCGCATGCTCTGCGAAGGCTGGATAAAGGTGCGCCCCACATAGTGGTTGCGGATCATGGCATGCTCATAGGGCAGGCCAGATCGCTGGGCAAAACCAAGGGCCGGGTAAATGCCTGAGTCCGGGAAGGGCATCACATAGTCGACTTCCGGCGCAGACTCGTCAGCCAGATTCCAGCCCATTTTTTTACGACACAGGTAGACCTGCTCGTCAAAAATGTAGGAGTCAGGCCGGGCAAAATAGACCAGCTCAAAAATACACTGGCGGGGCTTCTCGGGCAACGGCCCCATCAGATGGTCGCTACGCACGCTGTTGCCGTCAACGATGATGATTTCGCCCGGTTCCACAGAGCGCTCAAAATCGGCTTCAAGCAGATCAAAGGCGCAGGTTTCAGAGGCGAACACGGGGCTGCCGTTCATGCGGCCAAAAGCCAGAGGATGGAAGCCGTGGGGATCACGCACCGCCACCATAACGCCGTCGACCATGACCAGCAGACAGTACGCGCCGCGAACCCGGGCACAGGTTTCCTTGACGGCGCCGGGCAGGTCGTTGTGCCTGAGCGCACGTACCAGCAGATGCATGAACACTTCCGTGTCATTGCTGGTAGAAAATATGGCACCCTCGTTCTCGAGGTCTTCGCGCAACTGCGCGGCATTGACCAGGTTGCCGTTGTGCGCAAGCACCACATCCCGCCCCTTGAAATGGGCAAGAAAGGGCTGAGCGTTGCTGCTGGAGGAACGCCCTGTGGTGGAATAACGCACATGACCAATGGCCGTTCTGCCTGTCAGAGCCTTGAGATGGGCCTCTGAAAAAACGTCTGGCACAAGGCCCATGCCCTTGTGTTCGTGTACGCCGTCGGTGTCAAAGGTAACTATGCCCGCGCTTTCCTGGCCGCGATGCTGCTGTGCATACAAACCGAAATAAGCCAGTCGAGCCGCTTCCTCGTGGTCATAAATGCCGAATACGCCGCATTCGTGCTTGATCATAGGCCTTACTTCTTCAGTTTTTTGCGCAGATGCGCAATGCGATTATCAATGACCGACGGATTGGGATAATCGTCGCGGGCCAGTTCAAAGTTTTTAAGGGCTTCTTTTCCCTTACCGAGCTGTTCAAGGGCATCAGCCAGCAAATAGCCCGCCAGACCACGCAAAATCTTGTCCGGATCGCTATCAAGTATCTGCTGGCAAAGGTCAGCCACATCCTGCCAGCGTTCCCTTGCCATGTTCTGGTCGGCAAGGTCGTACATGCACATTATTTTGTCATGATCCGCCAGGGGCAGAGCAAGACATTGCTGCAAGGTATCTTCGCCCGCGTCAAACCTGCGCAGGTTGAACTGCATGGCCGCCAGCCTGCGGTAACCATCCACCGTCTGCTCTGACGACAGCCCTGCAAGACCTATATAAGCATTCCAGGCGTCCGCGGCACGGCCATAACGCCGCAAACCCTCGTTTACCTCACCCATACGCCGCAAAATGACGGCGCTTCTGGCGTCATTGTCTGCAAATTCCGCCAGCATGGTTTCAAGGCATTCAAGGGTGGCACGAGGTTCCTGACCGGCGGCATTCAGCACCACCAGCAACTGCTGCCACGCTTCCCAACGCAGATCAGCATCCCGTGCCTCACGCAGATAACGCTCAAGCAGCCTTTCGGCAAGGGACCAGTCACGCAAAGAAACTGCGGTGCGGGCTGCGGAAAGGTCGTCGCCCACCATGCTCTGATCTTTGCAAGCGCACAAAAAGCCAGCAAAAACCAGGCACAGACACAGGGCTAAACCCTTGCCGCAAACCCGCCGCAATATTTTCATCAGTTATGGTTATTCTTCACCGTCATCGTCCGCGCTGTCATCAGCAAGCCCATCGGACTCGGCAACAACAGTCGCGGAAGCGACATCGGTCATATCGTCATCATCCATTTCGGCGCTGGCATCCCTGCCGGTCTGCCCGCCCTCGTCCACACGGTCAAAGCCCACCACATGACCGCCTTCATCAAGACGCACGAGCATAACGCCCATGGTGGCGCGGCCCTTGCTGCGCACATCGTCAACGCCGATACGCACAATCTTGTTGGAAGACGTCAGCAGGATAAGCCCGTCGTTGTCGCGCACGGGCATGGCCCCGATCACAGGCCCGGTCTTGGCCGTCACCTTGAAGTTGATGATGCCCTTGCCACCGCGCGATTGCAGACGGTAGAGATCAACACTGGTGCGCTTGCCGTAACCGTTGGCGGAGATGGACATGATCTCGGTGGTCTGGTCAATATCCTTGATGATGACCGCCGCCACCACAAAGTCCTGTCTGCGCAGGGCAATACCCTTGACGCCCGTGGCCACGCGGCCCATGGGGCGCACATCGTTGCAGGCAAAACGGATGGAGAAACCATCTGCCGTAGCCAGAACAATGTGGTTGTTGTCGCGGATGGGACGCACCACCACAAGTTCATCGTCCTCACGCAGGCCCACGGCCATAAGGCCCGTCTTGCGGCACTTTGCGTACAAGGAGGCGGAAGAACGTTTAATCATGCCTCGCTTGGTGATGAACAGGAAAAACTTGTCTTCGGCAAATTCGCGCAGGGCAAGAACTGTCGTAACCCACTCGTTTTCTTCAAGCGGCAGCAGGTTGTTGATATGCACGCCCTTGGCCGTGCGGCTGCCCTCCGGCACCTGATGCACCTTGAGCTGGTGCATGCGCCCCTTGTTGGTGAAGAGGCAGAGATACTGGTGATTGGTAGTGGACAAAAATTCCTGCACATAGTCGTCATCCGATGTGTGCAGGGCCGCAATGCCCTTGCCGCCGCGTTTCTGCTGCTGATAGTTCTCAAGCCCTGTGCGCTTCATGTAGCCGCGGCGCGACAGCGTGATGACCACTTCTTCGTCAGGAATGAGATCTTCAATATCAATGTCTGTCAGGGCTTCGCGCAGCACTTCCGTACGGCGTGGCGTGGCGAACGTTTCGCGGATTTCAGCAATCTCGCGCTTGAGTTCGCTACGCAGCACTTCGGCATTTTCCAGAATGGAGCGGTAGAATTCGATCTTTTGCAGCAGATCCTTGTACTCGTTCATCAGCTCTTCGCGCTGAAGACCCGTAAGGCGCTGCAAACGCATTTCAAGAATGGCCTTGGCCTGCACTTCTGAAAGCGCAAAGCGCTCCATAAGGGCAGTACGCGCTTCTTCCGGATTGGCGGAAGCACGAATAAGGGCCACCACTTCATCGATATTGTCGATGGCGATGCGCAGACCTTCCAGAATGTGCGCGCGGGCTTCGGCTTTTTCCAGATCGTAACGCGTGCGACGAATAACCACTTCACGCCTGTGATCCACAAAGCAGGAAAGCGCCGTCTTGAGGTTCAGCAGCTGCGGGCGGTTGTCCACCACGGCCAGCATGTTGATGCCAAAGCTCGTTTCCAGCGGCGTGAACTTGTACAGGGCGTTGACCACAATGTCGGGGATGGTGCCGCGCTTGAGGTCAATAACAATGCGAATGCCCTTGCGGTCGGATTCATCGCGCAGGTCGGTGATGCCGTCAATCTTGCGGTCATTGACCAGAGCCGCGATTTTTTCCACCAGCGAGCTTTTGTTAAGCCCAAAGGGAATTTCACGGATAACAATGCTCTGCGCGCCTTTTTTGCGGTCTTCAAGCTCAATGCGGCCGCGCACTTTAACCGTGCCGCGCCCGGTGTGATAGGCGTCGTAGAGGCCCTTGCCCGCGTAGACAAAGCCCCTGGTGGGGAAGTCCGGCCCTTTCACATAATCCATGAGCTCATCGATGCTGCACTGCGGGTTATCAAGGAGCAGTTGCAGGGCATCGCACAGTTCGCCCAGGTTGTGGGGCGGAATATTGGTGGCCATACCCACGGCAATACCCGAGCTGCCGTTGACCAGCAGGTTGGGAACCTTGCTCGGCATAACCGTAGGTTCCTGCAGGGTATTATCGTAGTTGGGCCGAAAATCTACGGTATTCTTGTCCAGGTCGTTCAAAAACTCCTGGGCAAGTTTGGACATGCGCACTTCGGTATAACGCATGGCAGCAGCGGCATCGCCATCGATGGAGCCGAAGTTGCCCTGCCCGTCCACCAGGGGATCGCGCATGGAAAATTCCTGCGCCATACGCACCAGGGCATCGTACACGGCAGCATCACCGTGCGGGTGATATTTACCGATGACGTCACCGACGATGCGCGCGGATTTTTTGTGCGGACGGTTATAGTTGTTGGCAAGCTCGTACTGCGCAAAAAGAATACGCCTGTGAACCGGCTTAAGGCCATCGCGCGCATCCGGGATGGCGCGCCCTATAATAACCGAAAGGGAATACTCCAGATACGATTTGCGGAGTTCTGTTTCAATGCTGATCTGCGGCTGCTGCATATCTGCCACTGCGGGCCTCGCTGCTGTTATTTGGGGGCTGGAAGGGCAAGCCCCTCCTGATGCAAAGGGCCAGAACCCTGCTGCATCCCCATTTTACGTGTCATGCCGCGAAAAACTCTGGTTAAAAACCGGCTTTTCGCTTCACGCTATTGATATATTCACAGGAGAGTGTGTGAAACTGCCCGGCACGGACAGCCCACACACAGATTCTC
Organism: Desulfovibrio sp.; assembly: GCA_047602655.1. GTDB lineage: Bacteria > Desulfobacterota > Desulfovibrionia > Desulfovibrionales > Desulfovibrionaceae > Desulfovibrio. The sequence goes on along the minus strand of JASGGT010000080.1, from coordinate 2,089 downwards.
CCTTTAAATATCCAGATCCTGTACGGCCAGGGCGTTGCGCTCAATAAAATCGCGGCGCGGTTCCACACGGTCGCCCATCAGTTCCACAAAGGCATCCGAAGCCTCGTTGGCATCCTCCACCGAAACTTGCAGGAGCACGCGGTTTTCGGGATTCATGGTCGTCACCCAGAGCTGGTCGGGGTTCATTTCACCAAGACCCTTGTAACGCTGGATGTTGATGCCCTTGCGGGCTTCATCAAGCACCATGTGCATGAGCGTAAACAGGTCTTCTGCGGCAACCTCGCCATCTTTCTTGCGCAGGTTGAAGGCAAAAGAGCCGCACTGCTGGCGCAGTTCGTCAAAGAGCTGCCAACCCTGCTTGTAAAGGCGGGAAGAGAAAAACTCCATGCCTCTGCGGGTGTGGTGCCCGCCGGTATTTTCAAACACGGCGAAAAGGCGTTCTTCTTCGTCTTCACTCTTTTCCCGCTCAAGGGTGAGCATATAGCCATGGCTGTTGAGCCACTCGGTAAGCTCACTGTCCTGATTTTCAAGGTTCTGGGCGTCGATCTGCTTTTCATGGGTCGCAAGAGCCATGAAGAGGTCGCGCGGGGTGCCGGACATTTCAGCGTCGTTGACGCGGCCTTCAAGCTTTTCAATGTGCTCCATAAGGCTGATGAGTTCCTTGCCGCGGAATTCCTTGCCGTTGGAGGCCACCACGGTCACGTCTTCACTCACGCGGGTGAGCAGAAATTCGTTGAGCGCAGGGTCGTCCTTGATGAACTTTTCCATGCGCGAATTGTGCACACGGTACAAAGGCGGCTGGGCAATGTAGACAAAGCCGCGCTCCACCATTTCCTGATACTGCCTGAAGAAAAAGGTCAGCAACAAGGTGCGGATGTGCGCTCCGTCCACGTCGGCGTCTGTCATGATGATGATTTTATGGTAGCGCAGCTTGTCGAGGTCGGTGTCTTCCTCGCCGATGCCCGCGCCCATGGCGGTGATGAGCGCCTTGACTTCCTTGTTGGCAAGCATTTTGTCAAAGCGGGTGCGTTCCGTGTTCAGGATTTTACCGCGCAAGGGCAAAATGGCCTGATTTTTTGGATTACGCCCCTGCTTGGCGGAGCCGCCTGCCGAATCACCTTCCACGATGAACAGTTCGGATTCAATAGGATCCTTGCTCTGGCAGTCGGCCAGTTTGCCGGGCAGCGAGTTGTCAGAAAGCGCGCCCTTGCGGCGGACAAGTTCCTTGGCGCGGCGGGCTGCATCCCGCGCCCGCGAGGCGTCTATGGCCTTGTCGATAATGAGGCGGATATCCTTGGGATTTTCCTCAAAATACACGTTCAGGCGATCATACACCACACCAGCAACCAGACCGGCAATCTCACTGTTGCCAAGTTTGGTCTTGGTCTGCCCTTCAAACTGCGGCTGGGGCAGCTTGACGCTGATAACGGCAGTAAGACCCTCGCGCACGTCATCACCAGACAGCGAGGTGTTCTTCATCTTTTTGACCAGATCAGCCTGGCCCTTGATGTAGCCGTTAATGGCGCGCGTGAGCGCAGTGCGGAAACCCACAAGGTGGGTGCCGCCTTCCTTGGTGCGGATGTTGTTGGCAAAGGTGAAAATGTTTTCCTTGTAGCCCGCATTGTACTGCAAGGCAAAATCCACGGTAACATTATCAACAATGCCTTCACCAAAGATGATGGGGTGAATGCCCTGCTCGCCGGAGTTGAGATCGCCCACAAACTGGCGGATGCCGCCCTCGGCGTGGAACACATGGGTTTCGCCGATGCGTTCGTCGATGCACTCGATGGTCAGGCCCTTGTTAAGATAGGCCAGCTCCTCAAAGCGCTTCTTCAATGTTTCATATGAAAACTCGAGAACTTCAAAAATCTCTTCGTCAGGTTTGAAGCGAACGGTGGTACCGTGCCCTTCAACGAAGCCCTCGCTGATAACCGCCAGTTCGTCCTGCGGTACGCCACGGGCATAATGCTGGCGGTAGCGTTTGCCATCGCGGCGCACAGTGACTGTGAGCTCTTCAGACAGGGCGTTGACGCAGGAAACACCCACGCCGTGCAGACCGCCCGAAACCTTGTAGGAATTCTGGTCGAAC